>PMJO01000188.1 GCA_003158455.1 Myxococcales bacterium | reverse complement strand
GTCCATCGAGTAGTCGGTCGCCCCAATCGGGATGCGGCCAATGGCGAATCGCGCGCCGTCAGCGCCGAAGAGGAGGTTCATTGCCGTGTCCCTGTCGGTCTGACTGAGCATGGAAAGGTAGTTCCACCCCTTCTCGTTGAAGGAGCCGCCGAAACCCTCCCAGTTCTGTGCCGGAGACGCGTCGTTGACGGTCACGTCGGCGTTTCCGTTCGTCACTTGCGTGAGCTGCCCGTCCGTTTTCCAATAGGCGGACGGATCTGAGGTGACCAGCGTGGGCGTGCTCGCAGTCGTGCCTGCGGTCCCTGTCGTCCCGGACGAACCACCCATCCCTGCGGCGCCGGTCCCTCCCCCGGTGTCGCTCGCGCCGCCGCTCCCCGTCGACCCACCGGTGCCCGTCGTCACGTTGCTGATGCACGAGCTGTTCGCGCAGTGCTGCGTCACTCCGCACACGCGTCCGCACGTCCCGCAGTTGCTGTCACTGGTGCTCGTATCCACACAGGTGGTCCCACAGTAGGTCTGTCCGTTTGCGCAGCTCGCCGTCCCCCCCGTGCCGCCCGTGCCGCCCGCCCCATTTTTCGTACAAGCCGCGGCGAGGAGCGCAAGACTGAGTGGGACTATCGCAGCGGTCGACAGGAAGTGCGCCGGACGGGCGCGACGAGTGCCGCGGAGGGTTCTGGATCCGAGCGCGGCAAGACTGGATTGCGTCTTCATGGGGTGCAACGCCTTTCGAGCACGGTTCAACGACGCGCCCTTTGCCTGCGAAGCCGGAGCACCGCCGCGACAAGCCCAACGATCAGCAGTGTTCCAGACGGACCGCCGCGGTTGTCAATGTGGCAGGAGCAGCCGGAGGTCGCGCCACCGGTGGCTGTAGCTCCGCCGGAACCGGAATTGCCGCCCGCGCTGCCGCCCGAGCCGCCATTCGTGTTGCCGCCCGAGCCGCCATTCGTGTTGCCGCCCGAGCCACCATTCGTGTCGCCGCCCGAGCCGCCATTCGCGCTGCCGCCCGAGCTGCCGTTCGCGTTGCCGCCCGCGCCGCCACTCGCGCTGCCGCCCGCGCCGCCACGCGCGTTGCCACCCGCGCCGCCGCTCGCCTTGCCGCCCGCGCCGCCGCTGGAGCTGCCGCTCGTGCCGCCGTTCGCACTGCCAGTCGTGCCACCATTGGAGCTGCCGGTCGCGCCGCCGCTCGCCTTGCCGCCCGCACCGCCGTTGGAGCTGTCACTCGTGCCGCCGCTCGCACTGCCAGTCGCGCCACCATTGGAGCTACCACTCGTGCCGCCCGCGCCACCACCCGTTCCCCCGGTCCCCGACGGAGTTGCTGCTTGGAACTTCAGATGATTGAGGTGAATTGCGCCGCTGGAAACGACGTACAGTTTGGACACGCCCGCCACCGTCTGGCTGAGCGTGCAGTTCTGTGTGGCCCACGCGTTGGAAGTGGAGCTCACCTTGCAACTACCCAGAAGAGTGCCGGTCTGAGAGTCCTGGTGCAATTCGAGGGTCGTGTCAGCTGCGGACTTCACGCGCAACTGAACGCTACCGACGCCGCTGTCGGTGTAGTCAACGTTTTCGAAGTAGACCCAGCCGCCGCTGGTGAGAGATATCGATTGTCCCAAAGTGGCGCTGTCACCACTGTCTTCCTTGGTCGCCCCTGACTGGCCGTCGAAGTCCTCGCCTTCGATCTCCACCAGGGCGTTGCGGCCGGTGAGCGGGCGTTTGAGGCTAACAATGATCAGCGACCCTGCCTGCTTGTTCAACGTGAAGGTCGAGTTGAACGAGGTGGTGACAGTCTGCTGGTCACCCACCTTGGTGTTGGGATAGAGCGCCAGGTGCTGTGCCGTGTGCATGGCTTCCCACTGTGTCTCGCTCGGGCTCCCGGGCTTGCCCTGAGTGGACCAGACGTTGTAGGGGTTGCTGTGAGTCTCGTCCACCAGGAACTGGGTGACGTAGACTTTCTGGTTTGCCAGTGCGGCGGGCAGGTTGCTTACGCTGATGGTCACGCTGTCCCCCGACCCACTGGCTGTGTTGAGGGTCTTGTAGTAGTTGTGGACCAGGATCTGGAGCGAATCGCCGGCGTCGGACATGGTGGCCATGGCGTCCACTCCGTCACCAGTCGCTCCGCCAGTGCACTGCAGACGCTTGGTGCCGGTGTAGTTGAGCATCTTGAAGGCATTGAACGCGGCCTTGCGCATGCCCTGAAAAGTCATGACACCGAACACCTGACCAAACGGAGTGTTCCCGCTGTTCACCGACGTCATATGTATCCCCGTGGTGCCGCCGTCTTCGTCGAAGACGTCCGTCAGCACCCAGTAGGAAAACACCTCGATCGCCGGCGTGTCGCCCGAGTCGTTTTCCGCCAGCAACTTGGCGGCCCTGAGAATGAACCCGACGTTCCAGTGGTTGTCCATGCTCGTGACCGCGTCGCCCGTCTGGCCTCCCTGACCGCTGTACGACGAGTTCCATTCCGTGTTGAACGACTTCACGGCTGAGGTCGTATAGCCGTTGCTGGTAATGGCGCTGATTCGAGTGTTGTTGTCACTGACCAGGTTGGCGGCGTCTGAGGTGGTCCCGGTTGCCGAACCCCCGGGGTAGTTGTGGGACGAGAGAAAGGTCACGCGCGTTCCCGCGCTCTTGCAGTGAGCCAAGAAAGCGGAGACTGGTTCGGTATCGGTCGCCGCTGGCCCTCCGACCAGGGCGTTGGGCACCACCGATGTAATGGCGGCGACCGTGTTGTCGTAGAGTGTGTAGTACGCGCTCATGTCCGTGTTTACCCAGAAACCTGAGTAGTTCGGCTCGTTCCATATCTCGAAGTACCAGTTCGCCACGTCAGCTGCGCCGAACTTGTCCACGCAGTGCTGGACCAGTGCCGTGATGTAGCTCTTCCATGCGGTGTAGTCCTTGGGTGGGCTGTGCATGGCATCGCTCGAAGAGCTCCCAAGAGCCTTGGGCATGAAGTCGGTTTCGATGATAGGCCGCATGTTCGCCAGGCTGATGGCCGACAGATACGTATCGAGGTTCGCCCATTTGTACGTGCCCCCATTGTAGAGGCCCATTTCGTTGCTGGTGCCGTCGTCGCTGAGGAGACCGTGGCCGCGCAAGCGCTGGGCGCCGAGCTCGCGGTTCCCTATCTTTATGTGCGTCTGCCAATCCGACCGCAGGGAGAGCACGGCCCTGCCCGTGCCGAAGGCAGCCGACCAAAAGTGCGGATTCCCGCTCACCTGCTTCGAGGCATCCACGGCGATCGTGGCCGCGCTCGCTATCCGTCCGTCCATCGCGATCAAGAGGCCTATCGCCGCGACCGCGAGGGCGTGAGCTGGACGGACCGTACGAGTGCCGCAGGACACTCTTGATCTCGATGCGGCATGGATGGACAGCGTGGTCATTTGTATCTCCTTGTTCGTCATACCAGGGGCCGACCTCGGGCAATCGGGTCTGCCGATTTTTTCTTTGTACCAAGGATCCGCGACGCGATGAATAATCTACTTATCCCGGCGCGTCATCATTCGAATCCATAATACCTCAAATTTCAGGTGGACGGCAGCTAGATGACCAGCGCAAACGCCATCGCTGGAGTCACCGCTTCAACCGCCGAACCGAGAAGATTAGGTATTATCTGGACGATGCCGCGATCCGCGCACCGAAGGGTAGACAGGGTCCTCATCGAGGGGGCAGAACCCGCACGCGCGCAGCTGGATTCACCTTCTGGCCAGACTTGATTTGGTGAAGGCTGTGCCTGGACTAGATTGCCGGCAGACTTCCGTCAGCACTGCGCGGTGCTTGCGCAGCCGACGCGCTTGGACAACCACCGCTGGTCACGCCAGAGACACCCGTGTCGCTCTTGCCGTTGCTGCATGACTTGCAGCTGGTGCAGCTCGACGACTTTCCGCCGTTGTTGGTGAATCCCGCCGCCTTGTTACCGAAGGAAATGCAATTGGCCAGCTTGTGCCCGCCGTCTGATGAGTCGCTGCCCAGCTTGAATCCGTTGCCATCGCTGTTGCTGCCACTGTAGGCGGCCTCCGTCGCCATATTGAAGGCCCAGCAGTTCTCGACAGTGATCGAGCTGGTCCAGCCGTAGAAATCCCATCCATCGTCCGAGTCGCTCCACGCGCGGCAACCTCGGAACACGTTGCCCTCGCCGGACCCCTTCTTGGCGCCGAATCCGTCGGCGTTCTCTCCACTACACTGCGAATCGAAGTTGTGGTACGAGTCGCAATTGAGAATCGTATTGTAGGTGCCGCTGCCGGTGTAGCCGGAGCCCGAGCCGATTGCGATGCCGAAATCGGCACAATCGTGGACGACGCAATTCTCGATGGTGTTGTGGGCGCCCTGAACCATGATGCCGTTGTCATTGGAGCCCATCACCTCGAGTCCTTTGATGTGGAAATAGTCGGCACCCAGGTCGATACCGCGCTGGTTCTTGTCCGATGCGTCTTTGCCACACTGGAGACGCGGCTGCGAAGAGAAGTCGAGGATAGGCCTCTTCGTGGCAGCCGGGTCTGCCTGAATCGTGATGATTCGGCTCGCGGTGCCCATGCGGGTCTTCTTGAGTTCGAACTTCGTCGACATGGCGTAGGTACCGCTCTTGATGCACATCGTAGTCAGGGCGCCAGAGCAGGGATCGCCGTTGCTCGCGTTCTGAACGGGTGGACACAGCAAATCGTAGCCTTTGGCCAGAGTCTTGAGCGGCGCCGATGCCGTGCCGGAATTGGTGTCATCTCCGTCCGTGGCGACCCAAACGTCGCAACCGCCGCTGCCGGTCGTGCCACCCGCTCCCGTCCTCCCTCCAGCCGCCGAGGTCCCGCCGGTGGCAGTCGTCGTTCCACCCGTTCCCGTCGAGCCGCCTTTTCCGGTTGCTCCGCCGGTGGCACCGGTAGCACCGCCCGAAGCGGTGGTGCTACCGCCAGACCCTGTCGTTCCGCCCGTCCGTGCACCGCCGGCCGCGGTCGTCGCACCGCCGGAAGCACTTGTGGAACCGCCCGCTGCCGTCGTTGCACCGCCAGACGCAGTTGTAGTACCGCCCGATGCGGACGTCGCACCGCCGGAAGCAGTCGTCGCACCGCCGTTTGCTGTGGTCTTGCCACCGGTCGCCGTCGTCGCGCCCCCCGAAGCCGTAGTCGAGCCACCGCTCGCGACAAGACCCCCGGTCAAGACCGCTCCGCCGGTCGATGGGCTACCTCCGCTTCCGATGCTTCCACCCGATCCGACGGCTGAGCCACCAGATCCGGACACGGTGTCGCCGGTTTGGCTGCCGCCAGCCCCACCTCCCGACGACGGGTCACTGCTGCAGGCCTGCATCGTGATTGAAACGAGAGCCAGGGCCACGGACAGAACGATCCTCTTGAACATTGCGGCACCCCCCGATTGGAGCGATTGGATGAGTATCGGAGTGGTGGCGCCTCGATCATAGAAGGGCTCACCCAACCCGTGAAGGAGCCAGGCCCGCAGGCAACACATCGCAGCGAACTGCGTTGCTCTAGTGGCTTGTTGCGGCAGGCCGCAGTGCCGCGGTCCCTGCGAACACTGGTTGGCACCGGCTACGAACGACTGAGCCGCAAGCACCCCGGTGCGACACTGCCCGGCCAGAGAAGTCCATTCATCGTCAGTGTCTATTCCTGTTGTCAGAGAACGCTCCAAGGAGTCGCTAATGTCGGAGACACGAACGCTCGTCGCATTCGTTCTTCCATTCACATTGTTGATGGCCGCAGCCTGCAGCAGCGGCAGTTCCGGCGGCTCGCCGGCAGACACTGGCGGTAGCCACGCAAGTGGCGGACAGGGCAGCGGCGGCACACCTGGCAGTGGGGGAAGTGGTTCCGGCGGATTGGTCAGCACCGGCGGAACCGCGAGCACAACCGGTGGCTCCGGCGGCAGTGGCGGATCGCCCGGCACGGGAGGGTCGAGTGCGACGGGCGGGAGTTCCGGGACCGGCGGATCGTCCACACTCTCGACAGGAGGGAACGCAGGACAGAGCGGCGGCGGGACGACGGGAGGGGGTGGAGCCAAGACAGGAGGCGCCTCTGGCAGCGGGGGCGCTTCCGCAACGGGCGGGACGACGAGCAGCGGTGGTGGGCCGGGCGGCGGCACGGCGGGCTCGATCGCCGGTGGAGCGACGAGCCCGGGAGGAGCCACCGGCAAGGGCGGCGCATCGGGCAGCGGAGGCTCGTCCAATCCGGGCGGCACAACCGGCTCGGGTGGCGCGTCGGGCGGAGGATCAGGTACCGGCGGAACGACGGGAAACGGTGGCACCAGCGGTGGCACGAGCGTGACCGTGTCGCCGACCTGCAAGACCCCGACCTGGCCAACCCCGACGGGCAGCACGGTCACCATCACGAAGACCATGTCCGTGACGGACTACGATGGCAAAGGTGCCCTGCACGAAGGGTCCACGGCGTTCAACGATTGCACCGTTGGCGACCAGAATAGTACCACGGCGATCATCGAGGTTGCCAACGGCGGCTCGGTCAAGAACGTCATCTTCGGAAAGAGAGTCGGGGACGGCATTCACTGCCTGGGCAGTTGCACCATCGACAACGTCTGGTTCCCGTACATCTGCGACGACGCCATCACCATCAACGCAGACGACACGGCAAAGGCGGCTTCGACCATTTCCAACAGCGGCTTCAAAGGCGCGCGCGACAAGATTATCCAGCACAACCACGGCACCAGCACGCTGAATATCAGCAATGTCTACGCGGAAGTTGGTGGCAAACTCTATCGCTCGTGCGGATCGGGTGGCGCCTGCGATACTAGCGCCAATCATACAGTCAACGTCTCCAACGTGGTCGCGATTGGCGTGAATCAGATCGTCGGTATCAGCACCAATGACCGTGCGACTTTGTCCAATGTCTGCACTTTCCGAAGCCCGATCTTGTGCAACACCTATGAAGTGAACAGCGACAACGACTCCACTGTCGGCGCCAACGGGACCGGTGAAGGTCCAAGTGCGAATTGCAGCTACAAGGCCTCTGACTCGCACGCCCTGGTCGATCGCGTAGCCGGCGCCACCCTGAGTACCGACGTCCCGTGCCCGGGCCCGAACTCGGTCAAGGGCGGCGATTCGCCTACCAAGTGCGTAACTGGTTTCGAATCCTGCCTCAAGACCTGCGCCCCCGGAATGTACGGTTTCAAGGTGATGACCTGCTCAGACGGCAACTACACCAGCAGCACAACCGGTGGCTGTGCAGTGGTGACGTCGTCGGTTGACAGCGATGCCGCCAAGGCTCTGGCAAGCAGCAATGCTTCCAGCGCGACGTCGAACGTGACCAAGAGCAATTCCTGCACCACGCAGTGGGCCTGGGGCAAGGACAGCTCGAACTCGGACAACTACTGTGTCTGCACGGAGAAGCCCGGCTACTACCAGAAGTCGAGTGGTTCAGCCCAACCCAACAGCTGGATCGTGTGGGACTGCCAGGCCCAGTGGTGGTAGTTTCAGGAAAGGCTTCCACAATCTGCCCGCCACCGGCGAACGCTTGCGACTAGAAGTTGCCCGCTAGCGCAAGCCCGGTGCGATTCCGATCGACAGTGGGAATCAGATGCAAATGGAAGGGCTCCGCCATGGCTTCGATGGCCGGCACGTCGTGGCCCACAAGACCGATGACGAACATGGCGAGGACCCCCGCTTGGATCAGTGACCAGCCGGTGAGTAGGACGTGTTCCTGCGCAGCGCTGCTATTGTCCACAGCGTCGGCAATTATCGGACCAGCTACGGGGATCCACAAGACGCGCGAAACCTTGCCACAGTCGGAGCAGTCACTTGCGTTTGTGATGGAAGAACTCACGAGCACTGCCAGTCCCCAACTGATGCCGAAGGTGATGGAACCTCCGATGACCAGACCCTTGCGAACGGTGTGCACCATGGGCTGCGGGCCGGGCATAGCATAGGCGGGCGGCGGCATTGGGCCGGCCGGATAGTAGTAGTAGCCCTGCGGCGACGGTGCGCCGGGTGGGTAGGCTGCGGCAGGTGGTGCAGCATTGCCCGGATGCGTGCCGGCGGCTGGGGCGGCAGCGGTCGGCTGCACCTCTGGTGCGGCCTACCCACCCGGCGCATAGGCTACCGTCAGAAGTCCGCCTATGATCGCGGCATGCTGGCAGTGGATGTTTCGCATCTCGTCTTTCTACTCTCAGAGTCATGTATGGAGAAGTACAAAATGGACATCCTCTGCCTGAACCCAGGCGGGCGAGCGCGATGAGGTGCAGCCGCTCAAATCGGCGTCGCCTATCTTCCCGAATTCTCGTCTCTCGGTGTCACATAGCAGGTGCGTCGGCTGAAGCGATCACGCCAGAATGCCTCCGTCTTCGCCCAGTGCGTTCCGTCGAGAAAGTCAACGATGCCACACTGCCCAGACTGCTTTCGATCACGTTTCGCTGTCACGCTGGGCGCCGGCTTGCTGCTGCTCGCCTGCCGACCGGCGGCCAATTCACCGCGCGGAGGATCAGGGGCTGGGGGCAGCGCGAGCGGCAACGGCGGCGCGAGTTCAGGCGGTGGCGACATGCAAGGTGGTGGCGCTTCGGCGGTGACCGGCGGAATCGGCAGCGGCAACGGCGGCAACGGCAACGGCGGCAACGGCAGCGGCGGCAACGGCAGCAGCGGCAGCAGCGGCAGCGGCGGCAACGGCAACGGCGGCAAGTCCGGCGGTGGGGCTGATGCGGGCCCACCGGCCGATGCTGCGGCGTTGAGCCCGCTCGTCGCGAACAACGTGATGACTTGCGACACTCCGCCGCTCGCGGTGCCGACTCAGCATATCGAAGCCGAATGCGCCTTTGGGCCGACCACCGGACAATGCCAGGGCACAACCGGCGGTCAACAGGGCACCCAGACCGAGAACAACGGCACGGACGTCGGTTTCATCGAAGGCGGAGACGCGCTCTGGTATGCGGGCATCACGATGAACGGCATCAACACGCTCACGCTTCGCTACGCGAAGGGCGTGGACGGCGGCACCGTCGAGGTCAGGTTGGACAGCACCACTGGCAAGTTACTGGGAACCTTCACGCCGGTCTCCACCGGGTCGTGGTCCACGTGGCAGAATGGCATGGTCGCGCTTGCCGCCGCAACCGGGGTGCACACTCTCTACCTCGTCGCGGCCGGGTCGACGGCTGGCATCGTCAACCTCGACTGGATTGAGTTGTCAGCCTCCTCGGGATCGACCGCGGCCGCGCCGGTGTTTCACATGAATCACCTGGGATTCGACACCATGGGCCCCAAGCACGCCGTGGTCGAAGGCGCCGCGGGTCTCGACCGCTACTACATCGTGGGTTCGGATCACGCCGCGGTCTGGTGCGGATCGCTCGACAGAATTGCCTTCAGCACTTGGGGCAGCAGCAATTTTTTCTATTCGGTCGACTTCACCGGGCTGACGCGGTCGGGAAGCTATCGCCTGCAAATCGGCAACGCGCTCTCGGACCAGTTCGAAGTCAGCGATAGCCATCTCTTTGCGTCGACCTTCCGCAATGTCCTCGGCTACTTCACGGCGTCGCGCGCCGACGACCCCGACGTGTGGGCCGCCGACGCCAGCGTGCCCTTTTTCGGCAGCAGCGCGCACGCCGACGTGCGCGGCGGCTGGTACGACGCCTCGGGCGACATCTCGAAGTACCTCAGCCACTTGAGCTACGCCAATTTCATGAACCCGCAGCAGATCCCTCTCGTCGCTTGGGCGCTGGCTTGGGTCTACGACCAGGGCGGCACCGCACTCACCGCCAGCGGCTCGGCGGCGGCGTTGCAGGCCGAGGCCCTGTGGGGGGCGGACTACCTGCTGCGCGTGCTCGATCCGGCGGGCTACTTCTACATCAACGTCTTCGACGGCTGGTCGGGTAACGTGGGAGCGCGCACGATATGCGCTTTCGTCGGCCAATATGGGGCCGAGTCCGCTGATTGGCAGTCGGCCCTGCGCGAAGGCGGCGGCATGAGCATCGCGGCTCTCGCGCGAGCGGCGCGCTGGAAGGTGGACGGAAGCTTCACCAGCGCGCAGTACTTGGCAGGGGCAGAAGCAGCCTTCAACTATCTCAACCTCAATGGCGTCAAGTACTGCGACGACGGCAAGGAGAACATCATCGATGACTACACCGGGCTGCTTGCGGCCAGCGAACTCTACGCCACCACGCAGGACACAAGCTATCTGCAGGCGGCCCGCGCCCGCGCCACGTCGCTAGTCGGCCGCTTGGGCCCGGATGGCTACTTCATCGCCGACGGCGCGACTCGTCCGTTCTGGCACGCATCCGACGCCGGGTTGCCGGTCGTGGCACTCGTGCGCTATGCGCAAGTCGAAACCGACGCGAGCAAGCGCAGCCTGGCCAAGCAGGCCATCGAGGCCCATCTCAAGTACCTTCTCGCCGTCACCAGCGCCGTGGTCAATCCCTTCGGCTACGCCAGACAACACATAGCCGCCGGGACGGCCAGCTTCTTCATCCCGCACGACAACGAGACCGGTTATTGGTGGCAGGGCGAGAACGCGCGGCTGGCCTCGCTGGCCGCGGCTGCGCTGATGGGGGCGAAAGTCCTGGGCGCAGCCGGAACGCAATACCTCGACCTGCTGCGCTTCGCCGGCAACCAGATCGATTGGATTCTTGGTAACAACCCCTACGACATTTGCTTCTTGAACGGTTCCGGCAGGAACAACCCGCCGCCCTACTGTGCCTCGAAACCGCAAGCCGGAACCCTGGTCGGCGGGATTTCCAACGGCATCACCGGTAGCAACGCCGACGGCAGCGGCATCCAGTGGAATGGGCTCGTGCCCTATAGCACCTGCGGCGACGATTGGCGTTCGGTCGAGCAGTGGATTCCGCACGCCGCATGGTTCATGGTCGCGACCGCAGCACTGGCGCAGTGATTGGAACACCATATCATGGCCAGCGCGTTGCCGTCGACCACCCGTCGCGCCGGTGGACCAGGCAAAGGGCGATATTCTTTGTTGCCCCGAGTACGGAAGGACTTAGTGCCAAGTTTGCCGAGAATTGCGCTATGGTTGCATCTTCGAAGGGGCCCTCCATGGTCATCCAGGTTCAGCTCAAAGACATGCGCACAGGCGAACTGAAAACGCTCGACTTCGAGCAATCACCGATCCGGATCGGCCGCAACCAGCTCAACAATATTGTCATCGACGACCATTTCGTTTCCGAGTGGCATGGGATCATCCGCTTCGACGCCAGCGGCATTCACTACTTCGACCTGGGATCCACCAACGGAACTTCGCTAGGAGGGAAGCGCCTCCCCAAGAATACGATCACACCGCTGACCGCGAGTTCGAAGCTGGGAATTTGGCCTTTCGAGCTTTCTGCCGTGGCTGAGTCGTCGGCCCCAGCCGCCGGCGTCTCCGCGACCATGGTATGGGGGAGCCCGCCGAGGAGCGGCGAGCCGCTTCGAGCGGCGGAGCCAGCATCGGCCGGGCCGGATCGAGAGTTCGCCGTGCCCCCGGGAGACCGAGGCCAGGAACCGTCACGCCCCAACCAAGCGGCATCGTCTTTCCCTTCCTTCGTGGGAAAGAAAGCCGAGGACGTGCCGGATCGCATCCGGCGCCTTTTCGAGACATTCAGCGAGACATTCATCGGCTTGAAGAAGGGATACGAGGAGTTCGGGGCCGAGGTGGGGGTCAGGCCGCTCAGCGGTGGTACGCCACTACACCGCGCCCGTTCCAGCCGCGAAGTTATTGAGTATCTGCTCGATCCCGCCGCCGATACTGAGACGCGCGCGCGTGATCTGAAATCGGTGTTTGCGGACATGGGAATTCACCACATCGCGCTAATGGAAGGCCTCACGCAGGGGATCCGCGCCTTGCTTGAATCCCTGGATCCGAGCGCCCAGGAGGACCACACGGGTTCGGGTTTGTTCAGCCGGTCGAGGGCCAAGGCTGAGTGGCGCAGCTACGTAGAGCGCTTTGCGACCCTGATCACGGAGGATGCCGCCCTGCACTCCCAGATTTTTGGTGAGGAATTTGCGCGAGGTTATGCCAGCGTGGCGCTCGGGGGATCGAAGCCGGCCCCCGAGGATTCGGAAGAGTCAAAGTAGCCATGGAAATGGTGCGGATCGTTCTCGTCGGAGCCGCCATAAGCGCGTGGGCTGCCACGGGCTGCGCGGCCAGGCGCCAGCCCCAGCCCCAGACTCCTCCCCCGGCCCCAGCCATTTGCACAATGACGACCAACGTCGGTGCTTTGCAACCTGTCGAGGAACGCGCGCTGCCAGCTTCCCGGTGGTTCTCTCTGCTGCTCTACGGATACCTACCGACCGGCGCTTTCACGAGACCAGCCACGGATTGCGCTGGACGGCGCACCGATTGGCCCGCTGATCGCTGCTCGGTCTGGCCCGCGCCAGCCTCTCCCCTTCCAACCCAGTTCGTGACCGCAGCCGACCTCCTGGTCGAGAATCTGGGCGGTTCCCGGCGTCTAGTCTGGGCGATTACCGAGCGCTTCGCGGATGGGCAGGCGCAAGGTTTCGTGGCGCTGACGCAATTTGATGGTCAGGTCGTACGCGCGCACACGTTGGGGGTTCTCCGCGCCCACACGACCAGGGCCAGGCTGCACCTCGAAAAGATCGGGGGAGGCACGCTCCTCGTGGCCGAGGGCGACTCGTGCACTTCACCGCAGGATCAGTCCACCTGTTTGCGGACGGCGCGCCTCGTCCCGGTGGTCGGCGATCGCTTCATCCCGGTTGACTTGTCGGACGCTGCCGGAAAGTGCGTGGGTTCCACGCTGCTGCTACTCAAGGGCCGGGGCACCATCGGGCAGGGCAGGGGCCGCAGGGACTTCCAGTTCGAGAGCGCGTTGACCTACAGCGCCGAGGGCGTGGCCGTTCACGAACAACTCGTGGTGGAAGAACCGGCGCGGGACGGCAGTGCCGGAACTTTTCTCCGGCGCGTGCAGGGCGAACGACGTGTCCACCCGCAAGCGGGTGCCTTGCTGGCCACCGCTCCATCCATCCTCGACCGCTGGATCGGTTCTCAGAAAGAAGGCGACCAGCCGCCCAGGACGGCCGTGCGGCAGTAGAGACTTAGGGCTCGTCCAGAAGTAATCGATACGATTTCGTCGCCGATCCATCCCGGCTGGCTTCGTTGCTCGTCGTTGCAATACGTCGAGTATTCCTCCTCCTCGCGCCTCGCCAGCCGGGCGCCTCGTCGCCGAGCTCGTATCACCAATTCCCGGACGAGCCCCTACGCGCGCCGGTGCATTCGTTTCAGGCCGCCCGTGCTCTTGCCCAGATTGCCGGTCGTCACGCACTTGAAGACGTAGCGGCTTTGGCCGATCTCGACGGTGTCTCCATCACCCAGGGGATGGCGTTTCTCGATGCGCACGTCCTCGATTCTGATGGGGCCACCAAGCGGCTCGATGGCGAACTCCCCACGGGTGTCAGAGATGGCCGCGTGTTGCTCAGCGACGTTCGCGTCTCCGCCGAGGACGAGGTCGCACGCGGCTCCCCGCCCTACCACCGCCCGGCTAGACCGGAGACGCAGAGTTTCACCGCGTCGGCCCGGGCCGCCGGCACGGACCAACCAGGCCATGGCCAGAGAGGAACCAGTCTGGGCACGCAGAGCATCCTGGATGTCGAGGACCGCGCCCCTCGACCGAGGCAACCCAAGCACAGGGAATCTGGCGCTAGCGTGGCGAAGAGCCCGCGCCAAGTCCTCCAGTCCCAGCCGCGAGAGCGCGCCCCACTGGTCATCGGGCAGCCGTGCGGCAATGCTCTCGGCTGCCTTGCGGGCTGGCGTCTGGGCCGTGACAGCCTCAGCCAGCGCCGCGAAAAGACTGTCGTGCAGTGGCGACCCTTCGCTGTCCCTCTGGGTCAAGAGCGCGCGGATTTCGTCGAAGCGCCGCCGGCCGGCCCGAGTCTGCAGCAAGGGATAGCGGGGATCCGAATAGATCGACTCGTCAACTCTGGCCAAGTCGGAGATATGTTCGGGAAAGCCGCGCGTTAGTTCCGCCAGAGCCCGCTGGGCCGACATGCCTCGTCGGATGAGAGCGTGTGTGGCCAGGATGATCGGGTCTTCGTCCGTCTCGGACTGGCGCCCGGCGCGAAGGCGCAAGAACAGCAGTACTCCGATCGCAAGCAGCGCGATTGCAAGCACCGCTGCGCCCATCCAGACCAGCCGCCCAGTATCGGCGGGCAACGCAATCTTCCCCAGTTCGACGACCCGGCGCTTGCCATCCGTGGTCAAGTAGATCCTGACCTTGTGGCTTCCCCCGAAGGTGCGCCAAGCCCAAGGGAGATCGATCTGGACGCGACGCAAGTCCGCGACGGCCTGTCCCAGCGACTCCAGCGTGGTCTTCAGTTCCATGGGCTGCTCAACCGCCCGGCAGAAGACACCCTGGCCAGCGAGATCGCTCAGGTTCTTTGCACTTCGTTCAGCGTCTGCTTCGGGAGACGGAAAGGAAACCAAAAGGAGCCGGACGCCCGCCTTCCCCAACTCGCTCGCCATGGCCGCGAAATCGGCTGGTCCCTCCCCGGCAGGATCGGCGAAATCACGACCGTCAGTCACGACCAAGAGAAGCTTGAAGAGACTCTCGTCAGCCGAGAGATTCTTCAGGTCAACTGCAATGGCATCTCCAAGGTTGGGACGATCCCCGCCCAGGTAGCCCAGATCGTGAAGTTGGCCCCCGATTTCTGACGCCTTGAGCTTGGGAATGGGTTGCCGCTTGCGCCCGTACAGGGTTGCGTAGGCGCTCGTGCGGGCTGGCAGCCGATTGAAGAAGCCTTGCGCACCTTCTAGGATCGAATCGGAGATGCCCGGCGGCGTTTCCTTGATCCAGAGATAAACCAGACCGACGGCCAGCGGAGACTTCCAGGCTGGGTCGGCCTCGGAGGCGCGTTGCGCTAGATCGAAAAATGCCTCCATGACCTTGGGTGCCGGAGCGGGCGCCCCGTCAATCTCCACATCGATCGACGAAACCTTGAGGGTAGTCCCCTCCTCGGAGATTCCCCCAACGAACAGGGTGAGGCCGGCGGATTCACCATCGACAGTGGGCGGCGAGAGCAACCACGCAGGTCCAGCCTGGGCAGGGCCTGGCAGCGAGACCAACGCCAGCGCGGCAGCGCAAAGACAAAGCGTCCTCATGCCCGCCCCGGCGCGCTAGGAGGCAACCAAAGCGATTTGAAGATCAGCTCCGTCGTTCCCAGCCGAATGATGTCCCCTTCGCTCAACTGGGCTATCTCACCTGGACGCAGCTTGCGCGAGTTGACGAAGGTGCCGTTGGCTGATGGGCCCGGCTCCTCGCGATCCTGAATGGTAAACGAGTCGCTGCGCTCATTGCCTCGCGGGCGATGAACGACGGCATGTCCCCCTGACATGAAATCGTCGTCGACGTCGAACCATTCTACGTCCGCTTCCAGGCGCCGGAGGCCCCGCGATAGCACGGAAATCGGCGCGGTCAGCTCGATGAGCGTTCCGCGGCGCTTCTCGTCGGGAGATTGCAGAAACACGAACCAGCCCAAACTGAGGCCTGGCGCGGGCAAGACCCCCTGAACCTCTGACGCCGAAAGATACAACGTCTTGGGGGCTGCCATGGCGGGACGACAATTCCCGCAGCTCGAACCCCACGACGCGAGCATGGGCTGTCCACAATTGGGACAAACTTGCTCGACCGGCCCCGGGACTGGCGCCGGCCCAACTGAAGCATCGCTTTCGCCGGGATCATGGGCAGGCCTTGGTCGCCGAGGGGGCGGCGAGCGTCTCCCGCGAGTGGCAGGCACTGCCCGCCTCGCCACCCTACGGGTCTGCGGGCTCTCGCCTGCCAGCCATTGTTTCAGCTTGTCGAACACGCTCGCTCGTCGCGGCGAATCATAGGGCCGCGCCTCTATGTCGTCAAACCAGTAGCACAAGCCAGGTGGTCAACTGAAGTATGATGTGCTTTCTCGTGAACTTCACATTTCCGGTGTCTTTCTTTGCCCTGCTTCTGGCGACGCAGTCCTCGAACGCCGCCGCGTCCGGACGAGGCACATCGATTGTCGTGGCAGGACAGGCGGTGGACGTCGGAAGGACGGTCGTGCTCTGGACAGACGAACAGGGCTTCAACGGGTACGAGAAACGATGCATCGATCAGGTGGGCGGATGTTGTGACGAGGACTGGGACCGATACACGACCAGAAAAGGGCTCGGCCACAGGACCCTGGCGGATCTGCAGGAAGTTGTTTCGCAGTTCGTGCTGCATTTCGACGGCTGCGTAAATTCACGCTCCTGTTTCAAGTCAATGCACAACCGTGTGCGTCCCAGCGGCGGCTGCGGGCTTTCGGCGCACTTCATGATCGACTCTGACGGGACCATCTATCAAACCCTCGATCTGGCCGAGCGCGCCTATCACGCAGAGCAGGAGAATTCGATCTCGGTGGGAGTCGAGATCTGCAACCGGGGGCGATATGAGCCCAGCGAAATGAGTCGGCTGCCCTCGGAGTACCGCACCCGGCCTCGGCGCAAGGTTGTCATTAACGGCTTCACCTACGACGCCTACGACTTTCGTCCCGAGCAATACGACTCGATCCTGGCGCTCACCCGAACCCTCCTCCGGATCTTCCCCAAGATCAAGCCAATCATCCCGGAAGAGGGCGGAAACCCCTATCTGAACACACTGGCCGACCCACTCGATTTTCACGGCATCGTCGGTCATCTCCACGTTGACCTACAAAAACAGAAGTGGGATCCCGGGGCTTTCGACTGGAGATGGCTAACCCGCGCCTTGCAGGGGTTCTCGTTCCCCGTGCAAATTCGCGCCTTCAGCGAGGTCCCTCGCACCCGCGACGATTTGCTGAGTGCGCGCAAGGCCGCTTTCTTCAGCAGCGAAGAACGGGTCACAGGGTTCTTTCCCCTGGCGCCGGCCCGGCTGTGGCACTCGGGCGTCCACCTGAGGGGCCTCCGGGGCGCTCCGGTATCCGCGCCTACGCGAGGGCGTCTCGTGGCAGCCCGATGGGGGGAAGCCAAGGGTAGCTCGACCTCGTTCGTGCTGATTAGACACGAGGCGGAACTGGATGGGGTGCCATTCTCGTTCTACTCGCTCCTGGCCCACCTGTCCCTGCCGCCTCCGTCCGAGACGAATCCACTGGCGTGGATGCGGGCCCTCGCGAAACCCGAGAGAGCAGAGGCACGCGCCAGGCTGGAGTCCGGCGCGGTCACCCTGCTTGACGAGCGGATCGAAACTGGTGACGTCGTGGGATTCCTGGGCACGGTGAACCGCGGCTCCGAG
>PMJO01000318.1 GCA_003158455.1 Myxococcales bacterium | reverse complement strand
AGCGTGAACTTCGTGGACGCGGCCCTGCGCGTGCTGCCCGAAAAGCCGTTCATGGTGCTGGCCCTGGCGCGGCCGGAAGTCGACCGGCGTTTTCCCGGCGTGTGGAAAGAACGCAGCCCGCAGCGGATCAACTTGGCGCCGTTGTCACCCAGGGTCAGTCTACGCATGATCGAGCACGTGGTGGGCAAGATTCCCGAGGAGAGCAGCCGCTGGATCGTGGATCGCGCGCAGGGGAATCCGTTCTACCTGGAGGAACTTTTGCGGGTGGTGCACGACGGGGGCAAGGTGGGCGACGACAGCAACCTGCCCGACACGGTGCTGGGCACGGTGCAGGCGCGTTTCGACATCTTTGGCCCGGACGCCAAGCTGGTGTTGCGCGCGGGCAGCATCTTTGGCCAGACCTTCAGGCCCGCCGGGGTCAAGGCCCTGGTTGACGAAGACCGGCGCAAGGATGTGGACCGCTGGCTGGAGATCCTGACCCAGCGGGAAATTCTGTTTTCGCGGCCCACCGCTGACCTGCGCGAGTACGCATTTCGGCACGCGCTGCTACGCCAAGCGGCCTACGAGATGCTGCCACCCTCTGAAAAGCGACTGGGCCACCTTCTGGCCGGGCAGTACCTGGAGCAGACGGGCGAGCGCCAGGGCATCGTGCTGNNGCTGGCCGACCACTTCGAGCGCGCCGGCGAAAACCCGCGCGCCGTCCACTGGCTAGGCGTGGCAGCCCAGCAGTCGCTCGACGCAGATGACCTGGTGGAAACCCTCGCCCGCGTCGAGCGAGCCGTGAACCTGGGCGCCGCAGGCGAGGAACTGTGCGCAAAACGGATCATCGAGTCGCAGGCGAGGTTCTCCCATGGCGAGTACCTGGAGGCGGAGAGAGCAGCACGAGAGGCACTCGAATCCGGAAGACCGAAGACCAGGTTGCAGGCCATGAGCTCTCTGTTCGAAGCTTTGGGAGCACAGGCGAAATATGACGAGATTGCCACGCTATTCCGCGACCTCGATCGACCAGCAGAGTCTGACCTATTGAACCCATGGCTTCATTGCATGGTGTGGGGAACCGCCTACTTGTTCACCAGCGGGAACACCGATGTGCGCAAGCGCACCCTGGCGCTTCTAGAAGAGTGCAGAGAGCGGTTGGATCCGCTTCTGATCGGACGGGCTGAGAGTTTGAGGGCTCATGTCGCGGTGAACGAAGGCAACCTGGTGGAGGCAATCGCCGGCTACAGACGCGCCGCGAGTCACAACGAGAGCATCGGCCACAGACGCGCCGCCTGCGAGGCGCTTGGAAACCTCAGCATTTCCCTCCTCGAGCTTGGCCAGCTCGAAGAAGCCGAAGCGTGCATGCGGCAACTTCTGGCCACAGCACAGAAACTGGCCCTCAATTTCATCGTCGGGGGCGGTTTGGCCAATCTGACTGCCATCCTCGCTTACCGGGGATCTCTTGATGAGGCGCGAGCTACCGGCAAGCATGCCGTGGCCGTGACCATCGCGAAGAACGACCGGCGCTTTCAAGGATACGCGGAGGCGTATCTTTCGGTGACCGAGTACCTGGCGGGAGACTACGCACGCGCCGAGCAGTACGCGCGCGTAGCGATGACGACATGGGACACCGTGCTTTCAGCCCGGCCCTTCGCGTGCGCACTGCTGGCTCGTGCCCTCCTCGCGCAAGGTCGCCAAGCCGAAGCGCTGCTGAGTGCCCAGGATGCGCACTCCCGGCTTGAGAGTGCAGGCGTCGTGGATGACGGCGAGGCGACGATACGATTGGCGCTGGCCGAGTGCCTGATCGCGGCCGGAGACATGCTGGCAGCGCAAGCGATCCTCAAGAACGCTTCGAGGCGCATTCTCGTGTCGGCAGAGGCGATCGACGATCCCGCCAGTCGTGAGTCGTTCCTCACGCGCATCCCCGAGCGCCGTCACATCCTGGAACTCTCACGCGAGCTGGCGGCCCCGAAGAGCTGACCCCCCAGAACGCGAAACGCCGCCCGGAGGCGGCGTTCGGTGGGGTTCTCTGCAGTGGCTAGCCGGGCCACCTTCCGCCACCGCTGCGTACGCGGGACTTCACCTTGATGCCGGATGTTTTCTTCTTCATGGTGCGACTCCTTCCCGGCGGAAAATCTGCCGGTCGGGCCTATCGTCTCATGAAGAAGACGCATCCCGCAAGTCAAATTCGTGGCGTATCGTCATGTTCATGACGCTTTCTGCTTTACGTCACCAAAAATAGTCTTAATTTCAATAGGTTCTGTCTCCCAACTATTTCTTGTTTCACGATGAATTGATTAGCGTCAAACAATTGACGAATCGTCATTGCGTTGACGGTCAATTCGCGTCAGATATTCAACGTGGCGGACAAAACCACAATTGTTTCGCGCAGATCCGTCGACTGCGGACCAGCCACCTGTGGCGCTACCCTCGGTACTTGTCCACGTCGAAGCCGCTCTGCTGGACCCAACGCCAGACCACTGCCCATTGCCGATCCAACTCGCGCGCGACCCCCGCGATGTTGCCCCTGTGCCGGTCGAGCAGCGCCTCGATCTCGGATTTCTCCGGCCGCGCGCGCGGCGGCCGGCGGCGTGGCACTCGCGCGGCCTCGCCATTCGCCACGCGCTCGCGCACGGGCAGCGGCAGATCCTCCAGCCGAATTTCGCGACTGCCCTCGCTGTATTGAACTGCCTCGCGTACCACGTTCTCCAACTCGCGCACGTTCTGCGGCCAGTCGTGCAGGCACAGGGCGACGAAAGCGGCGGTTTCCCAAAAGCGCGGCTGGCCGAGGAAGTATGCCGCCAGCGTGCCCACATCTTCACGTCGCTCGCGCAGCGGCGGCAACCCCACCGGCTCGGCACCGAATCGCGCCAACAGATCGCACCGCAAACCGTGCGGGCCGGTGCCCAGGCTGGACGCCGCGCCGATCACCCGCACGTCCATCCGACGTGCCTTCTGGCCACCCAGCGGCACGTACTCGTGCTCTTGCAGAAAGCGCAGCAGCTTGGCCTGCGCCGGCCCCGGCATGTCGCCGATTTCGTCCAGAAACAGGGTGCCGTGCTCCGCCGCTTCCAGCAGGCCCGGCTTGTTGGCGACGGCCTGCGAGTGCGCCCCGCGCACGAAGCCGTATAGCTCGCTCTCCACCAGCTCGGTGGGAAGCGCGGCGCAGTTCACCGCCACGAAACGACCCGGCCGGCCGCTCGCCCGGTGCACCGCCTGCGCGTACACTTCCTTGCCCACCCCGGTTTCGCCAGAAATCAGGATCTCATCCCCGGTGCGGGCCAACCGCCGCAGCCGCCGCACCTGCGCGGCCATGCGCCCCGACAGGGTCGCCACCGGGCCCAAGGGGTGATCGAGATCCTCACGGATGGCGGCCAGCGCGTCCTCGGACAACACGCGAACCATGAGCGCGTGCCCACCGACGAACAACAGGGTGCCGTCCTCGATCTTGGTCGGACCGGAAATCATCCGGCCCTCGACCAGCGTGCCGTTCTTGCTGCCCAGGTCGACGACCTCGAACCCTTGCTGCCGCGTGCGCACCACGCGCGCGTGGCGACCGGAGACCCGAGGGTCACGCAGAGTACACGCCGTCACGTCCGGCTGGCCCTGCGGCTGGCGCCCGATCTCGACCGCATGCTCGAAAGGAATCAGTCGCTCGCCACCTGCCATCCCGCCGCCCTCGCCTGCCTCGCCCACCACCACCAGGACCGACCGCCTGGCGTCCACGCGCGGCCGCACAGCCATCTCCTCGGTGGTGCTGGCGGGCTCGGTGCTTTCGCGGCCGGACATGCGGCCCAGATAGTAGCCGAGCTATGAGAAAGTGGAAGCGGGGCCGCGGTCTCCGAAACCCGCCGCGCCGGCCGCGGACCGCTATGACTCGCGAACCAATCAGGGACGAGTCATATGACTCGTCCCTGGCACCCGAAAGCGCTCTGCAAACCCCGGCGTGCGCAAGCTGGCCGCGATTCGCGTGCTGCCTGCGCCGGACGCGCCAGGGCTGGCCGAACTCGTTTCTTGGTCTCGACTCGCGCCAAACGAAGCCCGCGGTTCCCTCGGCCCGACGTGATCGCTGAACACGCGCGGCCGCGCGGCCCGCGAGTCACATGACTCGCGCGCGCCAAACCATATGACTCGCGTCGGTTTGTGGGGACCGAGCTCATGCGACGACAGACAGGCCTGCGAAAACACTGGGCCAGTGTGGCGCCCGTGATTGGCGCGCGGCTTGCGTATGTCCGCCGGGCGCTAGTTGCGGACGCGCCTATCCAAGGAGGTTCTCCAATGAAAGCCAGACCTAGAAGCGCACTTGTCCTGAAGATCATGATACCCGCCGTTGCTGTGATGGTTCCTGTCGCAGCTTTCGCCGTGGTGCTTGAGGTCACGCCGGCAGCCCCGACGACTACCTCGCCGAGTCCTACGGCAGCTCCGCCGCAGTGGCGAAAAGCGATGTCGAGGGCTCCCTTGCCGAAGGAAGGCTGCTTTGAAATGACTTATCCAAGCACCACCTGGGTGGAGGTCCCGTGCGCCCCGCCGCCCACTACTCAATTCCTGCCGCTCCTGCCGGGAGCGGGCGGCAACCCCAAGGCCAGTCCGTATGACGTGGGCCACGGTCATGACTATTCGTCTCAGGTGCAGATGTGGCCTATCGTCTGGGCGGAGGGATCTTTCCCAGTCGTCTACAATGTGACCAGCAAGTCCTCCAGTAACTTCTCGCTGCAACTCAACTCCGGTTTTCTCTCAGGCGTCAGTCTGTGTGGCAACATTTCCGGATGCTTGGGCCTAGCGCAGTTCATATACGGACCGAACCAATGCTCTGGAAACACATGTGCATTCATCCAATATTGGCTCCTGAACTACGGAACGAAATGTCCGTCGGGGTGGGTTTCGCGTGGAGGATCCAGGTGCTCGAAGAACAGCGCGGGGGTGGCCGTCCCGACCCAGCCCGCAACGAATCTGACCAATATGTCGCTCATAGGCGTAGCCGGCGCTGGCGGGGACGCGGTCAACCTCGCCGTGGCGGGCAAGATCTACGCAACCGGGCAAAGCGGCAGCATGGTGAATCTGAGCTCGGGCTGGGAAACGGCGGAGTTCAACATCTTCGGCAATGCCGGTGGCTCGAAGTATTCCTTTGCGGACACAAACGTGAACATTGTCGTTCAGACATTGACCGACAATGGTATGTGGGGCAGTCTGGGTTTTCCGCCCTCCCGCTGCGGCGACCCTAATGATTTGAACGCAAACACTACGGCCGAAACGAACAATTTGACTCTAACTCCAGGCGGGTGCTGCGCCATCGGAGGGGACTTGCAGCAAGGTGGAACCGAAGTGGAGACTGTGTCTGGGATTCAGTTTGCTGAGAGTAGCAGCGGTTCGTATAGCCCAAGTTGTCCGCTGGTGCAGCCTGATCCCGATTGGACGACCGTCCCTCACCCGTTTGACGCCATTCCCATCGGAACCGACGTTGGGGGTGCGATTCTCTATTCGTGCCGAACCCCCTACCAAGGTTCGCTTACGCCGGGCAAGACCAGAAACGACTGGGCGTTCTGCGACATCGGCTACGGTGGCCAGGAGTTGGGGTTGCAACCCTACGAGACCCTGGTCGCGGCCTGGGCTGACGAGGTGAATGGTAACGTGCCGAGCAACGCTCTGCCATTCGGCACGGATAGCGGAGATGGAGGAGCTATCTTGTATCCATGCCGTGCATACGTGGACAACCACGGATTCCAGTTGGGCAAGGTCCGGCCGGATATGACCGGCTGCCATATTGGCTACTTCAACAAGGAGCTCGTAGTCGGAACCTACCAAGTGCTCACGTCGTCGCTCCCGTTGACCACCCAGACTGTCAACCCTGGGCAGGGTCTGCCTTCTGGAGCGTTGGTCGGCGGCTACCAGGACGGCACGCCGTTCTACGTCTGCCAAGGCCAGTACCCGTCCTTGGGAAGTTGGGTTCCCGGCAAGACGCGCACTGACTGGACGTACTGCATGGTGGCCTACGGTGGCACGGAGCACAACCTTTCGCCCTATAATGTTCTGGTCCCGGTTTTCAAGACTTCACCAAGCACGATCTTCGTCGCCGGAAAGGAAGCGAACGGGGCGAACCTTGGCGTCTGCCGTGCCAGCTATCAAAACAGCACGCAGGTGGGCAAGTACCTAACCTCCGGGGCCTGCGATTTTGGCGTTGGGGGCAGGGAGATCTCACTCACGTCGGGCTACCAGGTGCTCTCGTTCTGAGCCCGCTTTGGCGCTGGGCGGGCGACGCACTTGCATCCTGCAACGTGCGGAACCTCTGTCGCTTGACTCGACGCACAGGTTGCCACACCGTTAGATATTGGAGGAGGTCATGCTCAGGATGTCGACACGCATTGTGACCCTGCTTGGGGCTGGTTTCGTGGGACTGGCGTGTGGCAACCATTCTGGTCTGCATCTCGGTGGCGGCAGCTCGGGTGGAGGCCAAACAGCCGGCCAGAACGACTGCGAGGAAGCAGGTGGGACCTGTGCGCAAGTAGCACCAGGCGCTTGTTTGGGTGACTGGAGCCCGTATTCCTGTGAATCGAGCATGCTGTTCTGCTGTCTGCCGCTCACCTATTCACCCTGCGAAACCGCTGGCGGGACGTGCATTCAGGCACCGCCGGGCACGTGCCCTAGCGGCACAATCGACGACTCGGGCCAGTATGAATGTAGCAACGCAGGAGGCCCCTCGATATGCTGCATGCCATCCGTAGACGGTGGTGCATCAGGAGTTGGCGGGGCAAGCGCAGGTGCGGGCAGCAGCGGAACTGCCGGAGGCTCGGGTGGCACCGCTGGTTCAGGCGGTGCGGGAGGCGCCGGAACCGGCGGGGCAGGAACCGGTGGCGCAATTGACACAGCCGAAATCCCCGACTCCGGCGGAAAGACGGGCAGGGGCGGGCTGACAGGTGCGGGCGGCGGGCCGAGTGGCTCGGGAGGAGTAACTTGGACGGGTGGGGTTGTGGGAACCGGTGGCACCGCGGGCAAACGCAGCAACGGCGTCTGGATCAATCGGACCGCTGGAACCGCCGCTGGGAGTCTGCCTTGGCGAGATGTGGCCTCGGACTCGACCGGAATTCACCTCGTGGCCGTGACCGGATTGCGCGGATATGACCCGGACGGGAATATCTGGACATCTGCGGACGCGGGAGCGACCTGGACCAATCGGACGAATGGCACCCCTGCGTCCGGCCAAGGCTGGGCGTCGGTAGCGTCGGACTCGACCGGAAAACACCTGGTCGCAGTCACTGTCCCGGCGCAAGCCAGCCCGGGCGGGGATGTCTGGACCTCAGCGGACGCGGGAGCGACCTGGACGAAACGGATGACGGTGACCTCCACCGCCGGGGTGGGACCCAGCGTGGCGTCTGACGCGACTGGAAACCGTCTGGTCGTTGCTGCCGGCGGGGATATCTGGACTTCCACGGACTCGGGTGCGACCTGGACCGACCAGACGGCGGGGACTTCCATTGCAGCGCAATACTGGGTTGACCTGGCGTCTGACTCGACCGGGGCCCCCCTGGTCGCCGTCATGGCAGCCGGCGATATTTGGACGTCCACGGACTCGGGCGCGACCTGGACCAATCAAACCAGGGGAACTGCAGTTTCGGGCCAGGACTGGCAAGGCGTAGCGTCTGACTCGACAGGAACGCACCTCGTTGCCGTCTGCGGGCCGGCGGGTTCGTCTGGGGGAGACATCTGGGTGTCCACGGATTCGGGCACAAGCTGGACCAACCGGACAAAAGGGACCGCAGCTTCAAGCAATCAGTGGGTGGCGGTGGCGTCCGACGCCACCGGCGCACACATCGTCGCCGCGTCGGCGGATGGCAGCGCGAATGACATCTGGACTTCTTCGGACTCAGGGATGACCTGGACCAACCGGACAAAGGGGACCGCAGCTTCCGGCAATGAGTGGGCTGCGGTGGCGTCCGACGCGACCGGCACCCACCTCGTCGCGGTCGCCAGCGATGGCGTGCCGCTACCAGGGATAACCCCCCTTTTCTTGCAGGGGGACATCTGGACTAACTGAGAACCTACACGCCCGGCACAAGTGCGTGGGCAACGACCAAGGACCCGGGAGTGTGTTGCCCAGGTCTGACTGCAGTCAACGATGGCTTTGTCGTTCATAGCCCAACCGGAAGATGCTTCTTCTATGACGATGGGGAGCTCATGTGACTTCGCTCTGGGGACGGTGTTTGCACAGGCGATGAGAACATCTGCAACTGCCCAGCAGACTGCCGTTGATGAACTGAAAGCAAGAGTCAGGCAGCCGTCGACTGCTGATCTATCGCTCCAAGGGCGCGGTCGCGCGGCCCGCGAGTCATATGACTCGCGCACGTCAACCGATATGACTCACGCCGGTTGCTAGGTCGCAAGCTCATACGGCGAAAGACAAGCCCGTGAAAACACTGGGTCGCGTGCGGCGTCCATCATTGGCGCGCAAGTTGCGTGTGTCCGCCGGGCATCGGTTGCCGGCGCGTCTGTCCGAGTGCCGGCGCCAACAGGCCAGACCCACTTGAAAAGGAGGTCCTCGTCGTCATCCCGCGGCATCTGAAGTTCCATCAACACCAGTTCCACACCTAAAGCAAAGGAGATCCTTCATGTCGAAAAGCCGTATTGCACCAACAGCGTATCGCCCCTTCCTGATACTGGCATCTATGTCGATCGGAGTCAGTTTACCCCAATCACTATCATCTGCAGCACAATCTGCTTCAAGCGCCTCACCCACAGCCACGTCACCGACCACAGACGTAGTCCTCCAACCGGGCATAGAGAACTATGTGCTCCTTCAGACCGCGCCCTATTCGACGTGCAAGCTACATGTCCCTGGCGCCGACCAGGCAGCAAGTACTCCCGCACTCTTCGCTGATGAGCAAGGTACCATAACAGTTCAGTTGAGCATGTCAGGTCCNNCACGTCCCTGGTGATGGATTGCCAAGACGAGAATAGCAACTCCACACGGCAGTCCGTTCAAGTGTCCACAGGAGATGTCCCCACATCCAACACATTCAGCTCAACGTCTTCCCTTATCCAATCCTGGAAATCGAGACACGCCGCCTGGCCGGTGCGCCAACCCCTTGCGGGCGATCCCTTGGCAAAGACGCAGGATGAGCTGCTACAAGCCGGCTATCCTCCCCGGCCAGACCCCGCAAATGATCCAAGGGCATATGCGGATTGGCTTAGCTCGGTCTCTCAACCAGTTATCATTGTTCCCTCAAAAGGTGTCCCAGATCCAAGCCGCAGCCATGCGCACAATAGTTCGGGCAATCCGCAGATGGATTACTATTCCAACAATTGGAGCGGTTATCGGGTCACTGGCGACCCCCAGGGATACCGCACCGTATACGGCCGATGGACCGTACCGTCGATTGTTGGCTATGAGACCCAGTATGAGGACGCGGCTAGCTTCTGGGTTGGGATAGATGGTAGCCTAGGTGACACGGACTGCATGCAGGCTGGTTCCCAACAAGTGTCCGTTCCATTAGGCGGCGTTATTGCGACCGTCTACAACGCTTGGACTGAATATGTTCCCGCATTAATGGTAGTCCTATCCAATCTGCCAGTGGTTCCCGGGTACCATGTGTATACAGCTGTGACGGCCCTCAATAATGGAAGCACGGCGATGTTCAGCGTGTATATACTTGACTCCGCGATGAATCTGATCGCCATGTCCACGAGCACAAAAGGGGCTACGGCTCCGTTCCACGGCAATTCCGCGGAGTGGATAGTTGAGAGGCCGAATTATGGTAGTTCGGTTGGTCTGTCGCAATTCTCTACGGTGTTATTCACCAATGCTTATTACACGAACGCAGGCGGCGCACAATACAACTACAATCAATCGGGGCGACCGGGCACGCTAGACAAGGTAACGATGCATACCACCCAAGACCTGACCTATCCATTTCCCGTGGCTGGCACAACGGATCAGTTTGATGTTGCCTGGCTCGCTTTTAGATGATGGCATCTTGACGCCAGCGCTCGGTCAGCATGGATCATGGGCGCAGGAGGAACTCGGGTCTGGCGTATGCGCGAGGTACATTTCCCCGGGAACCGTCAGTTGAGCAGAAAAGGATGGAAGCATCGGCTTCAACCGGGGATGGCTTCTCGCCTCCGGCCAGTGTCTCGGGCATGTCGGCCATCCGTGGCGACATGCCTGCACCCGAGGATTATCCTGCCAGTCCGCGAGGGGCTCTGGCCGGCGGGTGGCC
>PMJO01000145.1:318-53625 GCA_003158455.1 Myxococcales bacterium | reverse complement strand
ATGATCAAGAGCGGCGACGTGATCTTGCCGCTGGTCGATGGCCGAGAACTCCGTCTTCGTCGCGTGAGCCGGCCCGACAGGCGCCAAGCTGAGATGCTTGCTCGCTTGGGCTTTCACCTGCCCGAGCGGGTCGGAACCGACGGGGTCCACAGGCCCATTTGTAGTCCAGACCTACGAGCCTCGACCACGTGATTTCAGGCACTTAAGCGGGCTTTGCCCGCTCTACTGCGCAACTTCGGCTAGTACCTGCCTTGCCTATCCGGCTAGCTGAAAAGCGGCCTACCCCCGCCCCGGTCACGCCCATAGTCATCTCGAACAGGGTTCTTCAGCGTCGAAGAACCCTTACGGGCCGCATCGGCGCGACCTGGAGCGCGTCTGCGCGGTGCACTGGGGCAACTCTTGCCGCCGTCTCCTGGTGCCGATGAGGCCGTGTCGACCACACGGGACGGTCTACTACATCACGCCCGCGTCGGCGTCCCATCAGTTCAGGCACTCTGCGCCGTCCCCCGGTTCAGGCGGTTCATCTAAAGCTCCTCGACCACCGCCTTGCCGGCCTGCACCGTCGTCGCAGCCGGGGTGCCCGGCAGAGCGATGTCGGCGGTGAGCACGCCGCGATCGATGGCACGGGACACGGCGCGTTCGACCGCCGCGGCCTCCTTCTCCAAAGCGAGCGAATAGCGCAACAGCATGGCCACGCTCAAGATGGTGGCGTAGGGATTGGCGATGCCGCGACCGGCGATGTCGGGCGCGCTGCCGTGGATGGGCTCGTACAGCCCGCGCGGGCCGTCGCCCAGCGAAGCCGAGGGCAAGAGGCCCATGGATCCGGCCAACACCGAGGCTTCGTCAGTGAGAATGTCACCGAACATGTTTTCGGTCACAATCACGTCAAAGCTGGCCGGCCGCCGTGCCAGGTACATGGCGCAGGCGTCGACCAGCACGTGTTCGAGCTGCAGGTCCGGGTATTCCTTGCGCACCAATTCGTCAGTGATCCGGCGCCACAGGCGCGAGCTTTCCAGCACGTTGGCTTTGTCCACCGAGGTGAGCTTCTTGCGCCGGCCGCGCGCCAGTTCGCAGGCGCGCCGGACCACCCGGCGAACCTCGTCGCTGGTGTACACGCACAGGTCGCTGGCCCGGTCGGGCTCGCGTGTCTTCTCGCCAAAGTAGATGCCGCCAATCAGCTCGCGCACCACCAGCAGGTCCACCCCCTGCAGGACTTCGGGCCGCAGGGTCGAGGCGCCCACCAGCTTGGGGTGGATGGTCACCGGGCGGAGGTTGGCGTACAGGACTAACTCGCGCCGGATTGCCAGCAGGCCCTGCTCAGGCCGTACCTTGGCCAAGGGATCGTCCCACTTGGGGCCGCCCACCGCGCCCAGCAAGATTGCGTCGCTCGCCCGCGCCAAGGCAAGCGTTTCAGCCGGCAAGGCGGTGCCGGTGCGATCAATGGCGACGCCGCCCAGAAGTGCGTCGCGCAGGGTGAAGGTGTGGCCGAACTTCGCGCCGACAGCGCGCAACACGCGGGTTCCCTCGGCGGTGACCTCGGGCCCGATGCCGTCGCCGGCCAGAACCAAAATCGAAGCTTTCATGGAGCGAGGCATAGCACAGGGCAGCCTGACGGCCGCAACCAAACGGGTGTGAGACGATTCGTCGCACCATCGTGGCTTGCGAAGAAGTTCGCTGCTGGTAGTACAGGGCGGCCGCGAAGCTCACCACCGAGGTTTGCGCGTCAGTCGTTGATGCCCTCTTTCAGGTAGTGCGGATTGACCGCAAGGGACAGTTCGAAAGGCTCGCCGTACAGAAACCGATAGTGCGCATACACAGCCAGTACGCGCTTGATGTACTCGCGGGCCTGATCATAGGTGACCAGCTCCACGAACTCGTCGAGTGGTCGGCTTCCCCATTGGTCGCACCAGCGCATCATGGCGTGCGAGCCAGCGTTGTAGGCGCCCGCGGCCAATGCGATCTGTTCGCCGAAGCGCTTGAGAAGCCCGCCCAGATACGCGGCGCCGATGCGAATGTTGACCTCAGGGTCGAAAAGCTCGTCGGTGAAAAGCGGCGCGCCCATGTGCTTGGCGACCTCCACGCCGGTGGATGGGATGAGCTGAAGCAGCCCGCGCGCGTCCGAGGGCGAAAGTGCGTGGGGCAGAAACGACGACTCTTTGCGCATGATCGCGTAGACGAACAGGTCAGGCGTGCCGGCGGTCGCGGCCATTGGTTCCACCATGTCGCGGAAGGCGCGCGGGTAGGCGGCCTGCCAGTACAGGCTCGCGGCCCCGGACGGTACCGCGAGCAAGGCCGCAGCGCCGTAGTTCTCGGCCAGCCTAAGTGCCTGGTGAAAGGCGCGCATGCGCGGGTATTCTTCCAGGAGCAAGGCTGGCCCCTGCGCCTTGCCCAGGTGTTGCAGCACGCTCGCTTCCGCCCGCCCCAACTCCTCGCCCGCTTCCACGTCAAGCCCAGCGGCGAGCAATTCTTGCGCGCGCGCCAGGGTTGGATCGCGTGCCGGCTTGGGCTTGCCGGCAGGCGCGGGCGGAGAGAAAGCTGGCCATGCGATCGCAACTTTCTCGCCCGCTTCGCGCAGCCGCGCCGCCGCCAGCAGGCCGTAGTAGCCGAGCGGCGAGTGGTGTACGCACTCGCGCAGTTGCCGGCGCGATTCATCGGCCAGCCCGGCCTGGGTGAGAAAGCGCGCCCGCCAGTAGCGCACACGCATGGCCGCATCATTGCTACTGCGGGAAAGACGCTCGTATTGCTCGAGGGCGCGCAGGGCTTCGGCTGATTCACCAAGCAGATAGTGGGCCAGGGCCAGATACCAGGCGGCGTCGTCGGCAAAAGAGCTGTGCGGGTAGCGCGCCAGGGTGGTCTGCAAGCCGGGCAGGGCCTCGCGGAAATGGCCACGATTGATGTCCAGCCAGCCAGAACGAAACTGGGCTTCGGCCGCCCATTTCGAGCCGGGGTAGCGCTCGACCACCTGGCGATAGCCAGCGATGGCCTCGTCGTTGCGATCAATGCGGGAAAGCGCGCGCGCAGCGTGGAAGGCTGCGAAGGCCGCTTTTTCGCCGGCCAGCTCGGGTGCCACCTTCTGCAGCAGGGCCGCAGCGCCAGCGTAGTCGCGCCTCATCTTGTACTTGACCGTGCCGATGGCGAAGTCGCGTTCGACGGCCAGATCCGCAGGCAAGGCTGCGGGTAGCAAGGCCAGCTCGTCGAGCGCGGCCTGGTAGTCGCGGCTGTCGGCCAGCTTGTCGGCACGGAGCAGCCGCTCGTGCGGCGAGAGCGCCGCGGTCTCGGGCGCGGCCGCGGCGCCTAGAAGCGAGGCGCGCTTGATTGCTTCGGCGGCCAATGGGTGGGCAGGAAAGTCCAGGTGCACCTGCAGGAAGAGCCGGCGCGCTTCCTGGGCAGCGGCTCCGCCCTGCGGCGCCGCTTTCTCAGCCGAGAGCTCCGCCAGACGAAAGCGCGCTACCGCCGGATCGGTTCCCGGCGCTTTGTTTGCGAGCAGGCTCCGGTACGCGGTTGCGGCCTCACCTCGCTGGCCTTGCATCCACTGGCAGTCCGCCGCGCGCCAGGCCGCGATACCGGCGAAACGGGACGGGCGCAATTTCGCCAGCTCGGAAAACGACGCGCGCGCCTTGGCGTAGGAGCCGTCGTAGAAGAGGCTTTCGCCGAGCAGGTAGAGGGCATAGTCGCGGCTGTGCGGCAACCGCTGCGGCAACCCGCTGAGAGCGCGCGCTGATTCGTGGTAGTCGCCCGCGCGCCAGGCCTGAAAGCCGCGCGCCAAGTCGGCCACCGGACCATGCGCCGCCGGGCCGGTTCCGGCAGCGGCCAGGATAACGAAAACGCCCAGCGTCGAAATCGCCATGAGAAAGATCACTATATCGCGGCCGCGGCACGAAACCGGAAGACCTGCTTGCCGATACTCTCATGCGCCAAGCGAGGTGGTGATTGACCCCCCGCTTGGAAAGTGAAAGAAGAAACTCAGGGCCGCCAAAGGCAAGGAGGCAAGAATCACATGGGCAGCGTCAACAAAGTCATTCTGGTTGGGAATCTAGGGGCTGACCCCGAGCTCAAGTACACGCCGAGCAACCGCGCGGTCTGCAACCTGAGCGTCGCGACCAACGAGGTGTGGAAGGACAAGAGCGGCCAAAAGCAGGAAAAGACCGAGTGGCACCGGGTGACCGTGTGGGGCGACCAGGCCGAGAACTGTTCGAAATTCCTCTCCAAGGGCCGCATGGTCTATGTCGAGGGCCGGTTGCAGACCCGCTCCTGGGACGACAAGGAAGGCAAGAAGCGTTACAGCACCGAGGTGGTCGCCGACCGCGTGGTCTTCTTGGGCGGCGGCGCGGGGGCTGAGAATGGCGGTGGCGGCGGTGGCCGGCGCTCTGGCGGCGGCCGCCCGGGTTGGGGCGAGGAGACACAGCCTCCGCCCAACGAACCCAGCGACGGGGGCGGGCCTCCGCCAGCGGGGGACGACGAAATTCCATTTTGATGGGAACCCTGGGAGGGTTCCCAAACCCTCCCGCGCTCTGGCTCCGGCGGGCGAAGCCCGCCTTCGCCAACGCGATCCAGCCCGCTGGCTGCGCCGTCGCCGCGTTCTGGCGCTCAGATACCGTTTGTGTATGCTCCGCGCCGGTGCTCGCGCCGGCTTCGCCATCGGGCCGGCTTGTCGGCCGCTTCCCGAAGGCAGCTTCGCTGACGCGTTGGGGCACGCTAAAGGAGCGGGGCGATCTGTCGTTTGATATGATCTTGACGGATCGTGCTGCGAAGAATCCTTGCTCTCTTGGCGATGATGCCGCCCTTGTGCCTGTCGGCCAGCGGTGGGGGCGTAGCGCCCGAGCAACAGGCACCACGCCATCTCCTGGCTGGTTCTGAGACCAGCGGCGTGCGCCAGGAATTCGCGCGCGCCCCCGGCGCGGAGGTGCATCCGTCCACGTCGCCCACCACCTTCCCTCGCTATCTGGTTCCGCTTCCGGGCGAAGCGCCAGCCGGGACGGCCAACCTGCCCGCAGAGCGCGTGGTGCTGCTCACCTTCGACGACGGTCCGGACCTGCAGGGCACGCCGCTCATCCTGGACGAACTGGATCGCCGTAACTTGCGCGCGGTGTTCTTTGTCATGGGCCAGCACATCGTGCGCAACCGGCCCGAGGATATGGCGAGGCGCGATCTTCTGCGCAAGTTGGCGGTGCATGGGCACCACGTGGGCAACCACACCATGAACCACAAGGATCTGTGCCGGAACCCAGATTCCATCGCCGAAGAAGTCGATCACGCGGCCGAACTCATCACCTACGCCACCGGCGTGCGGCCGCTGCTTTTCCGATCGCCCTACGGTGCCCGTTGCCACTCGCTCGATCGGGCGCTGGCCGAGCGCGACCTTGTCCAGGTGGGCTGGAATGCCGACCCGCGGGAATGGCGGGGCAACAGCGAGAACGCGATTGTCGCGTATGTCACCAACCTACTGGCCCACGCTAGCGCGCCGGTGATTCTGCTCCTGCACGACAAGAACATGGCCGCCGTGCAAGCCCTGCCGCGCATCCTCGATTGGATCGAACAAGAGAAAGCACGCGTCGCCCGCGAGGGCGGCGTGCCCATCCGCATCGTAGACTACTCCGTTCTGCTGCCCAAGCAGCACACTACCCTTCAAGCGGGTCCCCTCCCGCGGTAGATTCATGGGCCAGGCCAGCCCATGAACCCGACCATCCTGATCGTCGACGACGAGAAGAATATCCGCCGAACCGTGCGCATGGTGCTGGAAGGCGAGGGCTATTTGGTCGAAGAAGTAGGCAGCGGCGAAGAGGCGCTGGCCCGCCTGCCTGACATCGCCCCGGACCTGATCCTGCTTGACGTGCAATTGCCCGGCATCTCGGGCCTGGACATGCTGGAGTCACTGAAGAAGGCCAAGGGCGAGCAAGCCAGCCGGGCTGCTTCCCCCGACCCCGGCGTCATTATGATCTCGGGCCACGGAACCCTGGCCGATGCCGTGCGCGCCACCAAGGCAGGCGCGTACGATTTTCTCGAAAAACCGATCGACCGCGAGCGCCTGATAGTCACCCTGCGCAACGCGCTCGAACGCCGGGCCATGGCGGGCGAGGTGGCGGGCCTGCGCGCGCTCACCGAGGGCCGCTGGGAGATGGTGGGCCGAAGCCCGGCCATGAACGCGCTGTTTTCGCAAATCGCCAAGGTGGCGCCGACCCGCACTCGGGTGCTCATCACCGGCGAATCAGGCACTGGCAAGGAGCTGATTGCGCGCGCCATCCACCGCGAGAGTGCGCTTTGCGATCGGCCCTTCGTCAAGGTGAACTGCGCGGCCATCCCGCCTGACCTGATCGAATCTGAGCTTTTCGGGCACGAGCGCGGGGCCTTCACCGGTGCGGCGGCCCGCAAGAAGGGTCTGTTCGAAATTGCCGATGGAGGCACGATTTTTCTCGACGAGATCGGCGACATGAGCCTGCCCGCGCAAGCCAAGGTGCTGCGTGTACTACAGTCAGGGGAACTGTCGCGGGTGGGCGGCGAACAGACACTAAAGGTCGATGTTCGCGTGCTGGCCGCCACGAACCAAGATCTGACCGCGGCGGTGGCGGCGGGGCGTTTCCGTGAGGATCTCTACTTTCGCCTGGCGGTGGTGCCGCTCAAGGCGCCTCCGTTGCGCGAACGCAGGGAGGACATCCCCCTGCTCTGCCGCTCATTCGTCGAGCAATGCGCGCGGGAAAACGGCCTGAAAGAAAAACCGATTACGCCCGAGGCATTGGCCGTGCTCTCCGGCTTCGAGTGGCCCGGGAACGTGCGCGAGCTGCGCAACGTGATCGAGCGCCTGGTCATCCTGTCCGAGGATGGCATCGGCGTGGGCGACCTGCCCGAGGAGATCGTAGCCGAGGTGTCGCGCAAGAACCGGCCCGAGCGCGCGGTGGCCGCTCTGGATCTGCCGCCCGAAACCCGCACCCTGCCCCTGCGCGACCTGCGCGATCTGGTCGAGCGGCAGTACATCCTGTCCAAGCTGGAAGAGAACGGCTGGAACATCTCGCGTACCGCCCAGGTCCTCGACATCGAGCGCACCAACCTGCACAAGAAGATGCGGGCGCTCGGCATCTCGCGCGACGACCGGCGTGAACCGGAACCGAGCTGAACGACGCGCCGGCATATGGGGGCTTCGCAACGGCCGGTCTTCGTGCTACCGATCATATATGCCCGAACGAAAAGCGCGCGCCAAAGCAGCCGTGCAGGAATCCAGCCAGAAGATCGAGAAGATGCTGGGAGACAACCCTGCCTACCGCAAGGTAGAGGAGGGCTTCTTCGTCATCAAACAGGGGTCAGCGCGCGTGATGATTCGCGTGCATCCATGGAAAGACCACGCGGTTATTCGCCTGGCAGCTCAGTTGGTCAAAGGCGTGAACATGGAGGCGCCGCTGGCTCTCGAACTTTTGGAGTTGAACGCGGTCTTGCGTTTCGGATCCTTCGCCTACGTGCCGGCCGGTGATGCCGTGATCCTTTGCTACACCCTGGTCGATCGCGAGCTGGCCTCGCGCGAGGAGTTCTTGGAAACCATCCGCGACTTCGCCTTCGTGGCTGACGAGTACGACGATCGTATCGCCGCCCGCTACGGTGGTCAGACCATGGAGGATTTGCTGGAAGAAAGCGTGCTCGAACAGTTGCGCGAACCGGGCGGCCCCGAACCGCGTTAGCGAGAGCCGAACCTCGGGTGCGGGTCACGGCTCGGGCGGCGTGGTTCGCAGCATCTGTGCATGATTCAGGTCGTCCAGCGCTTTGTCCTCCATGCTGAGGCGCCGATAGACCAGCCCGCGTTTCTGAAGGTAGGCTGGACTAGCCACCGGCGAGGCTGCGATGGCGCGATCGAAGTCGTCCCGTGCTTCCAGATAGCGGCCGGTCAGAAAGTGGATGTTCCCTCGGTTGAAGTAGTAGCTCGCTTCGGTGGGTCTTAGCCCTATCGCCTGGTCTTCATCAGCGAGGGCCTCGGCATACTTCCCCAGTCGCACATAGGTGATGGCGCGGTCATTGAAGTAGGCGGACCTGCGCTTGCTGGTGTGCGCGCGACCCAGCGAAGGCTGCACGCCAAGGGCCGCATTGTAGTCTTCCAGGGCTTTGCCGTATTCACCCCGGTCGTAGTAGTAGGACGCGCGATTGTTACGGGCCTCGGTATTCCAGGGCTCGTACTGCAGAACCCGGCTCCAAAGGGTTTCGCTGTTTCGCCAAACGTCGAGCTGTCGCACCGACTGCCAAGACAAGAAACCGAGCAAGAGCAGACCCGCGCTGACGAGAGCGGCCTTCTTCCATTTGGCAGACGCGACAGCGGGCCTGTCCCACAAGGCGCCGAAGCCCGCGCCGACCAGGGCGACAAGCGACACGCTGGGCAGGTAGGTGTAGCGGTCGGCCATCGCCTGCGGCCCAATCTGAACGATGCCCAGCACCGGCAGCAGCACCACCAGGTACGACGCCAGCGCGGCCGTGAACCCTCGGTGTTTCTTCACTGCCGCCAGGCATCCCACCGCCGCCGCCATCATCATCACCACCGGAACGCCAAACTCCCACGACAGCAGCGACACATGCGCCGGATACGAATAGAAAGGCAGCAAGCCAGTGGGCAGCGCCGTCTTGGCGAGGTAGATCGTCGCCGCCTTGATCGCCACCAGAACCCGCGGGCCCAGGGTCACCTCAGCCAGCGGGCGGAAGGCACCGCTTGCCCTTTGCCCCAGCACGGTGATCACCGCGAAGCCCAGATCCAGCAGGAAGAAGGGGATCTTTTCCCGCAGCAGGCGGCGCACCTGGGTGTGCTGCAACCGATCTAAGGGGTACCAGTCGATTATCAGCAGGACAAAGGGAAAGCTGAGCGCCATGGGTTTGCTCAGCAGCGCCAGGAAGAAGCACAGAAGCGTGATCAGATAGCGCCGGTCCGTCCACGGCGTGATCGCGGTTGCGGCGTGTCCCGCGTAGCGCAGGTAGCTGAGCACGCCCAAGAGGTAGAAGAGCGCCGCCAGCAGATCCTTGCGCTCCGATACCCAGGCCACGGACTCGACGTGCAGCGGATGCAGGCCGAACAGCAGGCCTGCCATCAATCCCGCCGCGAGCATCGCTCGGCGCGACAGTGCGCGTCCTCCCGGGCGGGCTTGCAGCAAGCGCAGCGCCAAGAGCACGACCAGAGCCGCATTGAATCCGTGGAGCAGGATGCTGGTTAGGTGATGCCCCAATGGACGCAGGCCCCAGATAGCGTAGTCCGCGGCATGCGAAATCATGGTCAACGGGTGCCAGTTGCCGCTGGCCGCGTGGATGTGGGTGAACGCCCGCAACAACGACGAAGGGGCGATGCTCCTAACCTGCGGATTGTTGTAGACGTAGAGGTCGTCGTCCCAGTTGACGAAGCCGTTGCCCAGCGCCGGGAGATACAGCAAGACCACCAGCAACGCCACGGCCAGCGCAGCCCAGCGAATCGGGGACGGTCCGTCTTCTGAGTGGCCTCGCGTCGGCAAAGTGGGATCTACGAGTTGGGGACCAACGAATCCGGAACGACCTCGAACGCCCCCAGGGCCAATGCGGCGGAACGCAGATGGCGGTCATACGTGACCAGGGCGCGAGCGTCAGAAAGTGCGGCTGCGGCCAAGTGCAAGCTGTCCGCCGCGCGCAGGGGCGCCTGACGGCCAAGTGTCAGGAGCAGGCGTTCCGCCTCGCGGTGGGTGGCTGAGGTCAAATCGAGCAGGCGGTACTGGCCCGCGCGCACGTCGTGGAGAAGTTGACGGTAGATGCGCCGACCAGCGGCGGCGGCGACCTGCCCTTCGCGCACGCAGCGGACAAGCGCCGAGGTCAGTTCGGTCAGCGCTAGCTCCGAAACCAGCAGGTCGCGCCGACCGGACAAGGCCGCGTCGAGCGCGTCGCTGTCTGGCTCGTGGACGTAGATCTTGGCCAGCGCGCTGGTGTCGAGGTACAGCGGGCTAGCTTCGATCCGCACGGTCTTCCGCTATCGCGATCGACAAGGGCGCGCCTGCCGCCCCGATGGCCGCCCGGAAACGCCGGTGGCTGCGAAAGGCGCTAGGTGCTTCGTCGCGCAAGGGCACCAGCCGAGCCACCGGCCGGCCGTGCTCGGTCAGCAGAATCTCCCGGCCCTTGCGCACCTCCGCCACCAGGGAGGACAGCCCCTGACGGGCCTCGCGAATGCCCGCAGTCTTCATGGCCCCTTAATTGTGCTACAGGTAGCACAATTGGGCAAGTCAGGTCTGGCAGGAAATGGGCATGGATAGCGGCCGGCTCGACGGTGCTGCTGGCCGCGGGAGCCGTTGTTGCTGACCTGTCCATGTACGCCAAGATCAACAGCTCAGAATCATATCCATGCGGCACAGCCCATGACTGTTACCAGACAAGCGACGCCAACTCGATCAATGAGCGCATGGTCACAGCCGAAGTCCTAGGGGGACTAGCCGCCGCTGCCGCTGTGACCACCGTCCTGCTTTTCATTTTCGAGGGTCGAAGCGTGAGCGTGACGCCCATGGTGGGCGGGATGACCGGAGCACTGGCAAGGGTGGGGTTCTGATCATAAATGCATGTAGGTCAATGAGGAACAATGTCACACCTCTGCAGCCGCGGCCAAACGGCTCGCGAATGCTGCGTAGTGCTGTCACTGCTTTTCTGCGCAAACTTTGGCCACGTGAGGTACCGATTCGCTAGAGTTCTGCGGGCTGGGGTTTCCCGATCCTGCGGGTAAGACCGTTCTCGATCTGACTCAAGGAGGTCCTCAAATGGCTTCTCGTTTGGCACATGACAACAATTCTCTTCGTCTGCTCCTCATGCCAGCCTTGGCAGTAGGGCTCGCGGTTGGGTGCGTACCCGCCAAGGGCGGAGGCAGCTCCGGTGGCAGCACTGGGTCCGGTAACGGAGGCAACTCTGGCCAGAGCGGCGGCAGTCAGTCCAGCGGCGGCTCCACCAGCGCCTCTGGCGGGAACAACAACGCCTCCGGCGGCAACAGCAACCGCTCTGGCGGGAACAACAACCCGTCGGGCGGGAACAACAACCCGTCGGGCGGGAACAACAACCCCTCCGGCGGCGCCACCACCTCCTCCGGCGGGAACAACAATCCCTCCGGCGGCACCACCACCTCCTCTGGCGGGAACAACAACCCCTCCGGCGGCACCGCCACCTCCTCCGGCGGTAGCTCCAGCCCCTCTGGCGGCAGCACAGGATCAACCGGGGGAAGCACCACCAGCACTGGCAACCCTCCCGGCTGGTGGAAAACCGCGGACTGGAAGGTCTCGTCGGTTGATTGGCACGGCTGCGTGTGGACCGGCGTCGACAGCACCGTGTCGAACTCGACCACTTCGATTACGCCACAGGACTTCATCAGTGGCACGCCCCCCGAAGGTGGCCCTTACGAAGTTTCTGGCACTGTGTTCAACGACTACAATGCGGTCGCGATGATCGGGTTCAATTTGAACGAATCAGTGACCGGAAGCGCAACGCAGTGCAAGTATAACAAGGCTGCCGCAACTGCCGACGGTCCACCCGTCGCGACCGTTCCGGGCTCGGCAACCGGTATCGCGGTCAGTTGGAGCGCCAAGATAGCACCAGTCACCTCGTTCCGCATCCAAATTCAAGGCGTCAAGGGCGCCACGGACGCGACCGATCGATGGTGCGCGACCATCTCAGATGCGTCGGGTCCGAGCTTCGTCAAGTTCTCGGATTTCTACCCCTCGTGCTGGAACGTAGGGACGTCGAATAGCCCCGGCACGGCCTACGCTGGCCAACCCATCGACGCCGTCGTCTTCCTCGTGCCTGGCACAACTACAGCGAAGGCGCCGTTCGATTTCACAATTAGCGGCTTCGCACCGGGTACCAGCAAGTCGGACGCTCCCGGTGGAGCAGTCGCATGCGGCACAACTACCGGCTCGGTCGGCACCACCTCGCTTCTGTCTGATGCGACCGCGGCTACGGCCGCGTCGACCCAGCGTGCGGCGGTGACCGGAACGGACTGCAAGAAGTACATCATCAACAACAACAACTGGGGCAATGAGAGCGGCTCCTATCAGTCCCTCAGCTACACGGGCAACACCTTCACGGATGTGGTCACCAGCGGCAGCGGTGGCGGTTCCAACGTGGTGTCCTTCCCGTCGATTTACATCGGAGGCAACGGCCAGATCACTGGCGGAACGACTAGCACGTGGAGTGACAGCGGCTTGCCGATACAGATCAGCGCCATCAAGAGCGCCAAATCTACGTTCAAGTGGTCCGGTGGCAATGGTGGAAACTACAATGCGGCTTACGACATCTGGTTCGCCAAGTCCAAGCCCACCGAGGGTGGCTACAACGACGCCGTTTCCGGTTTCATCATGATCTGGGTCTTCAAGCCAGGGAGCTCCCAACCTATCGGCAGTAGCGGCAACACCCGCTCCGCGACCATAGGCGGCCAGTCTTATACTGTCTGGCGTGGCCCCCGCGCTGGCACGGCCACGGGCACCGATGGCGCTGGACGTCCGGTCATCTCGTACGTTGCCAATAGCACCAATAACAACTTCTCCGCCGATCTAAAGGCGTTCTTCGACGACGCGGTGACGAATGGCAGTGCCGATATGAGCGCTGGCGGCGGCATAACTCAGGCCTTCTCCAGTAGTTGGTACCTGACGGATGTGTTCGCCGGCTTCGAGATCTGGAACGGCAGTGATGCCAAAGGTCTGCAAGACACATTCACCTGCGTAATCCAGTAGCGGACTCCTGCCGCTAGCAAGAGGGGCCGCGCGGTAGAGGCCGCGCGGCCTTTTTGCTATCCGCCTTGCTGGCCCCTTGGGATAGATTGCGGTTATGGCATCCACGCGTCATCCCATCCCGCTCAAGCGACGTCCCCTTGACATTGCTTTGCTTGGCTTTTTTGCCATCAACCTGCTCCTCGTCACCTACGTGATCAGCCTGGAGCAGATCGTCATCGACACGCCTTTTGCCTATGCCCCGCCCCTCTGGCCGCCACAGCCGCTGCTGACGGTCATCCACTGGTGGGAGAAGACGTTTGATCCCTTGTTGTGGGCGCGGCCGGCCTGGTACCGCGCGACCATATGGTTGGACGTGCTGGTGTTCGGTCCTTTCTACGCCGTCGCGCTCTATGCCTTTGGCCGCGGCCGTGACTGGATTCGCATCCCCAGCATCATCTGGGCGTCCATCATGTTCACCAACGTATTCATCATCCTGTTCGATGAGCTGGGTGGAGCCCACGCCAGCCCGCACCCGGTGGTGGTGGTGATGGCAAACGCCGCGTGGTTGCTGGCGCCCTTCGTCGTGGGTTGGCGCGTGCGCAAGCAACACCCATTTACGGAAGAGGTTGGTCAGTCATCAGGGATCCGCGCATGAACGATTTTCGGGAGCGCTACGGCCCGTACGCCCTGGTTGCCGGGGCCTCGGTCGGACTGGGCGAAGCCTTCGCACGCCTTCTCGCCGAGCGTGGACTCAACTTGGTTCTGATCGCGCGGCGGCAGGATGCGCTGGAAAAGCTTGCCGCTGACCTGCGCATCCGACACGCCATCGAGGTGCGAACTCTGGCCGCGGATTTGGGCCAGTCTGATCTGCGCGGGCTGATCGAACGCGCGGTGGACGGCTTGACGATAGGACTTTTGGTGTACAACGCCGCCTACTCCGTGATCGGGCCGTTCGTCGACCATGCTCTGGACGAGCAACTGCGCGTGCTAGAGGTGAATTGCCGTGGGCCGCTGGTGTTTTCGCATCTGCTGGGCAAGGCGATGGCGGAACGCGGCCGCGGCGGGATCGTGCTCATGAGTTCGATGGCCGGATCGCAGGGCGGGCCCTGGTTGGCCACCTATGCGGCGTCCAAGGCATTCAATCTGGTGCTGGCCGAAGGGCTGTGGGACGAGCTGGAGGAACGAGGCGTGGACGTAGTTGCCTGCCGCGCCGGCGCCACGCGCACGCCCGGCTACGCGGCTTCGCATCCCCGGCCGAGCCGGGTTCCCTTGCTGGAAGCCGACCATGTTGCGGCAACGGCGCTGGATGCCCTTGGCCGCAAGCCGTCCGTGGTCCCGGGAGCGTTTTATCGATTCTCGGCGTTCGTCATGAACCGCCTGCTGCCACGCTGGCTGGCGGTGCGAATCATGGGCCGCACTGCGCGGCGGTTGTATGCTGGCCGCGATGGTCGCCCAAAGTCCTGATCAGCTCCGTCGCCGGTACGACCTTGCCCGCGTGGCGTTGGCCTACGCCGTGGCTCTGGTGGTGGCGTTGGCTGTGGGATGGGCTCTGCGCGATCGGCATCCCATCCTTGTGGCTGCGGCAGCCGACGTGGTCGCCACCCTGCTGGTGTTCGGCTTCAGCGTCGGGTACGACAATTCCAGCCTGTACGATCCCTACTGGAGCGTGGCCCCGTTGCCGGTTGCCATCTACTGGATGGCTGCGGGCGCGCCGGGGCTGCGGCAAATTCTTCTCTTGGCCCTGATTGTCCTGTGGGGCGCGCGCCTCACCGGCAATTGGGCGGCGCGCTGGCGCGGCATGGGTGACGAGGATTTTCGCTACCAAGAGATCCGCCGCCGGACCGGCCGCCTGTACTGGCCTGCCAGCTTGGTGTCGATTCACCTCATGCCGACGATTTGGGTCTTTCTCGGGCTTGTGCCCCTCTATCCCGCTCTGGCTCGGCCGCGCCCGATTGCGGCGCTGGATTTCGCAGCCCTGGTGGTGACTGCGGCGGCCATCGTGATCGAAGCCACGGCCGACTGGCAGCTTCGGGTCTTCTTGCGCAGCCGGAGCGATCCCGAGGCGGTGCTCGCCAAGGGACTGTGGGCATACTGCCGGCACCCCAATTATCTGGGCGAGGTGTTGTTCTGGTGGGGTCTCTACCTTTTCGGCGTGGCTGCCGAGCCGGCGTGGGCTTGGTCCGCGGTCGGCCCGCTTTCCATTACCTTGCTGTTTGTGCTGGTGAGCGTGCCGTGGATGGATAGACGCCTGTTGCTTCGACATCCGGCCTGGGCGCAGGCCATGAAATCCTTGCCGGCCTTGCTACCCTGGCCGCGCCGGGGAAAACCCACAGTGAGGTGGTCATGAGACTGGTTTTCAAGGTTCTGAAAATTCTCGGACTCCTCATCGGCGTGTTGGTGGTGGCCCTGGCCGCCTTGCTGTTCGTCACCTTCTCGGGCGGCGCGCCTATCCGCGACGGCCAGCGGGTGGACGGTGTCGAGGTGGTCAAGGACGGCTTCGTCTCAGCCTTCATCGTCGACATCGATGACCACGACGTGGCCCTGGTCGACGCGGGCAATGATCGCCAGGCCAACCCCATTCTTTCGGCGCTGGCTCGGCGCGGGCTGGGCCGCGACGCGGTCAAGGCCATTCTGCTCACCCATGGCGACCGCGACCACACCGCCGGCGTGGCAGCCTTCCCGGAAGCCATCGTCATGGCCCTGGAGGCCGACATTCCGCTGGCCGAGGGGCGCGAGCTGCGCGGTTTCTTCAAGTTCTTCGCCTCCCCGCACCCCAGCGGCATCAAGGTCACGCGTCCTTTGCATGCAGGGGAGAGTTTGACCCTGGGCAATCTGGTGGTGCGCGTTTTCGCCGTGCCGGGGCACACCAAAGGCAGCGCGGCGTTTCTCATGCGGGGCGTGCTTTTCCTCGGCGACAGTGCGGATGCCAGCAAGGACGGCAAGCTGGCAGCGGGACGCTGGCTGTTCACGGAAAATCCGGCACAGAATCGCGCGTCGCTGCGCCAACTCGCGCACCAGATCGAGCCCTGGGGCGGCGAAGTCAAGGCCATCGCCTGCGCGCATTCGGGCATGCTGACCGGCGGGCTGGGCCCGCTCAGCGAGTTCGCCGCCCGCGACCGCTGATCAGGACCTCGCGGAGCGCGAGCCAAGACGTGTTTGGCTAGCTTTTCCACCACAGAGAGCACAGAGAGCACAGAGATCGGATGGGAAGAAGGGGTCTGGACCGCGGATAGCCCAACCCTTTCCTTTCCGATCCGGCTCTGTGGCCTCTGTGTACTCTGTGGTGAAAAAGCTAACTTCGATCGACGGTCAACGCGATTTTGGTTAGTGTCGCCACGGAAGCCGACGACGATGTATCTTTCGTCGCTCCGATGAACGCCGCCGCCGCACCCTCATACCGACAACTGACCGCCTTCTTCATTCCGCTGGCTCTGCAGTCGGCATCACAAAGTTTGACCTACCCTCTGGTCGCCATGGTGGCTACCCATGGCCCGGGTGGCACCCTCAACCTGGCGGGCGTAGCTCAGTCGAACATCGTCATGTTTCTCGTGGGAGCCGTCGGTGCCGGCCTAGTCACCTCGGGCATGGTTTTTGGCAGGTCCCGCCTGGGATTTTCCCGCTTCTTCGCCGTCAACAACCTCATGGCGGCTACCGCAGCACTGGTGCAGGTATTGATCTGCATTCCCCCGGTCGGCCATGCCGTGTTCGGCACCCTGCTCGGCCTGCCGCCTTCCATCGAGAGCCCCGCCCGCCAGGCCTTTCCGCTCACCATCCTGCTGAATTTCCTGTTCTTCGCCCGTAACCCCTACGAGGTTCTGCTGCTGAACAACGGCGCCTCTGGGCTGGTCAGCGCGGCCACCTTTGCCCGGATCGGGCTCACGCTTGTCCTCGCGCCCATTTTCGTCAGGGCGGGCCTGGTCGGTCCGCGCTGGGCCGTCATCTGCCAAGCCATTCCCGTGGGAGTCGAGGTGGCGGTGGCCTGGTACTACAGCCGGCCGTTCGCCTCGCCATTCGCCCAAGCCGACGACAACGCGCCGAGGCGGCGCGCTATCGTCTGGTTCAACCTGCCGCTCTCGCTCGGCGGATTTCTGATGACCCTCTCGGGAATGTTGCTCGGTGCCGTCATCGCCAGATCCAGCCAGCCGGAGCGGATGTTGCCCTCCTACTATCTGGCCATCGGCCTCGCCAACCCGATGGCCTACGCAGCCAGCCGTCTGCAGAACGTGGTGCTCTACTTCCCCCCGCGCTCCCGCGAGGACAATCTCACCCTCCGTTTCGCGCTGCGGGCGGGGGCGATCGCGTCGTTCGTTCCGCTGATCTTCATACTGCCCGGACTGTCCCATTGGTACTACGTTTCGTTGCAGCGGCTGCCCCCGGCCGACCTCTCGCTGGTCTACGTGTGTGCCCTGCTTCTGGTCGGGTATCCATTTACCTCGGGATTGCGCGCGCACCGGGAAGGACTGGCGGCGCTGACCCGTCGGACCTCAACCATCCTGGCCGGCAACATTGCCTTCATTGCCTCGCTGGCCATTACTGCACCCACTTGCCTGGCTCTGAAAGTGCCTGGCAACATGATCGGGCCGGTCGCGATCATCATCAGCAACCTGGCCGGCCTGGGCGCTCTCGTGCTCCTGCAGTCGCTGCCGGAAAGCCCGGGACCGGTGGAAGTGATCGACGTCGAGGGCGAGCGCGGCTGAAAAGCCGCCAGTCGATGGCGCTATTGGCCCTTGCTCCCCGGTGTCGCGGTCGTGCCCGCCTTCCTTTGCGCCTTGACCGGCCAGGGCTTGCCGGCCAGCGACTGACAGGTGGTGCCGGCAGGCACGGGGCGATAGGCAAAGGTGCCACGCTGCGATTCGTTACTGTCGCCTGCCATGGCCCGCAGGCACAAACCGCTCGCTCCGAGAATCTGCTGCTTCTGCTCGACCTTGAGCTCACCCGAAAGGCCGTGCTCGTCAAGCTGCGCCCGCTCCACCGTATAGTGCGACTGGCTGGCGACGTAGATGTCGCCCGAGCAGAAGGTACCGCTGACCGTGAAGGTCGCCCCAGGCTTGCCGTCGCCGTCCATGTCCTCGCTGCCCCAGGCCACGTCCCAGGACGCGATCTTTGCCGAACCGTCTTCGGCCACGTCGATCGGCACGGTCGCGGCGGGCATGCGCGCCACGCCGACGGGTGAAAGGGCGACGGTAACATTCTTGATCGGCTGGGGCTCGACCCGACAGAAGTGCTGGCGCATTTCGATGTGGTTGCCCTTGCGCTGTACTTTGGCAAGCAGGAAGTTTTGGGTTTCGACGGGCACGTCGCCGTGCAGAGGCACGTGGCGCTTTCCGTGCAGGATCTGGTGGCCGGCCCACAGCTCGACCGAAGGTGCTTCGCTGGACGGCGCCTGGCCGAGCAACAGGAAGGCGAGCAAGGAAGCGAGGGCGAGCATGAGGAGGAAGTATGACCACAAAGTGAACCGGGTTCACAGTGAGGAATTCTTGGACCAGATCCGGGGCCGGGAGCCGGAACCGGATCCGGCCACCAGATCCGCCGCCGTCGATCCGGCGGTGGCCCTAGCTTCCCGTGGCCGCCCGTTTGTCGGTCTGCGATGCCGGCGCACTCAGGTATTCGGGCAGGGTCAAACCGGCGCCTTGCAACCAGGCGCGTGCCAGCCGCCGGCCGAGTACGCGATCGGCCGAGGTTAGCATCCGGTAGGCCGCCTCGCGCACCAGCTTGTTGCGCACCCGGTACGCCACCTCGCTCCCATCCGCCTGCCTTTGCACCAAATCGCGCATGACCAAATTCTCCAGCCACTCACCCATTTCCCGCCGGCTCGCCTCGCCCAACACCGCGACCAGCGCCTCGGTCGAGAAGAACTTATCTCCGTACAGGCTCGCCGCGCGCAACACCCGCCGAGCCTCGGGCGACAGGCAATCGAATCGGGCTTCGACCGCGGCCAGCACGACGTCGGGAACTCCCGTACGGCCGGTTGCCAGTGCGTCCGCCATCTCCTCCAAGAACATGGGGTTGCCTTCCCAGCGGTCAAGCACGAAGTGCTCGGCTTCGGCCGGCAGCGGGGGAACCCACATGCGCAGCAAACTTTGCCCCGCCTTGCGTGGCAGGGCCGCCAACCGGATGTACTCGACCATGCGCTCGCCCCACAATCCGGGAAAAGATTCCTCCACTTCCGGCCGACCCAAGGCCAACACCAGCAGCGGCTGATCCGAGAAATGGCCCAATACCTCGTCCATGATCTGCACGCTGGCCGCATCCGCCCACTGCAGATCCTCCAACACAATGATGGGAGCACCGGCGGTGCTCTTGGCGTGCAACCACTGCACGAAATCTCGCTTGACCTCAGCCGCTTCTCGTCCCCCGGTCGGGATGCCGGCCGCGGCCAGCAAGGGCGCCAGCAACGCGAAATCTGATTCGGGCCGAACCAGAGTTCCCGTGCAGCGAATGATGTTCTCAGGTGGTTCGGCCGCCACCGCAAGAAACTCGCGCGCCAAGCGCGTTTTCCCTATGCCCGACCCGCCCACCACCAGCGCCGCGCGCGCCACCCGTTCGCGCAAGCATTCCTGGCGCAGCGACATCAGCAATTCCAACTCCCGCTCCCGTCCCACCAGTGGCCTTACCTGTCCGCCTACGCTGTGTGGTCGTTCTGGGCCGGCCCCACCTGCTTCGGCGAAGAGCAGCGCTACCCCATCCGCATCCCCTACCACAAAGCGGCCGGGCAGAAGGCGCCGCGTGGTCTGGTCGACGCGGATGGTGCCGGCTGGCTGGCCCTGCATGAGCGCGGGCAACGAGTCCATCAAGCGCCCGACCGGAACCCGTGCCATGAACGCGGCCCGACCCGCCCCAATCGCGATCTTGGCGTCCGGTTCCATGTCCCGCACCAGCAGCGCCGCGCGCGCGATCTGCATGGCTTGCTCGCGTGCCGTACCCACCGCCGGCGCAGTCGCCAAGAGCGTGCGGTCGATTAGCCGGTCCATCTCGGCCCCCAGCGCGCGGACGGCATTCTCCAGGGCGGCGAGGCGATCCGGGCTGTCGTCTCTGACTTCGGCCGGCTGGCTCGCGGCTTGCCAGGGGAATGCCGCGTGGGGTCCGAGGCGCCGATCCCGTACCGTTCGCCGTGGGCCGTCCGCAACCGGCCGCCGCGCCAGCGAGATCAGCATGGCACAGAGGGTGCGTTCCTCCGATTCGCTGATGCTGCTGGGCCGCAGCGGGGAGGGCGGCTTGGACAACGCGGTTTCCTCGCCCAGACCACCCAGGCGCTGCGCCAGGGCGCGGAATTCGCCAGCCAGGACGCTCGCCGATAGGGGCCGCGCGCCCGGATCCGGCTGCAGCATGCGGTGGATGATGCGCTCCAAGTCGGGCGGAACGTTGGGTCGGCGCGACGACAGTGGTGCCACCAAGCCCGCGCACACCTTCTGCATCACCTCAGTGGCGTTGTCGCCGGTAAAAGGCGGCTCACCGGCCAGCGCCTCGTATAACACGCAACCGAGGGAGAAGATGTCGGCCCGGCCATCCACGTCGTGGCGGCCGCGTGCCTGCTCAGGCGAAGCATACAGCGGGGTACCCACAGTCGAGCCCTTGCGAGTAAATCGCCTTGGGTCGAACACCCGGCGGGCGATACCGAAATCAAGGATGCGCGTGTCGGTAAGCTTCCAGCCAACTAGAAAGACGTTGCTCGGCTTGATGTCGCGGTGGACGACCCCGCGCGCGTGGGCTGCGGCCAGCGCATCCAGTACAGGACATGCTACGTGCGCGACCGCCGCGGGTCCCAATGTGCCGCGCGACAGGCGCTCTTCCAAGGTTTCTCCCTCAAGCCACTCCATGGCGATGAAGGGCGCTCCGTGAGGCGCGGTTCCGCGATCGAAGTAGTGAACGATGCCGGGATGTGACAGCTCCGCCAGGAGGCGTGCCTCCTGGTCGAAACGTGCGCTTTCTGTGGCGGTCCGAACGTGAAGAACTTTGAGCGCGACTACTGCCCCGGTCCGGCGATCGATTGCCTGATACACAGTCCCCATCCCACCCGTGCCTGCTTCGCTCTTAAGCTCAAAGCGATCCATGAAGCCCGTGCCGCCCTCAGGTGTTCTAGACTTCACTGGTCACCTAATCGGCACGAAGGTTGGCTCGATTAAGGAAACTTGACAAGGACCCAAATCTCATAAATCCTTATATCAGGATGTCAGGATAGATATCCTAATGGTGTACCTTGATTTACTGAGCATTTCTTGTGCTTAGACGCGACGGCTCACAGTTGCTGTGCTGACAGAAAACGAACCGAAGATTACATAAATTACCTAGACTAGTCAGCTTCGTGAAGGAACCTCCCGAAGTTTTGCCATTGCTCGGGAAAAGCCCTCACCACGGCGTGCAAGCGCTCCAGATAGGCGGCAGCGGCTCGTTCGATAACCGCTTGGCGGTCGCGCCGATCGGGAGCGCTGAGGGTGATAGGCGGATCGCTGATGAAGCGATAGTGACGCGGGCCAATGCGCAGGGCGAAGATGACTAGCAGCGGAGCGCCGCTGGCCAGAGCGAGGGCGAAGGGCGCCGCTGCCACGGCAATGGTGTGGCCGAGAAAGGGCAAGTGCACCACCCGCGCATCGCCCCAGGCACGATCCGCGGCGAGCGAGACGATGCCGCCTTGGCGCAGGACCTGGACCGCCTGGAAGATGTCGAAGGGTTGCCCTTGTCCGTCGGTTATGGTCACCACGCCGACACCCAGGCTGCGAAGGTCACGGTCGACACCGGCGCGTGCACCACCGGCGGTTTGTCCGCCCATGACCAGGGTTAGCCCTTTCTGCCGACGAGCAAGCAGCCGCGCCCCAATCTCCCAACGGCCGAGATGGGACATGACTACGATCACGCCACGGCCGGCGGCGTGAGCTTGCTCAAGATATCCCTCGCCCTCCCGCTCGATCCTCACGTCGGTGCGACGGTCGATTTCCAGACGTTCGCTGTACAAGCGGGCGAAGTCCTGGTACTGGCGCCACGCCCACCCGAGGGCATGGAAACTCGATCGCTCGGGGAAGAGCGCGCGATAGAAGCGAACGCTGTGGAGCGTGCGCCAGGGCAATAGCAGGTAGTAGGCTGCGGCGATGAGCGCGCTCATGACCCGGACGATCCACATCCCGACCAAACGAGACAACCGGATCGTCGCCCGGTAGAGAAGCGCGCTCATGCCGGCCTCGCAGCGGCTTTGCCGTTCCCGGCCTCGCCAATGAACCAAGTCTCTTCGCGGCCAGGGGCGGTCGGCTGAACCAGGACAACCCGCAGGCCCGCCCCGCCCATGGCTTGCACGATCGACTCACGGTCGCGGTAGTGGGGCGCAATGCCCGCCAGGCGCAGGCGCTGGGTTTCATACCAGCGGTAGAAGGGCGCTGGTCCGGCTCCGGGCACGGTAGTTCGCAGAACCAGCTTGCCTCCGGGTGACAAGCACCCGCAAACATGCACCAGCGTCGCAGCCAGCCCTGCATCGTCGAGATGATGGATGACGTCGAGGCAAGTCACCACGCTTGCATCAGTCTGCGGCAAAGCCTCCGGTGCGCAGCCCTGGTGTACGACGCCGTGATCCCCGAGGGCGAAGCCTGCGGTAACCGCCCGATCCTCGTCGGGCTCGACCGCCACCACGCGAAGTCCTGGCGAACGAGCCAGCATCCAGGCCGCCGCCACGCCGAAGCCGCACCCGATATCCAGTACCGTGCCGTCTTCGGGAAGGAAATCAGCCAGGCGCGGGAACATCGGGTCTAGCCGCATCTTGAACCACGCGAACATCCGCGGGTAGGCACTGAGCCCGCGAAAGCGTCGCATCACCCAGCGTTCCGGGTGGGCACGATCCCGAGGCGGCAGCGGACGTTGCCGATAGAGGAGGCGAAGCACCGGCGGCAGGACCACGTACGCCCCGATGGCACAGTAGCCGATGCCGAGCGTGGCCATGATGCCGGCGCTGCGGGTCACGGCATGTTCCGCGGTGGTCATGGTGGCCATCCCGATCAAAGTGGCGCTGGCAGAAAGAAAGATGCTGGTTCGCACCGGACCGTGCGACGGATGGTGTTCATCGAGGCAACGCTGGTAGACGCGCACGAAGGAAAACGAATAGTCGACGCCCATGCCGAAGATGAGCACCGACAGAATCAGGCCCACGATGTCGATCGGGCGTCCGATGAAGTGCAGGGTTGCGAGAGTCAGCACGAAGGAAAAGGTCATCGGGGCGAGGGCGATGGCAGCCACGCGCAGATCGAGGAAGAAGAGAAGAACCGACCCGGCCACGAAGCAGACCACCACCACGAACATGGAGCGGAACGAGCGCGCGAGAAGGTCGGCCAAGGTCTGGGAGAAATAGTCACCGTCGAAGACGTCGAGCCCCGCCTTTTGCGCCGCTTGCGCGAAGCTCGAAGGTACGTACTTCGGTCCCGGCACCACGGTGCCGAGCCAAACCACCCCTTGGCCGTCGCGGCCAGGCCCCACACCGTAGAGAGCCGAGACTCCCTCGGGAAGTGGCGACGCCGCCACGGTAGGGGCGGTCAGCCGAGCCAAGAAGGGGGCAAAGGCATCGGAGGCAAACCCCGCCTGCGCGGCCCCGTCACGCAAGGCCTGCGCAACTCCGGCCACCCGCTCGCGCGACCAGAACTGCGTCCACGCCAACCGGTGCTGGGTCGCCACCTCCGGCCCAGGACTCAGCATCGACGGCGAAAAGGCGTGCGCGAGAACCCCTGTGGTTTTCTGCGCTTCCAGCAGCGCCAGCCACGCATCGGACTTCTTGCGAAAATCGGCTTCGTCCTTGCCGTCGATCAGCACATACACGCGGTGGAAGATGTCGCCCCAGACCGAGCGGACGCGGGCTTCGTCGCGCGCAGTCTCCGCCTGCACCGTGTTCATGGCGGCAAGATCCACGACGAATCTGGGCCGCGCGAACAGCAGGGCAAACGCGAAGAGTGCGGCCGCGACCGTCAAGGCGCGGAAACCACGACCAACCGTGATCCGGCGCAGCCAGTTGTCGACCGGTACCCAGGCTGAACGCGCGGCGGGCGGCACCGAGGGAAAGATGTGCGGGAAGACGAGATGCACGAAGAGATAGGAAAACCCGATGCCAAGCGCGGCGAAGATTCCGATCTGGCCCAGCACGCGAAACCCGGTGAGGCGCAGCGACAGGAACGATCCGATGTTGATGATGGTGGACAGCGAGCCAATCGAGAACACCTCGTGCGCGGCGCGGTGGCCCGCAGTTTTGGTCTTGCGGTCGACGAACAGCAGATACACCGCCCCCTGATCCACGGTGATGGATATGAGGGCCCCGCCAAACCCGAGGGCGAGAGCAGAGATGTCGTGCTCGATCAGGCTGTATACGAACAGAGCCAGGCACCCGCCGGCAAAGGCAGGCAGCAATGCGAATACGCCGAGCCATGGACGCGGGAAGCACGCCAACAAGAGCAAGGCGATACCGATGGTGGAGGCGAGCATGGCGATATTGGCGTCGCGCGTGACCAGCCCCTCGTTGTCGATGGTGGCGCGGTACCCGCCCACCGCGGTAAGCACTACGCCCGCGCCGACCTCGCCCGGTTTGGCCAACGAAAAGCGTAGGGCCAAAGCGTGTATGGCGTCGTCGATGGCATGGGAGGTACGCGTATCGAGCGTGGCCGCGCGCGGAGTGGCAGCCACCAGAAGGTTCTTCCCTTCGGTGTCCAGGATGTGTCCGTGTTCGATGCGACCCTGCTGCGAGGGCACCAGATCCCCGAGGCGAGCCAGCGCAATTTCGCCCAGGCCGAGAGGATCCCCGGCCACCCGCGCGGCCGAACCAATTCCCGCGAGATCAGACGCGTCCGCCGCAAGTGCGGCAAGCCGGGCCGAGATGGCAGCAGGTTCGAGGCGCGGGGCAACCTCGTGCTGCAAATCCTCGCGCGAAAACAGCAGCGGAAGCTGCGCGGGCGCGTCCGCATAGAGCGCGGTGATCCCGCGGGCGGCTGCGGCGGTGCCAACCGTGGAGAAGAGCCCTGACCGCTCCAGTTCCGCCACCACCACGTCGCCCGCGCGGATGAGTTCGTCGGGTTGGGCGCGGCCGTCGCGAAACGACAAGTTCACCACCAGGCGGTCGAGGGAAGGATGGCGAGCGAGAACCCTGCGCGCGCTGGCAAAGGCGAGGTTGCCCGTGGGAACCGCGGAGGTGATATCGGTGTCCACGTGCAGACGGTACTGGCCAGCCCACGCCAAGACTCCTGACGCCACCGATGCGACGATCAACACCGGCCAGCGGATGGTTGACTTACGTGCCATGGCGAGCGTCCTTGCTGGGCGCACCACTGCCCAAAGACCGGCGTGGCAAGAACCGGGATGCGATCAAGCGGGTGAAAGTGGCCGCGTTGCGCGCAAAGTCTCGCCAAGGGCGAAAATGCGACACACGGCCGCCCGGCGGATCGTAGGCGACCCCGACTGGCACCTCGCGAATCGGGATGCCGGCCCGGTGGGCGTGCACCAACACCTCGACCTCGAACTGGAAACGCCGGGCGCGGGTGGGCAGCAAGAGCGTCTCGGGCAATGGGTACACCCGAAATCCGGTCTGCGAATCCGACAGCGACGGTCCGCCCGCGGCGCGAACCCAAAATCCGGAAAAGCCACGGCCAAAGCGACTCGACCACGGTACCGTACCTGCACGCATGCCCACGCGCGCGCCAAGCACGAGAGCCGGGGCCGGGTTGGACGCGATCGCCGCGAGCAAATTACGGGCATCATCGGGACGGTGCTGTCCGTCGCCATCAACCGTCACCGCGAAACCGGCGCCCACCGGCGGGGCGGCCGCGACTTGCAGCCCGGTGAGGATCGCCGCTCCTTTGCCTTGGTTTTTCTCGTGGCGCGCAAGCAGCGTCCCCATGGGTTCGGCCAGCACCTCGGTCGTGCCATCGGTGGACCCGTCATCCACCACGATCACCGGTGCGCCGCTGGCCAGGGCCGCCAGCACTACGGAACGAAGGTTGCGCGCATGATTGTAGACGGGGATCACAAAGGCAAAGGGGCGGCCACAGGCGGCGAAGCGGGCGCGCAAGGCTTCCCACGAAGGCGGCGATTCCTGCATTAGCAAAGCGCGCGAAAGACGAGGGAGGTGTTGATCCCGCCAAACGCAAAGTTGTTGTTCATGGCGATCTTGATGGATGCCTGCCGGGCGCTGCCCAGCACGTGATCGAGCGGCGGCATCTTGGGATCCGGCTCGTCGAGATTCTTCGACATCGCCATGAACCCCTCTTTCATCATTAGAATGGTTGCGATTGATTCCAGCGAACCGCTGGCACCCAGGGTGTGGCCCAGGTAGCCCTTGAGCGCGCTGATGGGCACCTTCGCACCAAAGATGCGATGAATCGCCTCCGCCTCGGCGGCGTCGCCGACATCGGTTCCGGTGGCGTGGGCATTGATGTGCTGGATGTCAGTTGGTGCCAGCTCCGCGTCGCGCAGGGCTGCGTTCACCGCGATACAGATTCCATCCGGATCGGAATTGGTCGGGTGGGTGCCGTTGCAGCCACAACCGTAGCCGATGATCTCCGAGTGAATGGCGGCGCCGCGACGACGAGCGTGTTCGTATTCCTCGAGCACCAAGGTGCCCGCGCCCTCGCCGACCACCAGGCCATCGCGGCGCCGGTCAAAGGGGCGCGGGGTCTGCTCGGGACTCTGGTTGAAGCCGGCTGAGGTAGCGAACATGATGTCGAAGATTCCCGCGTGCAGGACGTGCAATTCTTCCGCCCCGCCCGCGATGCAGACGGGCACGCGGCCAAAGCGCACCTGTTCGTAGCCGATCCCGATCCCCTGGGATCCCGAGGTGCACGCCGTGCACGAGGCGATGAGCGGCCCCTTGCAGCCAAACATGAGGGCGATGTTGGCGGCACAAGTGTGGCTCATGAACTGCAAGTACGACGACGCCAGCAGGCCGCGAATGGACTTGTCTTGCAGGGTGGGACGCAGGAAATCCTCTTGCGCGGCGGAACTGCCGGTGGTCGAGCCAAACGCGACACCACATGACGGCGAGGCCACCAGATCGGCGGACAATCCCGCGTCGGCGATGGCGTCACGTACGGACAGCGCCGCCAGAATTCCCACCCGCCCCATGGTCCGGCTGTACTTGCGAGGGATTTGATTGGAATCGATGCCGTCGCAGGCCGCCCCCACCCGCGTGCGCAGGCCTTGCAGCGCGGCCCAGTCGGGCATGGTGCGAACCCCGCTGCGCCCGGCAAGCAGTCCCGCGCGCAGATCGGGCAGGGTGTGCCCGATCGGCGAGCGTAGGCCGATTCCGGTAACCACGACGCGTTTTCCTCTGTTCATGTGCGCCGACAGCATGCCAGGGGTCGGGTGCCCCTGTCACGCACCTTGCGCTTCCATAAGCCCGCGATAGCCGCAGGAGGTCGTGGTCGTATACGTGGTCGTCCGGAGTGATCACCGTCGGCCACGGCCACGGCCACGAAAACGACCACATCCACGACCACCGCCGATCGCTCCCATTGGGTGCGAGGCTTGATCATGGAAAGGCCCGCTTCTCCAAGGTCGTCTGCGCCGTCGCTCTGCTTGTCGCGGGATTTCGGCGATGGCTGGTCAGGAAACATTGCGATGGCCCAAGCCGCCGTGGCCACCAGGATCGCGAAGTCCGTCAGTCCGCACCATCCAGGCCCCCCCTGACAACTCCAACAGCGCGGAATCACGAGCCCCCGTCCCCTGTCCACCCCGTCAGTCTGCGAGACCTCTCGCAGGGGTATTGCGGTATGCTTCGCGCGCTAATAGTTAGCCGGACACAATGACTCCTGAAGAACGTCTACGAATGGCGCGGGAACATCCTGCTCAGTACGAAGACCGCGTGGTGGCGCTGGTCGATGTACTCGGCTGGTCTGAACTCATGAAGCGGTCTCTCTTCGATCCCACAGCACTCTCGACGGCTTCCGAGGCGGCAGAAAGGATGAGCATGGCTGGTGGTTGGGCTGAGGAGGTAAACGAAATCCAGAAGGTCATGGATATTGGTCTCGTGCCAGATGCCCGTGGAACAAACTTCTCAGACACATTCGTGTTCTCGTTTCCTGCGAACGAGTTCGCCGAGGTGCACGTCGTCGGGATGGTAGGTGGTCTGTGCCGCGGTTTGTTGGAGTCCGGTCACTACACTCGGGTCTGCGGTTGGTACAGGTCTGGCTACCCGATACCCGGACGCGAGGGTTCGCCGAGGAATGTCACCGTCAGAGCCTCGCTGCAAAGAGAGCCGTCCGATCTGAACACGACGCGATGGCGTGGGTTGAGTCCGCTGGTGATACGGAAGGGTGGACCTCGTGAAGCGCGGAGATGTGGTCGTCGTGGCCATCCACGGAGACTACGGCAAGCCGCGGCCAGCTCTCGTGATTCAATCGGACCTATTCAATGATACGCACGCGAGCATCGCGGTTGCTCCCGTGACCAGCACCATTGTCGATGCACCGCTGTTTCGCCTGACGGTTGACCCCACGCTGTCAAACGGGCTTCGGTCGGTCTCGCAGATCATGATCGACAAGGCAACGGCGGTGCGCCGGGACCGGATCGGGAAAGCCGTTGGTCGTCTGGACGACGGAACAATGATCCGCGTGAACCGAGCCATTGCGCTGTGGCTGGGTTTCGCGGGGTAGTGCTGGTTCATCAACTGCTGTTGCGGCGCTCGGCGCGCGCGCGCCGCCGCTGAACGCCACGGCGTTCGGCAGCCAGCGGAGGGTTCAACGGCAGACTTCTCGCCGGTTGCCCACCTTCACGATGGTCACCAATTTCGTCGAGTCGTCGATCTCGTAGAGAATGCGGTAGTCGCCTTGGCGAATGCGGTACTTCTCCGCGCCGCTGAGCTTCTCGCAGCCATGTGGTCGCGGGTCGCTCGCGAGTAGCTGAATCCTCGCGACAACGCGCTGACAGTCGGCCTTGCGAAGATCGCCGATCTCCTTGGCCGCAGAACGCTTGACTTCGAGTCTATAGCTTTCCACGTCGCCTAAGATCACTGACGAGGTTCTCGAAGGAGGACGTGGGCTCCTTCGCTCGGGCTCGGAACGCCTCAAGATCCTCGGCGTCTTCCGCCAGCCCAGCGCGAACGGCGTTGTTCACAAGCTCAGACACCGACAGATCCGTCTCCGCCGCCTTGACGCGAAGAGCGCGGTGCAGCGTTGGCTCCAAGTAGACGGTGGCTCTCTTGGTTTGTGCCATGATAGGTACTATGACGTCATGACGTTCTGACGTCAAGACGCGGGATGCTTCAGCGCGATCAACCGCGCGGTCCTGCTCCACCTTGCGCTGGCTGCTCGGGAAGCATTGCGATGGCCCAAGTGCCGGGCCCGGTATGGGCTCCGGTGGTGAGTGACAAAGGCCCAACCGCGATCTCGGCCTCTGGCGCCACGGCACGCAGGCGCGGCAACACCTGCTCGACTACCCACGCCCGATTGTCGGTGTATTCGGCAAGCAGGTATCCTTCCTTACCCGAGGCGCCGAGGGTACGCGCGGCACGCTCGCACGCGAAGGCGATCTTGTCTTCCGGTTTGCGCAGAAGCGCTACCCGCTCGGCGCCGTCCGGCATGGGAGAGACCACCGGCGCCAAGTGGAGGGCGTCGCCGAAGAACGCCCCGGTCTTGGACATGCGCCCGCCGCGGGCCAGATACTCGAGGCGTTCGAGAAAGATGTACTCCTCGGCGCAGTCCAGGGCGGTGCGGGCGAAGTCGGCCAACCAAGCCGCCGGCTTGCCAGCGCGGGCGGCGATCGCGGTGGCGCGCGCCACCACTGCCAATCTGCCGGATGCCGCACCCGAGTCGAGCAGGGTCATGCGGGTGCCGGCGGGATGCGATGATCGCCAAGCCAGCGCCACGGCGTGGTTGCCGGTATAGACGGATCCCACGCATAGATAGAGAGCACTTTGCCACTGCGACACCACCCGCTCGTAGTGCTTGTGGCGCTCGTAGCTCGATGCCTGCGAAGTCGACACCCGTACCCCGCGGCGCATGGCACGGTACAGGTCTTCCGGCGCAAGCCGGGTCTCCGGCAGCGAGATGTCGCCAAGGTTGATATGACTGTCGAGCAAGGTGATTCCCAGCGCCTCAGCCTCGCGACGAGAAAGCGAGGCCGCCCCATCCGTCATGATGTGGATATCGTCGCTGTTGGCCCGGGCCGGCCGAATCGACATCTGCTCGTGCAGGTCGTCCCACGAGCAACGGACGATCTCGCCCAGCCCGCCAAGGGCGGCACGCGCCACCTCCACGTCGGGCGCATGCAGATGGATCTTCCACAAATCGCCGTCGTGCAGGACCACGACCTCGCTGCCGATGCGGGAGAGCGCCGCGTCCGAGGGGCGCTGGCCGCGCACTACCGCATCGACGCAGAACCCGACTTCGGAGGCGACCGTGGCGGAGCCGCGCGTGAAGAGAACCAGGGAACGAAACCGCCCGGCCAGGGCGTCTTGCGCCTGGCCGAGACCGAAGTACACGCGCAACATTCCATCCAGAAAAACCAGCATTCCCAGCGCTCCGCTGTCCACCACATTGGCCTGGCGCAAGGACTCCTGGGCGCCGGTGGTTTCGCTCACGATTTGCGCGAGGCGCGCCAACAGGCGTTCCACTTGCTGGCCGGCAAACCCGGTTCTCGCTTCGTCCGCGAGCGCGTCGAGCACGGTAAGCATGGTCCCCGGCTGGGGAACCGCAACCGCCTGCCGCGCGAGTTCGGCCCCGCGCACGCAACCCTGTTCCAGAGGTCGGGTGCCATCCAGCAGGGCGCGCACGAAAGCGCAGGCGATATTGCCGGAGTTCCCCCGCGCCGACAGCAGCAGGCGCTCGGCCACGCTGGCGTCGTTCACCGCGCGATCGCGCAGGGGTGCGAGGCTGACCACCAGGTTTCGCCCGGTGTCCCCATCAGCCACCGGGAAAACATTGATACGATCGAGAAGCTCCGCCCAGGCCACGGTGCACGCGTGGCCGGCGCGCAGTGCGGTTCGCAGATCGCCCGCGGTTTCGTCATCAACCGGCAAGCCGTCATTCACCGTCATGGCGAATGCAGCCCAGCGCGCGCCGTATGGACTCCGGCACGCGCAGCTCCAAGGTTCCATCCGCAACCCGAACTGCTGCCTGTTCGATCCGTGCCTTCGCGCATAGGGCTCCCGTGGCCGCCTCGCGGATCTCGAAATCGAGCACCAGGCGACACTCGGCCTCCACCAGCACGGCCTTGCACTCGACCTCGTCGCGAAGACGCAAGGGACGGATGTGCTTGGTTTGGGTCCGGGTGACGGGAAAAACTAGCCCGGTGCCCGCGACGGTCTGGTACAAGTCGATCCCCGCGTCGCAGAAAAGCCGATCGCGAGCGGCGTCGAAGTACTTGAAGTAGTTGCCGTGCCAAACTACCTGCATCGCGTCCACATCGCAGAACGGAATGCTGAAACGCACGGTGGCGCAACGGCGCGTGTCCATTAGTGTGCCTTGGCGCCGATTTCCAGTCCTTGCCCCATCTCGCCCGCCGCCACCGCCTGATTGACAGCCTCGATGTCGGCGTCGAGGCAACGGTCGTCTTCCAGGGTAGGACTCAACCCGCGCACTGCGCGCACCAGGGCTGCAACCGCCGGGCGCGCCCCCAGCCCGCCGCGCAGCTCGCACGCTTGCGTCGTCGCCAGCAGGTGCACCGCCACCGCGTGGCTGACCAGCTCGCAGACCCGCAAAGCCTCGCGCGCGGCAATCGTCCCCATGCTCACCTTGTCCTGATTGTGCGACTCGGTTGAACGTGAAAACGAGGCCACCGGCATCGACGCTTGCAAGGCTTCGGCGGTCAGTGCCGACAGGGTAATCTGCATCCCCTTGAACCCATGTCGGGGCGCCAGCCCTTGCGGCGACGAGAGGGCCAGGTGTGCCGGCAAGCCGCGGCTGAAGCGCGCATCCACCAGCAGCGCCGCTTGCCGGTCGCACAGATCCGCGACCGAGGCCACCGCAGCCTTCACCGCATCCATCGCGAAAGCGATATGCCCGCCGTAGAAGTTTCCCCCCATGAGCGGGCGCCCGGATTCGGGATCGAAGAGCGGATTGTCGGTCGCCGCGCCCGCCTCCACTTCGACCCAGGGCTCGACCCAATCGAGTGCATCCGCCAGCACGCCGAGCACGTGTGGTGCGCATCGCAAGGAGTAGGGATCCTGCAGCGACTCCGGGACTTCTGCTTCGGGCGCGACCGCTTGCGAACGCATGAGCGACCGCAGATGCGTCGCGACCGCCTTCTGCCCGGGAAAGGGCTTTGCTTCGAAAAGAACCGGGTGCAAATGATACTCGTGCCCGGCCATGGCGTGGACCGCCATGGCGGTCGCCCGCGTCGCCGCAGCCAAGATGCGCCGGCACTGGTCCACCACGACGATGGCCACGCCAGTCATGATGGGTGTGCCATTGAGCATGGCGATGGGTTCCTTCACCGCGAACTCGAAAGGAGCCAGCTCAGCCAACCCTAGCGCACGCGCCGCCGGCATCCGCTCGCCGCGAAAAAGAACCTCACGCTGCCCGGCCAATGCCGCAGCCACGTAGGACATCGGAGTAAGATCTCCCGACGCCCCCACCGATCCCTGCGCGGGAGCCACAGGCGTGATGCCGCGGTTGAGGAAGTCAACCAGCCGCCGAACCAGCGCGGGTCGCACGCCCGAATAGCCCAGGGTCAAACACAACACGCGACACAACATCGCCCCGCGCACCGCCGGCACGGGCAGGGCCGGCCCGGTTCCGCATCCGTGAAAGCGCAGTAGTCCAGACCCAAGGGCGGCAATACTCTCCGCCGAAACCCGTGCGCCGCAGTTGCTGCCGAAGCCGGTCGTTACGCCATAGATGGGCGTGCCCGCCGCCACCGCGCTCGCCAGCCGTTGCTCGCTGGCGCTCATGCGCCGCAACCAATCCCCATTCTCGGACAGCCGCACCTCTGCCCCTTGGACGGCCACCCGAATCAGAGAATCGATGCTAACCGGGCCAGCGCCTACAACACAGGGTTCAGATGCTTTGTGCGACATGCGGCAACAGAAGGAGAAGGTAAGTTGGAAATGAGGCACGCCCCAACCGGGGATCCCAGACCCTATTGGTTGCAAGCGCACCGAAGCGAGCGCCAGTTTGCACGGGCTGCAGTGGAAGCGCAAGCGGCATAGCCGCAGGATGCAAATTGTGGATGCCACCCGCAAATCCAAACACCTGGAAGCCAACGCCGCGCCCTGCCTTCACTCGGCCCCACTCGGAACATGGCAGCCGAACCCATCCTCGTCGATTGACGTTGAGCGGTAGTTATTGGTTCACCTGCCAGGGCCACCGTTGTACAATAGGTGGCCGTGAGACGACGATTCACAAAGGGCATGATTCCGAGTTGGCAGAGAGTTGACAGCGGCTGAACGGATCGATCGACCCCAAGACGTAGGAGAAGTTTCATGAAGCGAGCTGAATGTTTGGCAATGCTGCTCGCGGCGCTGGTTTTGGGTTGCTCGTCTGGTTGTACCGGTTTGAGCGCTCCTCTGCCCGACGCCGCAGGAAGCGGCCCTGCGACGGGAGGGACAGACGCTTCCTCTCAGAGTGAAAGTGGATCGGGAGAAACCGAGGAAGCAGGAGGGCAATCGGGGAGCGGAGATACGGCAAGCGTGGGAGACGCAAGCGAGCTGGGCGACACAAGTGGACTCGACGGCGCGATTGGTGCGGATGGAAGTTCGACCGGGGATGGGGGAACCACCTGCCCGAGCCCCCTCTCCGTCTGCGCAGGGGGCTGCGTCGACCTCGCCACCGACCCCGCGAACTGCGGCGCCTGCGGCACGGGCTGTGCCTCGGGCCAGGTCTGCCGCGGCTCCGTTTGTGTGTCCGCCTGCACCACCAGTCAGCTCTTTTGTGGCACGGCCTGTACCGATCCCTCCACCGACAAGCTCAACTGTGGTGGCTGCGGAACGGTCTGCCCCTCCGGCCAGGTCTGCTCACTCGGGCTCTGCGGCGCGGGCTGCGGCGCGGGCTATCAGGTCTGCGGCAGCGGGGCGGAAGCCTACTGTACGAAGACCGCAAGCGATCCTGCGAACTGCGGCGCCTGTGACCACGCCTGCGCCGCCGGGAACAGTTGCGTCTCCGGGGTCTGCACGGTCGTCTGTCCGGCCGGCTCGGCACTCTGCGGTGGGGTGTGCGTGAACCCCCTTTCCGACAACCAGAACTGTGGTGACTGCGGCCATGCCTGCCCGGCCGGTCAGGTCTGCTCGGCGGGTTCCTGCGCGACCATCTGCGGCAGCGGGACCCTTTCGTGCAACAACGGCAGCCTTTGTGTCGTGCCTGCCAGCGACAACCAAAACTGCGGCGGCTGTGGGATCCAGTGCCCGGCGGGCGAGAGCTGCCAGAGCGGCCAATGCGCTGCCAGCTGCCTCCCGTCGCAGATGCTCTGCCCAATCACCTCGGGAAACGGCGGTCCCGGCGGTTTCCTTTGCGCCAGCCCGCTCAACGATCTCAGCAACTGCGGTGCGTGCGGCAATGTCTGCCCGAGCGGTTACCTTTGCTCGGCGGGTTCCTGCGCCGTCAGCTGCGGCTCCGGCCTGACGATCTGTGGCACGGGTGCCACGGCCATCTGCGCGAGCCTTGAGAACGACCCCGCGAACTGCGGCGCCTGCGGCGCCGTCTGTCCGGCCAATGAGCTCTGCAGCCTCGGGCGCTGCGCGATTACCTGCAGCAGCGGCGAGAAGCTTTGTAGCGGAGCCTGCAGCTCCCTCGCCACCGACAACGACAACTGTGGCGCCTGCGGCACCGTCTGCCCGGCGGGCATGGCCTGCTCGGGCGGGAGCTGCCAGACGAGCTGTGGCAGCGGCACCAAGGCATGCGACAACGGCACCGGCCCCTTCTGCGCCAGTCTCGACCACGATCCCCTCAACTGTGGAAGCTGCGGGAACGCCTGTGCCGCGGGCCAGCTCTGCGTCGCTGGAGCCTGCTCCGCGACCTGTCCGGCAGGCCAGACCGTGTGTGGAGGCGCCTGCGCGAACCCCCTGACGGACAACCAGAACTGTGGCGGCTGCAGTCAAGTCTGCGCTGCCGGAACTGTCTGCTCGAATGGAAGCTGCTCGGCCACATGCGGCCCGGGCTACACGGTGTGCGGCACGGGTAAAACCTCTACCTGCGCGGCCCTCAAGAGCGACCCGCAGAACTGCGGCGCCTGCGGCACGGCATGCCCATCTGGCCAGCTCTGTTCGGGCGGCGCCTGCGCCGCCGCCTGTCTGCCGCCCACCGGACTCCTCTGTGCCGGCGTCTGCGCCTGTCCTCAGACCGACAACCAGAACTGCGGCGCCTGCGGCACGGTCTGCCCGGCGGGCGAGGCCTGCTCGGGCGGTACCTGCGGCGTCACCTGCGTCTCGGGCTCGACCAAGTGTGGTGGCGTCTGCACCGTGACCAACAATGACAACCAGAACTGCGGCGCCTGCGGCACGGTTTGCCCGGGAGGTCAATCCTGCGTAGCCGGCGCCTGCGTCTGCCCCGCGGGCCAGGCGCTTTGTACGGGCACCTGCACCAACACCGCCAACGACCCGAGCAATTGTGGCAGCTGCGGGACAACCTGTGGGGCCTTGATGGTCTGCGCGACCGGCGTGTGCGTTCCATGCGGTGGGGGGTTCTTCAAGCCGCAGGTGACCTACGCCACGGGAGCGGGGGTCGACGCCCTCTCCCTGGGCGACGTCTATGGAAGAGGGAAGCTCGACGTCGTCGTGGGTTATGGCAACGCGGACATGGTTCAGACGCTGTTGGGTGCCGGCGATGGGACCTTTGGCGCACCGACGTCCTATCCGACCGGCACCGGAGGCTATCCCTCGGGCATCGCCCTCGGCGACTTCAACAACGATGGCAAGCTCGACGTCGCGGCCGCCACCGCGTTTGCCGCCATCCTCATGAACACCGGCGCGGCATTGGGGCCCAGCACCGACTTCGCAGCGGGCGCCAACCCTTCGCTCATATTCACGGCGGACTTCAATCGTGACGGGAAGCTCGACCTCGCGGTGACCGACGTCGACAACGGCCAGGTCCACATCCTTCTGGGAAATGGCGACGGCACGTTCCAGGCCCCCGTCGCCTACACTTGTGGCGCTGGGGCGTGGGGGCTCGCCAGCGCAGACTTGAACTCCGATGGGAAGCCGGACGTAGTGGTGACCAACCGCAACGCCGGGACCGTCAGCGTGCTCCTCGGGACGGGCGGCGGGACCCTCGGTCCGGCGACGAACTACGCGGCCGGCGCCCAGCCTTTCTCGGCGGCCATCGCCGACTTGAACCACGACGGAATCCTCGATCTCGTCGTCGCGAACTTCGGCAGCAACAACGTAGGTGTCCTCTTGGGCAAGGGCAACGGGACGTTCAAGACCCAGACCACCACCGCGGTGGGGACGAACCCGCAGACCGTGGCAATCGCCGATTTCAACGTGGATGGGAACCTCGACATCGCGGTCGCCAACCAGGGCAGCAATACCGTGGGCATCCTCAACGGGAAGGGCGACGGGACGTTCCAGGCCCAGGTCACCTACGCCGTCGGCTCGATGCCGCAATACCTCGTCGTCGGCGACACCAACGCGGACGGCAGACCGGACATCGTCGTCGCCAACGACGGCGCCTCCAACATCAGCGTGCTGATCAATTACTGCCAGTGAGCGCGGGGCGGAAAACCGGGAAGCGACCTAGCCCAGCTGCGAACCATCTTTGCGCGGCCGTCCATCGCGGTATCGCTGGGTTTGCCGCGGGACTACGTGCGGGGGGCGCGCTTGACGGTCCATGAAAAAGCATGTTAAAGGGCGAGGCAGCCTATACAATGTGGGCGAACCTAGATGTCCCAGACGCAGAATGGCTCGATGGAACGACGTATCGCTGAGATTTTGATTCAGGAGCTCAAGCTCGAAAATGTCACGCCGGACACCTTCGACGTGACGACCGACCTGGTCAAAGAGCTTGGCATCGACAGCATGGACCTGACCACCGTGGTTCTGGTGCTGCAGGGCGAATACAAGGTGAAGTTCGATGAGGACAGCTACCCGTCGCTGACCACGGTTCGCGCTATCGCTGCGCAGGTCAAGCAGCTTCAGGGTGCCGCCGGCTAGCACAATTCGCAAGGGGTGGTAGAGACGGACATGGACCTAGTCGTTCACGCCCCAGTTACCGCGAAGCTTTCCCCAGCAGCAGCGCCCGGCGGGTGGAGCTTCTCGGACATTATCAAGAGTCCGGATATCGCTGCCCGTTTTGCCAAAGTGCGGGGCTATTTCTTTCTGCGCGAGTCGACCTACGACATGACCCGCCGGTGCAACATCCGTTGCCACGGCTGCTACTACTATGAGGGCGACAAGCAGAATGCGCGGGATGTTGTCGATCCGGAAGCCTGGCGCGCCCTGATGCGTGCGGAAAAGGAGCGCGGCATAACTTTCGTCGTGCTTGCCGGGGCGGAACCAGCGCTGGTTCCCGAGTTGCTTGAGGTCTGTTACCGGGAGATTCCCCTGGGAGCCATCGCGACCAATGGGCTGGTACGGATTCCGCCTTCGGTGGGCTACCGAATTCACATATCGGTGTGGGGCAACGACGCGACTTCGCAACGAACCCGGCAGGCCAAGCGGATGCTGGGACGGCAGATGGAGAACTACGCCAACGATGCCCGCGCGGTTTTCGTCTACACATTCACCCGGGAGAACGTCGCTGAATCGCGCGCGGTGGTGCAGGAACTGGCGAGCAAAGGGTGTCGCGTGACCTTCAGCGTATTCTCGGCCACCACTGGCTACTCGGGCCCGCTGTCGCACACGCCGGCATCGCTGTTGCAAACCCGGCAGACCATGCTGGATCTGCTGCGCGAGTTTCCCGAGCAGGTCGTGTTTTCGCCCTACAGTGCAGCCGTGCACACCGACGAAAACTCGCTGCACTTGCTGTTCTCGTGTTCATACCCGCGACAGAACCCGGGGCAGTTTGGTCTGGGGCGGTCATTTCGCCAGTACCGTTCCGACCTGACCTGGGTACGCGAGGCCGCTTGTTGTGTGCCCGACACTGATTGCGCCGATTGCCGGCACTATGCCGCGGGAAGCGCCATTGTGACCGCGCGGATGAACCGTCACATTTCCAGCCCGGAGCAATTCCGAGCGTGGCTTGACTACGTGGATACCTACCTTGCGGTTTGGGTTCCGGGCTACGCCAAGGGCGACAACTTATGCGCCACGCCGGTCTCGCCCAGCCTAGCGATGGGGCAGGGCAAGGGCGATGGGCGTGCCGCGGGAACCGCTCGATGATCACGGTTCGCTCCCTGCTCGACGACGCTTGGTACCAACGCTACGAGAAGATCTGCAATCTGAATATCCGCAGTTCGATCTACGACGTGACCAACGCGTGCAACCTGCGCTGCCAGGGATGCTTCTTCTTCTCCTCGGACGAGCACCTGACCGGCGAAGCGAAAGACGTGCACGACTGGGAAGCTTTCATTGACGCCGAGATGCAACGCGGGGTGAACCTCGCCATTCTGATTGGGGGCGAGCCCACCCTGCACATGGATCGGGTCGAGGCGTTCTTCAAACGCTTGCCGACCTTTTGCGCGAGCAACGGCTTGGTCAAGGTGCCGCGCGATCGCTTTCCCAAGATGATGGTGGGAATATCGCTGTGGGGGGACGCGGAGACGGAAAAGGCTTTGCGCGGGCGGGACACATTTGCGATTTCGTCGAAGAACTACGCGGGGGATGCCTACACCTACTATCTGTACACCATCACCTCGCAGCAGGTGGGGCGGGTCGAAACGATGGTCCGGCGCATCCGCGACATCGGGGTCAAGGTTCACTTTCAACTTCTGTCCAACGACGAGGGCGCCGAGGGTTTTGCCTGGAAGCCAGAGCAGCTAGCGGAACTGCGGAGCGAGATGGACGAGCTGCTCGATCGCTACCCGGAAACTGTGATTTCTTCGCGCTACTACCACCAGGTGCTGACCACCGGGACGATGCTGGGGCGGCCTTTCGGTTGGCAGGAATGTCCTTCGGTGTCGGAAACCCACGACACCCGGGTACCGCAACCGCGTCGTCTGATTCGTTTCATCCGCTGGTCGGCCAACCTCAAGACGACCCACCGCTGTTGCACCTCCGCCACCCGGGATTGCAGCACGTGCAAGGACGGTGCGGCCCACATGAGCTGGATCATGGTGAACAAGCGGGCGCATATGCGCACGACCCAAGATCTGGAGAACTGGATCGAGGTCTACGAGATGTTCGCCAAACTGTATCGCTTCATCCCCTGGTAGCCGAAAGCCGGCCATGACCCAGTCGCGACCGGTGCTGCTTGGATGGGACGGTGTTTCCTGCCTGGGACTCAACTGGTCGGAGGCCTGGCAACGGGCGGTCCGGGGCGAGAGCGGCATCGGCCCGCTTACCCGTTTTCCTTTGCGGCCGGATTTCCCGGTCCGCATCGCCGGGCAAGTCAACCTCGATCCTGATGCCATCGACCCGTGCCCACCGTGCTTGCGCCCGCGCGAAATGGCGCACTGGAAGTCGCCGGTATTTCGCTACAGCATGCTGGTGGTGCACCGGGCATTGGCAAAGTCCGGAGTCACCATCACTGCCGACCTGGCGCCGCGCGTGGCGGTGACCTTCAGCACCGCGATCGGGGGCCTCGATGCCTTGGTGGAGGCTGATCGCGCGCTGGTCGCTACCGGAGCCCTTCCCCTGCCCTACATGAACCCGAACTCATGCGTGAACATGATCGCGGGAAAGATCGGTATTCTGACCGGGGCCACTGGTCCATGTATCACCACGGTCACCGCCTGTGCCACCGGCAGCACCTCCATGGCGATGGGGGCCATGTTGATGGATGCAGGTCGGGCTGACCTGGTGATTGCGGGCGCGGTGGATTTTCCTTTGATCGAGTCCATTGTGGCGGGATTTTCCACGATGAACGGGGCTTTCAAGCCGAAGAGCGTGGAAGACGCCAGCTACCCGGAACGGGCCAGCCGGCCCTTCTCAGTCGACCGACGCGGTTTTGTGGTTTCCGAAGGCGCCGGCTGCGTGGTGATGGCCACCGCCGACTTTGCCAAGGCGCATGGGCTCCATCCCACTTGCCAACTTTGCGGCTGGTCCTTGACCTCCGATGCGCACCATCCGGTTGCACCTTCCCGCCCTACCATCGCCGCGTGCATGGCTGATGCGATTGCCACATCTGGCCTCCGCCCGAGCGCGATCGCGGCGGTGAATGCGCACGCGTCCTCCACCCGTCTGGGTGACAAGGTCGAGGCCGAGGCGCTTCACGATGTGTTTCCCGACCATGTGCCCCCGGTCAGCGCCAACAAGTCGCAGCTCGGGCACGCCATGGGCGCGGCCAGCGTGATTGAATCGATGCTCGCACTTGAGGGAATGCAGAATGGTCTGCTGCTGCCCACTATCAACTTGAGCCACGATCCCGAGATTGACCTCGACATCGTGACCACCACGCGTCCGCACCATGACCAGGAGTACGTGCTCAAGAACGCCTTTGGGTTCGGTGGCACGAATACCTGTCTGATTTTCCGTCGCTTGTTGTGAGCTGAAGAAGCGACCCGCACCGAAGCCTTGATGATAGCAATAGTCCGCCTGTCCTTGCCTTTCCCCAACCCCCAAATGCAGTAGGAGCCACGGTGACTGAACAAACCGATTCCCTGGTGGTTGAGCTTGCCCACAAGCTTGTCGAAACCCTTGGCCTCGACACGACGGCGGATCTGGTTGACCCGGCGGCTCCGCTCATCGGCGCGGGGCTAGGCATCGATTCCATCGACACGCTTGAACTGGTCGTCATGATCGAGAAGGACTACGGCGTCAAGATCGACACCCGAGCCGCCGGGGTTGAGGCCTTCGCTTCTCTCATCGCGCTCGCCGCATACATTCGCCAGCGTCGGTCCGCCCCGTCTCCATGATTCCACGGCCCCGGGTTTTCGTTACGGGAATGGGCGTCATCTGCGCCGGTGCGGGCAGCGTCGCCGAGCTGCGCAGACTTCTGCGCGAGCCCAAGCGCTCATTTCAGTTGCCCACGGTTTTTCCCACCGCGGGCGAAAGCGCGGGCTTGCCGGTAGCGCAGGTTTCCGGCTTCGACGTCGCCCCGCCCGATGCCTTGCCGCGAACCCACCGTCTGGCCTTGCAGGCTGCCCGGGAGGCCCTGGGAGTCGGCCCGGCCCCGGACGCCATTGTGCTCGGCACCACGACCGGTGGCATCTTGACCACCGAGTTCGCCTTGCAGGCCGGATGCACCGCGCCCGGCGCCTACCGGTTTCACGGCCTGCACACGGTGGCAGAGCACCTGGCAGTTTCGCTGGGGGTTCGTGGGCCAGTTGTTACCGTATCGACCGCATGTTCGAGTGCAGCGGTTGCGATGTCTGTGGCAACCGCGCTTCTCCGATCAGGGCTCGCTCGCCGGGTGCTCGCCGGGGCAGCGGACTGCATTTGCCGCCTCACCTTCCATGGATTCCGCCAGCTACAGTTGGTTGCCCCCCAGGGCTCAGCGCCGCTCGATATCCAACGCGCGGGCATGACGGTGGGGGAGGGCGCCGGATTCCTCCTACTCGAATCCGCCCCGAACCAACGTGCGATCGTCGCTGAGGTTCTGGGTACGGGCATGAGTTGTGACGCCTACCATGCCACCAGCCCCCATCCCGAGGGAACCGGCGCCGGGTTGGCCATGCGTCGCGCTTTGCAGGACGCGGGCGTCGATCCATCGGTCATCGACTACGTGAATCTGCACGGGACCGGAACCGTGGACAACGATGCGGCCGAAGCCCGTGCGATGAGGCAGGTCTTCGGCAGCTCGCTGCCCGCCTTGTCCTCCACCAAGGGACTGACCGGACATGCCCTGGCAGCCGCAGGCGCCATCGAAGCGGTGATCTGTGGCATCGCAATCAGCGACGGTCTGCTACCGGCGAATACCGGGCTACAGGCTGTCGACGAGAAGCTGGAACTTCATCCGGTGCGCGACCCCACGCGTGCGCGGGTTGGCAGGGTGCTTTCGAGTTCCTTCGGGTTCGGCGGCAACAATGCCTGCCTGGTTCTGGGCGAAGCACCCACTGCCCCAGCCGCAATTGAGGTCGGGACGTCGCACCCACCGGCGGCGCGGTTGCCGCCCCTGCGGGTGGCCGGGGCTGCCTGCCTCACCGCGAGTGGCGATCTTGCCGAAACCTGGAAAGCCCTGCTTGCCGGACAAAGTGTCGCAGGGTTCGTGCCCGAGGCTGCCTTCAGCAAGGCCGCCCCAACCGCATTCATTCGCCGCCTCCGGCGTCTGCCGCGCCTCATGCTCGCCCTGGCTCAGACTGCCTCGCGCGCGAGCGGCAGGACCTCACCACCTGATCTGCTTGCCGCCGGGACGGCGTGGGGACCGCTGGCGGAGACGCAAGATTTCTTGCGCAAGCTGTTCGAGACCGGGGACCAGTTCTCCAGCCCGATGGACTTCATCGGTTCAGTTCACAACGCCCCCGCGGGACAAGTGGCTCTCCTGCTCGGCGCCCAAGCACCAAACTGGACGTTCTCCTCGGGAGATCGCTCGTTCGAGCAGACCCTGCTTTGCGTTTCGCTTGCCATGACAAGCGGCGCGCCCAGTGCGCTGGTCATGGCCGCCGAAGCCCACGAGGCCCGCTTATCTCCGCTCTTCGACCCCGCGGCTGCCACCGGCCCACTCGCGTCTGACGGGGGTGCCGCGTTGGTCCTGGTTGCCGACGATGGTGCGCCAGGCGCACGCGTGCGCTGGCTAGGCGAGAACGGCAACGGTGATGGCAGCGTCCAGGGAGCCGCGGTTGCGCTTTGCGCCCATCTTGCCGCCCAGGCACCGCTGGACTGCTATGACGCCGTCGGGGTGAGTGTTCCCGCGGCCATCGGCGCTGACGCCGATGCGGAGCTTCTGCGACTGACGGAAATGCTGCCTTCCTGTCCCTTGCTGACATACCGCGATCGGCTTGGCCAGCACGCGAGCGTGAGTGCGACGGCCACCGCGCTCGCGGCCCGCGCTGTGGTCGAAGGCGTGCTTCCCTTCGGGCCGGACGGCATCTCGCTGCGTCACCGACGCTTGCTGCTCCTGCTGTTGGGCGCGCACGCCACCGCCGTGGAGGTGTTCGCTTGAACTGCAACGTCGTGGTGGTAGGCGCCGGATTTGGCGGTCTTTCGACTGCTATCTTGCTGGCGCGGCTTGGGCTCCGGGTCACCCTGGCCGAGGGAGCGCCCCGTGCGGGAGGCTGTCTCCGCAGCTACTCCCGGCAGGGTGTCGAATGTCCGGTTGGCGTCCACTACTTCGGGGCGGCCGCGCCGGGCGAGATGCTGGGAGACTTTTTCGACCTGCTCGGTATCAGGCCAGAGCTGAAGCTACGCCGTCTCGGCCAAGGCGGGGTCATCGACCGCTTCCAGTTCGACGACGGCGAGGTATTCGATCTGCCCGACACAGCTGAGAAACTGGAGGATTCGCTGCGGGCTCGCTTCGGTGATACCCCAGCGGCCGTTGCCTTCGTCATGGACGTCTGCCGAGCTGCCATGGCCAGCTTGCGCACCGACGGCGCCGGTTCTCCCACACCGCCGGCCATGCCGGCGACCAGGCTGGCCGCTGATGTCCTGGCGGAAAAGGCGCTTCCTTCCCGCCTGGTGGACATTCTCGCCCTCCAGGGATTCTTGCTGGGCGTGAACCTGTCGGCCTGCCCGGCTTCGTTTCTCATGATGGCCACCGCATCGCTTCTGATGTCAGCATGGGAGCTGGGGTGCACGGGGGCGGATCTGGCCGACGGCTTGGTCGCGCTAGCCCGCGCCGCAGGGGTTGCTCTGCTCGTCGGTGATCCCGTGGTCGCGGTCCAGGTGAGCCATCGCCGCGCGTGTGGTGTCAGGCTGCAATCGGGTACTGCAATCGCGGCTGACACTGTGGTTGCGGCCATTCATCCCAAGACCGTGGTCGCGATGCTTCCGGCCGAAGCGCTACCCGCGGTTTACCGCGAGGGCATCGCCAGGCTCGAAGAAACCGGAGGTACCTTGGGTGTGGTGGCTCTGCTGGACGACAAGCGTAACCCAGCTCCTGGCCACAACGTGTTCCGGGTAAGGGGCACGCCCAGGCAAAGCGTGAAGGGCGTCTACGCGCAACTACGCCCTTCGGGACGTCCGGGCTACAATCGACTGACCGTCCTCACCGAAAGTGACTACGCCAGTTGGGCTGCGTGGCACGACACCCAGACCGGACAGCGGGGTTCTGCCTACAGTGCGGAAAAACTGCGACGGGCAGAGCAAGCCATGGCCGAGGTGGCCGAGGCGCTTGGTCCCCTTCACCAGCCTCAGATTATCGACATATGGACGCCGCTCACCATGCGCGATTGGGTGGGCGCCCCGCAAGGCAACACCTATGGCGCGCGGCACTCCATCCGTGACGGGCTCCAGTACCTCGCGCTGTCGCGGCCACCGCTCGAAGGGCTGTTCTTGGTTGGGCAGAGCGCACTTGCGCCCGGGCTGCTGGGCATAGGCATGGGCGTGCTGCACGTCGCGTCTGCGATTGCCGGGCGTTTCGCAGTCCGCGAACTGATGGCCGCAAGTCGGCAGGCAGCGAAGGGCGTATGAGGGTCTTGCTCGTCGCCACCAACCGGATGACTACGCCGTTTCCAGTCTATCCCATCGGGATCGACTACGTGGCCACCGCGCTGCGGGGCCGGCATGAGGTCCGCATCCTGGACCTCGCCTGTGAAGGGGCCGAGGCCGCTCTCGCGCAAGCCTGTCAGGAGTTTCTGCCTGAAGTGGTTGGCCTTTCTCTGCGCAACATCGACAACGTGGAGGCGACCGACCCCTACGGATTCATTCCCGAGATCGAGCGCTTGGTGGCGCGCATTCGCGCCGCAAGCGATGCTCGACTTGTGCTGGGGGGACCCGGTTTCAGCATTTTTCCCGAAGCACTCATGCTGCGGCTTGGGGCTGACTATGGCGTGGTGGGAGAAGGCGAATGGCTGCCGGAGCTGCTTGATGCTCTCTCGCGCGAGGCCACGCCTTTGCACTTGCGTATTCCGGGAGTTCTGGTGGGCGGGGCGCGCGTCGCGCCGCCGCAAGCATGGCCGGGCCCGTTCTGCCGCGAGATCGCCACGTCGGACACCGTGGCCCACTATTTGCGGTGGGGCGGCATGCTCAATCTGCAGACCAAGCGCGGATGCCCGTTTCTTTGCAGCTACTGCACCTACCCGGCCATTGAAGGCCGAAAACTTCGCCTGTTTGACCCGGGCGGTGTCGCCCGCGAGTGGCAGTCGCTGGTGTCGGCCGGGGCGAAGTTTATCTTCGTGACGGACGCGGTTTTCAACAGTCACGTTCGCCACAACCTTGCCGTCGCCCAGGCCCTGCAAGCGCGCCACCTCACCGTCCCATGGGGTGCGTTCTTTGCTCCGATGCGCCCGCCTTCCGACTACTACCGTCGGTTGCGCAACGCCGGGCTCAGCCACGTGGAGTTCGGAACCGAAAGTCTCTCCCCCGGCATGCTTCGCCGCTATCGCAAACCCTTCACGGTGGAGCACGCCCTGGCGGCCCACGCCGAAGCGCGGGTCGCCGGCTTGCACGTCGCCCACTATGTTCTGCTCGGCGGGCCGGGCGAAACCGTCGCTAGCGTGAACGCCACCCTCGATCTCTGCGACCGCATCGAGGACGCCGCACTCTTCTTCTTTTGCGGCGTCCGCATCTATCCCGGCACGCCGCTCTACAGCGTCGCCCTGCGCGAGGGACGGGTTGGCCCGACCGACGATTTGCTGGCGCCGCGCTTTTACTTGCCCACCGGCCTGCACCCCGACACTATCCACGACCTGGTTTCGACGCGCAGCCGCGGTCGTCGCCATTGGGTTGTGGGTTCGGGAGACGCCAGCACGGCGGCCGTCATGAAGCGCATGTACCAGCGCGGCCAGGTCGGCCCTTTGTGGGATAGACTTGTGCCTGGGTAACATGTCCGGGGGACGGATGCTTCTTCTCGCCTCAACCTTGGTCGCGGCGGCCGGGGTGTGGGTGCCTATGCTTGTTGTTGCTCCGCCAATCTGGGTTGGCTTTGCACTACTTCTCGGGTATTGCGCCATGATCCTGGCGGGGGTGATGATCCCACGGCTCGCCATGTTCGCCCCCGTCATCTGTTGCGTCCCCAGCCGGCGCTTGCAGGTCGTCCTGACCTTCGATGATGGCCCCAACCCCGAATCGACCCGCAAGGTTCTAGCGACACTCGGCAGTTTTGGTGCTCACGCCACGTTCTTCGTACTGGGCGAGAAGGCACGCACAGCGCCCGAGGTATTGCGCGAAATCGCCGCCGCCGGACACGAGATTGGCGTGCACGGCGACCGTCACGACAGGCTGCTGTCACTCCGCCATCCCGACCGCATCGCGTTCGATGTTGAACGCGCCCAGGGTGCGGTCGCGGCCGCCACCGGACAACGGCCGCGGCTTTTTCGTCCACCGCTTGGCCACGTCAGCCCGCGAACCGCACTGGTTGCCCGTCGACTCGGACTGACCCTGGTGGGTTGGAGCGTGCGCGCTCGGGACGGCCTGGCGGGCACGACGGCCGCGGTTGCGCTTCGCCGAGTCGTCGCGGGGTTGCGGCCCGGCGCGATCGTCTTGCTCCATGATGCAGCGGAGCGCAGTCAGCGTGAGCCAGCCGGAGTGGCGGCGTTGCCAGACATTCTTGCGGAAGCCCGCCGCCGCGGTTTGCGCTGCGTCTCGCTTTCGCAGGCTCTTGCGCAGGAACCGTCGCAATGAGACGCGGGCGGACTCTTTCCGTTCTTGTCACGGTCGTCTTGTGGATCTATTTTGTCGGCGCATTTCTCATCGGCTACTGGTTGATTTTTCTGGGCGCCGGGATCGTGCGCGGACGCCGGGGCCTTTCCTGGGCCCTGCGCAGCTACGCGAGGGGCTTTATTGCCATCCTGTTGCGCGTGCTCCCGCGCATACGCCTCGATGTCCCGCAACGGTCCCAGTTGCGATTCATCCGCGGCAGCGTGGTGGTGTGCAACCACCTGTCCTTTCTCGATCCGCTACTCTTGCTATCGCTCCTGCCCGGTACCATCACCATTGTGCGGCCTGACTTCTTTCGCGTGCCGGTCTTCGGCTGGCTGCTTTTGGGTGCCGGATTTCTCGGTCCCGATCTCTTCGCCGAAGGCCGTCCGTGGATCGACCGCGTCCAGCGGTGTCTCCAGTCGGGCGACAACCTGCTCGTCTTTCCTGAAGGCACCCGCAGCCGCGACGGCAGGCTCGCCTCTCTCAAGCGGGGGGCCTTCTATCTTGCCCAGCAGTTGGCCGCACCCATCGTGGTGTTGCGTCTGGGGGGAACCGATCGGGTCTTCCCCCCCGGCCGCCTGACTTTCGATGCCAACGCGGACAATGCGATCGAGGTCCGGCAACTCGCGGTCATCAGCGCCGCCGAGGCCGCAGCATCCACCACCGCGGAACTTGCCGTCCGCGTGCGTGGCACACTCGAAGCTAGCTGACGAAATCACGCCGGCAGAATTCGATTGACGAGGGCGGCATGCCGTCGATAGCATGCGCCCCAATGACAATCAGAACTGTGGACATCGGTTGGGCGAATTTCGTGTTCGCACTCCTTCCCTGCGCTCTGGTGATGGCGTCGCCGCGGATGGCATCGGCGGCCGAACCTTACGGCACCGGTGCGACAGGCGTGGCGCCGGCCGCTCCCGCTCCGGCCTCGCCCTCGGACCGCGGATTGCAGGCTGGGGCGTCGGCGACCGACCAAGCTCCTGGCACCGCGGGCGCGCCGGCCGTGCCCATGTACCCACCGGCCCCGGTGGCCTATCCGCCTCCCCCAGCTGGATACCCTCCGCCTCCAGCCGCTCGCTATCCGTCCAACCGTCCCTCGTACCCGCCGGAGGTCCCAGAGGAGCCTGAGCGGCCCGCTCGCAAGAAGGGCCTTATGATCGCTGGGCTCGCTACTTTGGGCGGCACCTATTTGTTCTCCGCTTTGGTCGGGGTGGAACTGCTCAGTTACGAGGATAGCCACCCGGGCGAGATCTGTTTGAACTGCAACTCCACCGGCAAGGCTCTGCTGGTGCCGATTGCGGGTCCTTGGATCGCGCTCCCCGACGCCAACAGCCACAGCGGCGGCAAGGTGGTTTGCGCACTCCTCGGCCTCGCGCAAGCAACCGGTGTGGTGCTTAGTATTGTCGGGATTTCGCGCTACGTCTCTAGTGGAAAGCCGGAAGCGAGCGCTTCGTCAGGCGTGATGGTCGGCGTGGTGCCAACTCAGGGGGGGGCGTTTGGGTCGGTTGGCAGCGTGTTCTGAGGTCGCCGCTTCAGCGTTCCCAGATCACATCGCCGAACCGCTTTCCTTGCTAGTGCCTCCGGCTTCGAATCGCGCCGCAGACGACAGAGCGGCTGCGCCGCAGCTTAGTCGCAGCAAATCGCCATGAATCTCTAGCCTGCGGACACCCACGCTGAACCCAAGCGAACGTTGGCCGACCAACTCGCGCACCAGTTGACCTTGGTATCTTTGGGTCAGTGTCGCACCTAGCGCTCCCGCAACGCCTTGGCGGGCGCTGTTGCGCAGATTGCAGGCCACCGTTGCGAAGGCTCCTTGCCCCGCGCAGTTCTCCATCTGTCCCTGCGTAAGCACAGAAGCCAGGCGCAGGTCCTCCCCGTTCATAGCCACGGTGAAACGCACGGTTTCGCGGATCGATCGAGGGGTTGCGTTTCCGTGAATCGTCAGTCCCGATTTTTCCTGCGCAATGGTCAGGTTCTCCAAATCGACTACGTCGCTATCCACGGAAATAGCCAGCGGCTGTGTCCAGGTCAAGCGTCGCAGAACCTGGTTGGCGAAGGAAACCGGTATGTCCGCGGTCAAATTCGCCTCACCAAGCGGGGCGGCGCTGGGGCCGCTGTGTCCCGAAGGCGTGGGTGTGGCAGAGCCACGTTCGCCGACAACCACTGCAATCTCGATCGCGCCGGCGGCAAACCGGGGCGCGACGTGAAGGATGATCGGTTCACCCGCATCGGCGGGAAGACCAAGATCCGACGTGGAGATGGTCCACAGATTGCGACGGTTGTCGAGATCCGATATGGGCGCGGACTTGGAGGGGGCCAGCGCAATGGAGCGCAACAGGGCCAGCCGCAACTCCCAGGGTTTCCAAGTGGCCTGCAAATCTGCGATGGCGACGCCCGCGACGGGTGCAGCTAGCTGTTTCGCCAGATCGGCCAGAGCAGGACGGCAAGCCTCGCCAGCGGGAAGGAGAAACGGCGCGCCCGAGTCGAGCGCTGTCTGGCGAATCACCGCGCGAAAGAGGCCGGCCCCTTTGTCGGTCGCTCCGCAATACCTGATCTCAGTGAGGATCGCCGCCGAAGGAGCCGCTCCATCTTTGCCCGGCCCTGCCCCAGGTCCGGGCAGCATGACGGGAAGCAAGCTGCGAACCACATCGTCGACGAGTGCTCCCGCGACACGAAGCCGCGCCGGCTCGTTTCCCGCCGCGAAAACCGGCCCGCTCACCAAACTGGCCGCAATGGCCATTGCACCCCAATGATGTGCAAGATCCATCTTCATCTAGCGACCTCCTGCATTTGCAGGCTGCGAAACGCCGACGCGATCCCCGGCGCAGTGGGACAGCCGGTCCGCCTTCACAGCTCTGCTCCCAAGTTGAGCTCCATTGCATCGTGCAAGTAGCGGTGATTGATGGGACTGTCCAGTCTGCAGACGGAGAAGATGATCTGTGAGGAGCCGGAGACATGGACGCCCGCGCGCCGCCCCAGCAGGTTGACTCCAGCTAGATCGACCTTGCTGCCCTCGCTGTCCAGAGCGACCGTCCCGCTGAGGTCGCAAGCCGTCATCTCGACCTGCGAGCCGACCACCTGCAACGCCGTCTCGGCAGCGCTGACCCGGGTATCTTCTATTACGACCTCCGAATTGCGCACGCGTATGGCGGCGGCCCGGACGTCCTTCAACCGAACATCATGGCAGCCGACGATTTCGATCTCGGAATAGTCTCCGGAAAAGCGCATGCCGTTCTCACTCGCGCAACGGCCCGCACGCGCCGACGGCGCGAGTGGAGGAGGCGCGGCCGGGAGGGCAAGATGGTCAATCGGCGTGCCCAGCCATCTCAGCATGAACTGCGACATGGCGGCCGGCTCCGACAGCATGGGATCGTGGCCGGAAGCTTCCAGCACATAGAACTGCGCATGGGGCAGTCTGGCCTGCAGCACGAGTCCCGTGCGCTGTGAAGCGATCGCATCATGTCGGCCCCAGAGGATCCATGTGGGAGCTCGCACCTGCGCGATGGCGGGGCCGAAGTTGTCCAGAATCAAGGCGAGCGCCGCGATGCGGTCTGGGCGATCGAGCAAGGTGGCGCGCAGTAGATCGTTTTGCAGCAAGATCCTCAGGTCAGGGGCGCCTGGCAAGAGTGGTTGCAGTGGTTGCGTTTCCTGCGAGGCCTTTTCCATGCCTGCCCGCAGAGCCTGCTTTCCGACCTCACCCAGAAATCCCAGGACGCTCTCCAATCCGGCAAAGAGGGCGAAGTTGGCGTATGCCTTCTGGTGAAGGATTCCTGCCACGTCGACTAAGAGCAACCGGCTGACGTCCGTCGGGAATGAAGCCGCGTACAGCAAAGCCAGCGCACCACCCATGGAATGCCCGACCAGGTTGAACGGTCCTCGGCAACGCTGCCCCACCACAGCGTGAATAAATTCTACGTAGCGCTCGGGCGAGTAGAGCTCGTGGCCATGGGTCGAGCGACCGAATCCAGGCAAATCAAAGGTCACCACGTGGTAGACGCTCGCCAGGGATGGCAATAGCGGGTAGAAGTCGCGCGCACCGTTTTCCCCGAGTCCATGGACGAGCACCACGGTGGGAGCATCGGTGGGACCTGCTTCCATGACGAAGGCCTGTCCGCCAAAGACCGGCTCGTTCACCATGCCGGATCGGTAGCCGGGCAACGCGCAGATCGCGTCCGGATCGAATTCTGCCGACAGCGGGGTTACGTCAGCCTGCACAGCGCTGCCCCGGCAACCGGGCGCAGTGATGCCGACGAGAAACAAGGCATGGGCAGCACGGAAGCGCAAGCACATCGCGCCCAGTCTACCCTTGCCCGAGGCAAGGCGTGAACAAGAATCTCCGCGAACCCACTACCAACCGATTCCAGCCTGCAATGCGAATTCCGTCGGGTAGTACGTACCAGTGCTCACCGTGTTATAGTTTGAATCCGTAGTCTGGTCCGAGAAACCGACAACGTTCTGGGAGACGCGCAATTCGGCGAAGACCCGCGATCGGGAATCGCGGGTGAAGTTGAATCCGAATTGGCCATAGAGAGCGCACCGGGCGCCGGTGTTGCTGTTGTCGCTGTACGTGTTGTTGGAATAGGTGCTGGACTGCAAAATTCTCGGTGAAATACCGGCGCCGATGTAGGGCGCAATACTGCCATCGGACAGGAAATAACTTCCGCCGAGCTCGGCGAAAACCCCCTCGATCCGGGTTGTGCCAGTGCTGTATTCACTGTCCGTGGCGATGGCCGCACCAGCACCAAATTCGATGAAGTAGTCCCTGGTCCCCATCCGGCCGTCGAATTGCAGCGAGATCATCGGAGAAATGGACTTGCCGGAAGCCACCGGAAAGATGAATCCCGTCTTGAGGCCCAGGGAACTAGGGTAGCCGTTCGCGCCCGGGGCCGGGCTCGGCGCCGGAGGGTAGGCTTCCCAAGTTTCGGGGATCGGGGCCGGGGGCATAATGGTGGGAATGGGCTGCCGCCATGCCAGAGCGTGTGCCAACCGCGCGGTTGCCAATTCCGTGTCATCCAAGCTCAATGCGAAGGTCTCCACGCGGAACAGTTCCCTGCCATCCTTGGCATAGCGGATGCCAGCCAAAGTGACTTTGACGCCAAGCTGGATGGCACGGAGCTCGATGTATTCGACCGCCCCCAGTTGCGCCGCGGCCGCCTGCGCGGTCTTGGTTTGTTGGAGCACGCGCTTGGTTTCCAAGGGCGACGCCACCGCGACATTGGCCTCGCGGGCCAATGCATTGCTGAACAGAACGCCGATGGCTTCACACTGCCCTTCGGTGAGATTTACCCCCTGAAGCGGCATTACCGCCACCACCGCAGGCTGGGCTTGGGCCGATGAAAGGAAGGTCAGTACTGGCAAGAGTACGCAAATCAATCTCATGAGGCGATCCTTTCCTTGCTCGTCACTTTAGTTTCCAACTTCCGGCACTACCAGCCAAGCCCGAATTGCAACGCAAGCAGAGTCGGATAGTAGGAACTGCTGGCCGTCGTGCCATCTGTCGAGTAGTCGGTGCCTTCGTCCACGAAGCCCACGATGTGCTGGGATACCCGGACTTCGGCGTAGATCTTGGTCGGGGAATCGCGCGTGAAGGTAATCCCGGCTTGGCCGTAGATGGCGCACCGAAGGGGATTGCCGTTGCTAGAGGCCATTCTATCGTAGACCCAATACCCCGGCGAGATCCCAGCGCCAATGTATGGCGCAATAGAGCCGTCCGACAAGTATAGACTTCCCCCGATCTCGCCAAATAGGGCAAACAGCCCAATCGTGTTGGAGCTGCTTTGGCTGTCCGTGGGCACGGCCACTCCAGCGCCAAATTCGAGGAAATAGTTTCTTGTCCCTAGCCGGCCGTCGAATTGCAGGGACAACACGGGGAAGAACGACCGGCCGGACGCCAGTGGGAAGATGAAAGCCGTCTTCATGCCGAGCGCCCTTGGCTTGACTCCTGGTTCCGCAGCTCCCGCCACGCCGCCCGCTGGAAAAGACGCAACCTGCAGGGGCTCGCCAGCGGCCTGCACAAGCGGCATCCTAGGGATGGGCTCCCGCAATATCAAGGCGCGAGCCAGGCGAGCCGCCGCCAGTTCCATGTCATCCAGACTCGGAGCAGCCGTCTCCGCGCGAAAGAGTTCTTTGCCATCCTTCCCGGAGATGATTCCAGCCAGCGTGACTCTCTTTCCCACCTGGATGGCCGTGAGTTCCACATACTCGGCAACCCCAAATCGCGCCGCGACAGCCAGGGAGGTTCTGCCCTGAGCGAGAGCCGGCTTGGTCTCTAGCGGCGACGCCACCGCGACTTGGCTGTCGCGGGCAAAGGCATTCGCGAAGAGCACGCCGATGGCATCGCACTGCCCCTCCGTAAGATTAACTCCCCGTACCGGCATGACCGCCACGACTGCCGAATGGGCTTGCGCAGCCGAAAGCAAGGAAAACGTCAGCGTCGACAAGAGCGTCCAGCTGAGTTTCATCAAGCGATCCTTTCGTCGCTGCTGATCACGTTATCCCAACTTGAAGCAATTTCTCTGCCAATGGATCAAGGAATGACGGACAGCGACATACCCGCGCGTTTCTCGGCGAACGCTCTCCTTTCCCAAGCGATCAAGATTCCCGCGCTTCCATCCCGCGTCCATGGTGGTGAAAGTCTAACACTGTTCGACATGGGAACCCTGATGTCCTTCACGAACTTGTGCCCGAACGCGGGCAGCGCCAAGCATTTCTTGAACCAGCTTTCTGATAATCTGGCGGGTATGATGTGCAAGTGTCGATGGCTCGCGATCAGTGTGGCGCTCGGGTTGACTGGGCTGGCTTGCGCACGCACGACTATGCCCAACATCGACGCGAGCGAGGGAGGTACGAGCGGAGCCACCGGAGGGACGACCAGTGCCGGCGGAACTACGACAGCAGGCGGAACTCCGCCAAGCTGTAACGGCCTGGCCGCGACCTGCGGGCCGCTGGAAAACGAGGACTGCTGCACCAGCTTGCTGGTCCCCGGTGGAACATTCTATC
>PMJO01000145.1:0-302 GCA_003158455.1 Myxococcales bacterium | reverse complement strand
GAACGCGGGCATGGGCACGCAGGCCAACCCGCCTGCACCGGGTGCGGGCGCCAATCCGCTGATCACAGGCTCGGGCTGGGACTCGCGGTGGAACACGAAGCTGCTCGCGGACACGCCAGGNNGACCGACACGGCAGGGAGCAACGAAAGCCAGCCTCAGAATTGCCTGGATTGGTACACGGCGTTCGCGTTCTGTGCGTGGGACGGTGGGCGGCTGCCGACCGAAGCCGAGTGGAACTACGCGGCCTCTGGTGGGAGCGAGCAACGGTACTATCCTTGGTCGATCCCGCCAACATCCACGAC
>PMJO01000051.1 GCA_003158455.1 Myxococcales bacterium | reverse complement strand
TTGGGCTCGTTCTGCAAGGAGATGATGTCCACATCGCTGCCCATGTAGTCAGCGAAGGACTTAAGATACGCGGCATAGTCCGCATAGGAGCCCGCGTTCAGCGAGCCACTGACCGTGTTGTTGTTGGTCTTCATCGATGCCGGAGGAGTCCAGGGGCTCGCCATCGCGTACTTGGCCCCACGCGCCTTGGCGCCCGAAGCGTTGGCTTTCTCCGTCCCCCAAGCGCTCTGCCCCTCCACCCTGACCTCGACACGAATGATCGACAATCCTAGCTGGTTAGTAGTGTCGTTCTTGAAAGCCGTGTCGAGCTCCGTCGTGGTGAGCGCCCCGTGCCCGACCGAAGCGGCGCCGAACCCGTCGATTTCTTGCTGCAGGTTCGCGAAATCGAGGCAGGCAGACGAGGACGGGCAAGCCACCGTGCTCCCGCCCGCGGCGCTCGCGCCCCCTTTGCCGGCGGCGCCGCCCATGCCCGTTGCGCCGCCGTTCCCAGTTGCGCCGCCTCGGCCGACAGTTCCACCCATGCCCGTTGCCCCGACCCCGCCGGTGCTGCCGCCCGTGCCCGTTGCGCCGCCCGTGCTCGCTGCACCTCCCGTGCCCGTTGCGCCGCCCGCGCTCGTTGCACCTCCCGTGCCCATTGCGCCGCCGTTCCCGGTTGCGCCGCCTCGGCCGGTAGCTCCTCCCATACCCGTTGCGCCGCCCGCACCAGTCGCTCCCCCTCTGCCGGTTGCGCCGCCCGTGCCCGTTGCACCCCCGCTCCCGGTTGTACCGCCCGCGCCGCTCGTGCCTCCGGTACCGACGCGGCCACCGAGCCCCGTCACCCCGCCGGCTGCGGTCATCCCGCCACTGCCCGACGCGGTCGTCCCACTCGTCGAAACCGGATGCGTCGCTCCGCCTGCGTCGAGGGTTCCGCCCGCGCCGTTACTCGATGATGCCCCCCCGTCGGAGCGGCATCCGAGTACAGACGCGACGGCGACGGCCGCCGTGAGGACGGGCCATGGGAGTCGCCCCCGAGACAGGTCCTGGCCGGTCCTAAGGAGCAATGCACGCCTGCTGTTCGTCGCCATTGAAAACACCTTCTGTTCGGGTGAATCGACCATGGCCAAGGTCTACGGGACCGCCATGCGCGGGGTGAAGTCAAAGCTTCTGGTAGACACGTACGTAGTCCACCAGGTAGGTGATCGGGAACGTTGTACTCGATGGGTCGCCGCCGTTCGCGCCGATGGCGAGATTGACGAGGATGTAGAAGGGATTCCCTGTGTACGGGTTCGTGCTCGTGATTGTGTAGCCGTACACGAGCTTGTCGTCCAAGTAGAGATTGATCTTCTGCGAATCCCACTCCATCGCCCACAGGTGAAACTTGCTCGACCAGGCCGTGCCGCCAAGTGAGCTCAGCGACTGGCTCACGCTCCCAGACCAGTCGCAATTGCTCCCCGAGGGCTTGCAGATATTGGAGCGCACGCCATTGGCGTAGTACTCCATGATGTCGACCTCGCCGGAGGCCGGCCAGCTGAGCCCGTTGCCCAAGATCCAGAAGGCCGGCCAGCTGCCTTGACGTGTATCGATCTGGCCACAAAGCTCGAACCGGCCATATAGGAACCTCTTCTTTCCCGAGGTCGTCATTGATGTCGACGTGTACTGGGCGTATTGGCGATTCTGCTTCCAATCGGTGCTGCTCGCCTTGTAATTGGGGTTCAATACTTGTTGCTTCTGCGCGGCGATGGTGAGCAGTCCGCCCGACACTGTTGCATTGTCCGGCTGGTACCACTGCAGCTCAGAATTGCGGACGAATCCCTCTTCGTAGCCCCAATTCGAAGAATCCGGGGCGCCATCCTTGTCAAACTCGTCCGACCATACCAGCTTCCACTTCGTGCTATCGATGGCGGCTCGGTTCGCGCACTGCTCTGGCCCCGCGCTGCCCGCGTCGATGGTCCCGCCCGCGCCCCTGGTGGCAGCATCGACCGATCCGTCACGCGAAAAGCCAGCGCTTCCGGCGTTTCCTCCCAAGCCCGCGTTTCCAGCGTCGAAGTCACCCTTCCCCGCATTCCCACCACTCCCCACCGACCCTCCGCTTTCAACTGTGCCACCGCTTGCGCCCACGCCGCCGCCGCCACTGCGGCCCGCGGTTGCCGTGCTGCCGCCGCTGCCGGTCGTGTTGCCGCCCGCGCCACCGGTCGACCCTCCCGTCGCGATGGTTCGGCCGCCCGATCCAGTGGTCACGCCGCCGGATCTGCTGGTGCCGGTGGCAGTGACGCCACCCGACGCAAGAGTTATGCCGCCCGTGCTCGTCCCGCTGGCGCCGGTGCCGGGCGTGTTTCCGCCCGTGCCGCCACTTCCACCAGTGGAAAGAGCCGCAGCGTCGACCACGGTGCCAGGTGGGTTGCTGGTCGTGGTTCCTCCACACCCGAAAAGGCCCACCACCGCCGCCGGAACGAACCACGCAAAAGGAAGCGTGCGAGGGAAGGAAGGTACGTTCATGTCTCTCTCCGGCTGGGTGACGCGTCTGGGACCACACAACCAGCCAGGGAAGACATTATCATTGTCTACCTAAATACCGACAGGGCCTCCTGCCGCACAGTGCGAAGGTCGTCCCAAAACTCCTTCAGGGTTGCATCACTGAGGCCTGCCCGGGTTCCGTCCGGGGATTCCGCCAACTTTCGCAGGTGTGGGGAATCTGTGTCGTGATGTTGCTCCAGCAGCCAGTCAACGTGGTCAGCGACGCGCAGCAGATCGACGGACAGGCCGACCAGCACGGACTTTCTCTGGGCAACTTTGGACTGGTGGTGAAGGGCGACGATCTGTGGGATGGGCTCGGGCAGCTTCCACGATAACAACACTTGGCCGCCTAGAATGGCGTGGTCGTAGCCCCATTGCGCTTGTTCCTTGAGGTGAACGGTGTTGGGCGCGAGGTTTTCCCCGGCCAGGGCAGCATAGGCTGCGTCGCCCGTCTGGATGAGGAGCAGCTTGCCAATGTCGTGCAGGAGGCTCGCCAGAAACACCTTGGCGGAAGCCGTGCCGCGACCGAGGCGGAACGCCAGCTCGCGCGCCACCGCCGCGGTACCCGCCGAGTGGTCGCGAATTTTCTGTCCTACTCCGCCCAGATCCTTGAAGAAGTTGATGGCGGACATGGCCATGGCCAGGTCACAAATATTGGTCGCACCGATACGCATGATGGCCTTGCTCACCGAGTTGCAGGGCTCGTAGGGCCGGTAGGCTGCGGAATTCGCTGCCCGCATGATCCGAGCTGCCAGGGCCGGATCCGCCTCGATCAGTTCTCTGACCCTGTCGAGTTTGAAGTCGGGCTGGGAAACACAATCAACCAGTTCTTGCACGACTGCGGGAAAGGGCCGAATGCCCTCGAATGCTGCCATTTTCGCCGCGAGGCTCCTGGCCGCGCGCAAGTCAGACTCGCTGGGTGCGTCCCCATCGAGCCAAAGCTCGGCTATTCCCCGAAGTCTCGCCGATGTCAGAACGGTGCCGTCCACGTGCAACTTGTCGGCACCTTGGCGAAAAAGTTAAGCGCCGCTGCCCGATAGCGCCGCGCCGACGTTGCTTTGGTGGACGAGGCGCTGGTGATCGGGATGGGATCAACAGGCGTTACATCGTCTTCGCGGAGCGCCGCCGGCGAACTAGAGAGAGGAGGACGAATCCGAGCAACAGCAACGCTCCGCTGCCGCTCGCTTGCTCGCGTCCTTGTATCGTACACGAGCAACCGGAGGATGCCGGCGTGGGCGAGACTCCGGCCGAACCGGAATTGCCGCCTTCCTGGCCGCCCGCGCCCGAGCCGCCAGAGTTGCCTGGCGCCCCGCCGCTAGCACGCCCACCCGAGCTCGACATGCCACCTGAGTTTCCTGAGGTCGTCCCCGAGCCTGAGCCGCCAGAATTGCCCATCGTCCCACCGCTGGCACTCCCGCCCGAGCTCGACATGCCACCTGAACTCCCTGAGCTTGTCCCGCCAGCGCCAATCGCGCCGCCGGCGCGAGTCGCACCGCCGGCACCCGTTGCACCGCCGTCACCTGCTGAGCCAGAAGTCACTCCGCCCGCACCGCCGCCCCCTCGCCCGCCACTGCTCACGCCGCCACCCGCTCCAGTGCGGCCCCCTGCGCCCGATGCGCTTCCACCCACCCCGCCCGATGGAGTTCCACCCATGCCACCACCGGCTCCCCCGCGACCGCCGCTTCCGCTAGCGCCGCCAGTTCCACTGCTTCCGCCAGTCCCGACCGTTCCCGCATCGCCACCGCCGGTGCCAAAGTCGTTATCGAATGCCACCCCGTCGAAGGGCACCACGACGACCTTGGTGCCGTGATTGGAACCGGCCGTGACCGAATTGTCCTTGTCGACATCGGCTACGGCCCAAGTGATATGGGTGGGGTGGCCGTCTTCCAGCACCACGCCCGGACGCTCCATCTTGTACCACGCGTCGCAGTGGGTGCTTCCCTCGTAACAGAAGATCTTCTGGTAGTCCCGGGGAGACCAGGCGTACCCGTTATCCTTCCAAGTGAGGCCGTCAGGCGAATACACGTGCCAGCCGACTCGATCTCCGGAACCCGAATAGATGACGTGGTAGGTCCCGCCGCTGCGCCAAATGTGGGGATCTTCTTGCCAGATATTGGTCGGATTGGATACGCCCGGTATCGAGGTCCGCTTCGGGTAGATGCTGCCGACAACCGGATTACCCTGTGCGTCGGTAGGGTTCTGGGTATACGCGCACGTCGGCTTCTGCTTCACGTAGTGGCCACACAGGGTGTCCGCGATCGCGATGGTCCCGTTGCGCTCCGTGATTTCGAATTTGCCGTCGTGGCGCTCGATAAAGCTGATGTTGGACCCACCGACGTCGCTCTGCGGTGCGGGTGAGCAACCCGTCCATGGACCATCGAGCGAGGTCGACTTGTAGAGCTGGAAGGGAACGATCTCGCTGACGACGACCACGTAGCTGCCGTCCGACAGCTGGGCTGCGGAGACGTTGTGCCCCTTGTGCGAGCTGTACACGTAGTCTTGTCTCACGTAGGGCCCGAGCACGTTGGTATCGCTGATGGCATGGTAGGCGTCCGAGTTCTCCCAGCCCGGGTTGAAACTCGTATTTGCCGAGAACGTGCTCATGAACATGTGGTACTTGCCGTCCGTGGCCTTGATGATCTCGCCGTCCCAGTAGTACCAGTCCGGGTGAACGCCCGCGCCTTTGGCGCTCTCGATGCCGTTGGAGATGTCGCGCGGAATGACGCCCGCCACGCCCCAGGTGGCGGAGCTGAGCGGCGCGACTGGGGTCGCCGGTTTGATATACTCCTCGAACGGCTTGGCGCTTGCGGTTCCAGCTAGGCTGACGCTCGCAAGCAAAGCTGCGACGCCGACGCTGAAGCGAGCGCGGGCGCTGGTTGGTCGGGATCTTCGGAGAGCAAGGCGGCCTTGAGGGTAGCACATAGCTAGTTAGCCTACTCCGAAGCTCAGGCTCAGGCTAGCGTGCCTGTTTCGGGCGGCCTTGGTCCAACGAATCTGGCGCGGGCTGACGCAACGAAGCGGAAATGATCCGCCACAATGCACCCGCGACCCCTATGTCGCAGCCCGCTATTCCGGATTCCTCCACGATTTCCAGCAGGTTGCAAATGCGCACCAATAGACCCACAATGGTCTGATTCGTCTCGCCACCGGCCGTCGGGGCTATTGGTACAATTCGGCGCTCGCGAGTGTCCCGTTTTCGCCTGCCCCGCCGGCGACCAGCACCATCCCGCTCGGCAACAATGTCGCCGTGAAGTCTATCCTTCCCGCAGTCATGCTGCCCGTCGCTGTGAATGTCCCCGCTCCTGGGTCGTATAGCTCGGCGCTCGCGAGGATATCGCCGCTGCTATCATCTCCGCCGGCGACCAGCACCATCCCGCTCGGCAACAGGGTCGCCGTGTGGTACTCCCTTGCCACGGTCATTCTGCCGGTAGCGGCAAACGTCCCGGCCGCTGGGTCATATAGCTCCGCGCTCGTGAGAGGCGTTGTGCCAGCAAGTGCTCCGCCGGCGATGAGGACCTTCCCGCTTGGCAGCAAGGTCGCCCGGTGCTCGCATCTTGCCACGGCCATGCTGCCCGTCGCCGTGAATGTTCCAGCGATGGGATCGTACAGTTCCGCGCTTGCGAGAATGGTGTAGCCATCGTCTCCGCCATCCCCGCCGGTAATCAGCACCTTGCCGTTCGGCAACAAGGTCGCCGTGTGGTCGTACCTCTTCGTGGTCATGCTGCCGGTGGCTGTAAATGTCCCAGCCGCTGGGTCGTATAGCTCAGCACTCGCAGGATCCGCGTGGCCACCGAAATTGTCTCCACCGGCGACGAGAACCTTCCCGTTTGGCAACAAGGTCGCCGTGTGGCCGTACCTTGCAGTTTTCATGTCGCCGGTGCCGGTGAACGTCCCGGCGTCGGGGTCGTACAACTCCGAGCTCCCGAGACTCCAATCGCCGGCAAGAAGAACTTTTCCGCTCGGCAACAAAGTCGCTGTGTGCTCGGGCCGCGCCACGGCCATGCTGCCGGTGGCCGTGAATGTCCCGGCCGCTGGGTCATATAGCTCCGCGCTCGCGAGAAGCGTGCCGGCCCTGTCTCCGCCAACAATTAGGACTTTCCCACTTGGCAACAAGGTCGCCGTGTGGAACCTCCTCGCCGCGGCCATGCTGCCCGTCGGTACGAAAACTCTCTGCAGCACCGTGGTGCCGGTCGTCCCCGCGGAGCTGGTCGTCCCTCCCGTGGTGCCTCCTTCGCCCACGCCCCCAGTGGAACTCGTCGTGCCTCCTCGAGCTGTGCCTCCGATGGTGCCCGAGTTCCTTCCTGTGGCCCCCGCTGTTCCTCCTCCGCTGCTACTGCCTCCGATCGTGCCGGTGGTCCCTCCGCTGGTGGCCTCCGTGGCTCCCCCACCAATGCCTCCGGTGGTGTCCATCGTCACCACCTGCTGTGCGTCCATGGGTGTCCGGAAGCAAGCAAGCCCGTTGAATGACAACGCAACAACGATTGCCAACCAGCGGCACTCGCAGATCATGACTGCCAGATTATCAGAAAAACGCGCGGCTATAAGCCGTCCCATGGCCTCCCGCAGCATCGTTCGGGAGCCGACCGTGCGGGCATCGGCCCGCCGAGCGGGATGGCGGATGGCCGCCTGGTGAACGACAGGGCTCATGCTGAACGAAAACGTGCCGATACCAGGAACGGAGCAACACAATGGGTTCGCGTACCAAACCAGCCAGCGAGAATGTCACGTCTTGCGACTTTGATCTCAGGGCAATCCATCTGCGTCTGGAGATGCTGGCGCAGATGACGAGAGACTATCCTCTCGAATGTTCCCTTGGAACAGTCGATTTCCTCTTTGAATCCAGGGATGAGATCCAGCTCCTTATCCAAAGCCTTACTGCGGAGCTTTCGGAATCCAGAGACGCGGCCTGATTCTTGTGTCCTCGAAGTAGCTAGTCTCTTGCGCAGTCGGCTCCTCGGCAAGCAGATCGAAACGACGGTGCTTGACCGCCTGGTGCTAGAAACAATTCTCGTTTCCCCCGCCACCCTGAACATAGGTGGTCCAGCAACAGCCGCCGCGACACGCGTCACGAAAGCGACAGACGCGACAGACGCCGCCCAGCTGCTCCTCTTTGAAGCGTCGGTTGTAGGCGAAGGTCCGAGCCAATCTTCACCTGGCCCCCTGCCCCGCTCGCCTTTCCGAGGTACCATAGGAAAACCGCCATGCGCTGGATATTGCCCGTACTTGCATTCTGCATCCCTGCCTGCGGTTCAAAAGGCTCTAGCAAATCGCCGGACGCCGACACGGGTTCTACGACCCCCGATTCGCAGCCCGCCAGTGCGTCTGACACCGCGCCCGCCACGGATACAAACTTGACCACCGATGTCAGCGCGCCCACCGGCCAACTTTGGGCTGGCATCCTCGACCCAAGCCGCGCGATCGACTGGACGCATGCCGGGGTCGTCGGTGGCATCCCGGCCCGCACCACCGTCTGCAAGACATTCAACCCCGGTGCCACCGCGGCGCAAATCAATTCTGCGATCCAATCCTGCCCCACCGGCCAAGTTGTCATGCTCAATGCGGGCACGTACAACATTTCAGACACTGGCATCGTGATGAAGACCGGCGTCACCCTGCGCGGCGCGGGTGCCGAGCAAACCCTGCTGATTTTCACCGCCACTACCTACTGCAACAACCAGAACGCCTGCATCTGCTTCGCGGGCTCCAACGAGTGGGGCGGCGACACCCGCGCCCTCCCCGGCGGCTCGAACTACGCCGACTGGACGGGCGGCTACGCGCAATGGTCCAACCAAATCACACTTGCCAAAGTGGGCAGTGCGGGAATCGCTGTCGGCCAATATATCCACCTCGATCAAGCCAACGACGCGACCGTCGGCCCGAACTTCTTCGTCTGCGACAACACCACCGCACCTTGCTCGCTTGAAGGCGGCAACGGCGGCCGCACGATCAACAATATCCTGCGCAGCCAAGTGCAGATCGTCAGGGTCACTGCGGTCAATGGCAGCACCTACACCATCGACCCTCCCCTCTATTCGCCCAACTGGCGCGCAAGCCAATCGCCTGCCGTGTGGTGGGAGTCGACGCTTCTCCAGAACGCTGGTGTCGAAGATCTTTCGATCGATGCGACCAATTCCAACGGCATGACCAACGTTTCGATGGTCAACGCTGCCAACGATTGGGTCAGGGGCGTGCGTTTGATTCGCACCTGCCAGTGTCAGCGCGATTTGGTCCAGCTGATGGACGCCGCTCATTGCACAATCGAGAGCAACTATCTCTATGGCACGCAGGGGCAGTCGGTGAACTACGGCATAGAGTCCTACGTGGCGTCCGACAACTTGATTGACAACAACATCCTGCAGCACGTCGTCGCGCCGATGATGGTGCAACCGGCGCTCGGCTCGGTGTACGCCTACAACTTTGCCATCAACGACACCTACTACGACAGCGGCTACACCTCGAACCCGCTGCACTGGATGATCGGCATGGCTGACCAGCACAATGCCGGGGTGGAATACAATCTGTACGAGGGCAACATCGGACCTGGTATCGGCTGCGACGTGATCCACGGCAACCAGCTCGCAAACACGCTTTTCCGCAATTACTTGCTCGGCTCCGACCCAGGCCGCATTGATTCGACGGATGCCGTAAACTTGGCGTCCTACAATCGCTATCACAACATCGTTGGCAACGTACTCGGCACGCCTGGCTACACCACGACCTATGAGGCGCACAGCGGCCCCGGGCAATCAGCGACGGTGTTCAATATTGGCGGCGGCAACAGCGAGGGCGCAGTGACCATCCCGGACGATCCGATGGTCGCCACCACGCTCTTTCGATGGGGCAACTTTGACGTCGCGACCAATGCGGTTCACTTCACCGCTTCCGAGGTCCCGAGCGGCGTCTCGCCCTATGGCAATGCGGTTCCGGCGAGCCAGGCCCTGCCGTTTTCGTTCTATCTTGCCAGCAAGCCGGGCTTTTGGCCGGCAACCAAGCCGTGGCCACCGATTGGACCCGATGTCACGGGTGGCAATGTGACGGGCCTTGCGGGGCACGTGTACACCAATCCCGCGAAGGACTGTTTCACCGCAATGGGTGGGCCGGCGGATGGCAGTGGCGCGGTGCTGACGTTCAACGCCGCTAGCTGCTACCCGTGAGTACCGGAGTTCCGCTGTCGACCTAACCTTCGGCCCAGGGTCGGCCGATGACAGGCTGGCCAAAGGCGACAGCTCCATAGCAGGTGCCGGGCGCGGAATAGCACCTCCCGTTCACACAGTAGCCGCTGCAATCCGCATCCGTCGTGCAGGTTCTGCGGCCGCAACTTCCGCCCGTGCACCCGAAGTCGGTCGGGCAATCCGCGTCGCTTTGACAGGAGGCCGGAACGCAGCGGTGGGCCGTGCAGACTTCACCGGCTTTGCAGCCAGACGCATCCATGCATCCTGGAAGGCAGGTCTTGGCACCCGGTGGGCAGAAGCACCCTACCGGCACGTCACAGATCAAGGACGCCGCGTCCGCCTGGCATTCGCTGTCTGAGGTACACGGTGACGTGACCGTGCGGCAGACGCCACACGGGCCGGTGCCACCGGGCTGGACGCAGGTGGCGCCTTGTCGGATGTCGCAGTCTCCATTTCCGCGGCACTGATTGGTGCCAAGGGTGTGGCCCCCGGTCGAACCCTGGGTACTCGAAGCTCCACCACTACTGCTGGTTCCTCCCGGCGCGCCACCGCTGCCAATCATTCCACCCGCGCTGGTAGCCCCGCCTGAGCCGCCAATCCCCGCATCTGGGCCGCTGCCCCCAGCCGCGATGACACCGCCACTGCCGCCTGTAGCCCCGGCGTCGTGTTTCATCGTCCGCAGTCCGTTCCCGCCGCACGAACCCGCCACCAGCAGGCCTGAAACCAGGATACGCATTCTGGCTGCCAGAAAAATGAGGATGCGCTCGCGAATATTGTTCTTCGACACTTGTGCCTCTCTTCTGTCTGCGGCTCAGCGCCAACAATGACAGCAACTCTCATGCCTCGCTATTCCTACCCTCGCAGCGGCGCCAAGTCCTAGCCATGTCGAGCTTGCCGAAGCGATAGTTGGCGCTTTCCATGACCCGCATGACAGCCAGGTCTCAGATTTCTGAGGGCTAGCCAAGTGGGAGACATAGTTGGCGGGGACGTCGCGCTGCTGAGTCGAAGCAGGTTCGGCCGCCCCAAGCCGGGGCGCGCCTGCGCTGGTCGCTGATTGTGGCAGGGAGTGACAGTGCCGACGCACGCGGGGGAAGCCCGGCCGCTGCCGCCTCGAGCATGCGGCGTTGGTCGTCCAATCGGCGCAGGGCCGCCAGTTTTTCGTCCTGTCCCAACTTGGCCTGGTCCAGCGCACGCCGAAGCACATTCAGCGTTTCATCGTAGATGGTCAGCGGAACCGGAAATGGGTGGCCGTCCTTGCCCCCGTGGGCAAAGGAAAAGCGCGCCGGATCCGAAAATCGGCTGGGCGCCCCATACACAACCTCGGCCACCAGGGACAAGGCGAAGAGCGTGCGCCCGCCGATGCCTGGCGTGAGCAACAGCTCGGGAAAATCCGCCGGCCCGCGCTCCGCCGCCACAGTCAAGGCAGCGGCCAGTCGGCGCAGGTCCACGTCCTTTTCGCGCACGTCGTGATGGTCCGGCAGCACCAGACTTTGTGCGCGCTCCACCTCGACCACCACGGCTTCGGGTGGACGGTTGGCCAATGCCACTGTCGCGTCCCGCGCCGCCGCAGCCTGGCGATCGGTGAGGTTTACGATGCTTCCCTGTGGAATGCCCTCAATGGCAGTGTGGGGCGCCACGACAAATGAGCCTGCCCGCTCCCACAGCCAGTGATAGCGCCGCGCCTGGCGTCGGTCCGGGTTCATCCCCTGTTGCACCACAGTCCACTTGCCGTCGTCTGTCACCACGAAACCGTGCAGGTACAGCGCGAACCCGTCCTGCACCGCGGCGCTGTCGACCTTTGCGACCAAGCGGCTGGCGCGCACCAAGGCCGGCGCATCGAGCGACACGCGTTCGCCCAACGCAAGCAGTTCCGCCGGTGTGCGGCGCGAGTGGCGACCGCGTCCCCCGCAGACATGCAGGCCCAGTTCCCATTCCACCGGGGCCAATCCCCGTTTGAGCGCACCCAGCACGCTGGTGGTGATGCCCGATGAATGCCAGTCCATGCCCATCACGCAACCGAGCGCCTGGAACCAGAATGGGTTGGCCAGCCGTCGCAGCACCTCGTCGCGCCCGTACTCCAGCACCAGCGCTTCCACCACCACGCGGCCCAGCCGCGCCATGCGACCCGCCAACCACGACGGGACGTGGCCGTGATGGAGGGGCAAGTCAGCCGTGCCGGTTTTCATCGCACTTTCTCAGTTTCTGCGTGTACTATACATTCGTTCAGCAGCGGGCGCAATAGTCGTCGGGGGGCGGCCGGAGGTTGACGTGCTTGCGCGCGCAGTATGATATTTCGTCACGGGCGGCGCCGCTGCTCCCAGCAACGACATTTGCACAGGTCGACCATTCACATCCCATTTCATCAGAAGTTGCTGAGCTACTTTCAACCGGTGTCGCTGCAGCGGTCGCTGAGCGACATCAGTGGGTACATCGAGCTGCTGCTTTTCCGCAATCAATTCCAACTCCTCACTGCTGGCGCCATGTACTCCGATGGCAATCGCTATCTTCCCGCGGTGGCGCTGGCAAAACATTTGCGAGAGTTTCTGCCAACCGCAAGAACCGTGCTGGTGCTCGGAGCCGGCCTCGGCAGCGTCGTCCAGGTTATGCGTGCACGAGGCTACGACCCAAACTACACCCTGGTAGAGAAGGACAAGACAGTGCTCGGTTGGGCGATCGAGACCCTGGGCGAAGGGAACTCACCCAAGCTAGAGCCTATGTGTCGTGACGCCGAGGCTTTCATGGCAGAGAGCCAACGCAAGTACGACTTGGTGTTTGTTGACGTATTCAAGGGCAGAGTAGTGCCTGACTTCGCCACTACTCCGCTTTTCCTGAAGCAGTGCCGGGACAGCCTCGCGCCCGGCGGAATACTGGTCTTCAACTACATCGAAGGCGACAGGGACAAATGGGCGGAAGTCCGCGCAGCTATTGCTGGCGTCTTTCCCGGGTGCCAACTGGTCAGCCGGAACGACAACCGCATCCTGATAAGCCCACCCTCGGGAGGACGCGGATCATGAAACGCGGTTTCCACCATCTGCCGCAAGCCTTGTCTTGCAAATCCACCACTTCGTGGTGAATTTCTCGCCATGATCAGGCGAAATATCCAGGGGGCGCTGGCCGCGGCCATGGCCGAGAATCGTGTTATACGCAGCTTCATGGTAATCTACGTATAACTCGCCATGAACCAGCGTCTGCCGCTTGAGACACAGACCCTATATGCCGAGCTGCTAGAGCACCTGCTGGGCCTCGAAGCCCTCCTGCAAACACCGCGATCCTGGTGAACGTCCCAACCCCAGCGCGCTTTGCGCTGCACAAGCTACTGGTCGCCCAGCTTCGCCCAGCCGCGTTCGCGGCAAAGGCCGACAAGGATCTCCTGCAGGCCGTGCAACTCCTGGAGGTACTCGTTGAGGAGCGCCCTGGTGACATTGCACTCGCTTGGACTGCCCTCGAATCCTTGGGCCCGACGGTAATGAAGAAGATCCGACGCGGCCTGGGCGCGGCCGACGCGCGCGCCCGTGGCCTGCGCAAGCGGGTCAGCGCGGCCGCAGGACGATAGGCTCAGCTCGACAAGCTAGCCACAGCAGATCATGCCCGTCAGATTATCGGCAAATTGGTCCGAGCAAATTGCTCAGCCGTCCCGCTATGCGTGCGAAACCACCGTCAGGGTTTCCGAGCGTCTCCCCACGCACACGAGCACTTGGCCCAAGTCGGCAAGCGCTTCCGCGCCGGTGCCGTGGTCTAGAAGAGTTCCGGATCCGAGTCCGAGCCCTTCCTTCCTTCCAATCCGTCTCTGTGATCTCTGTGGTCTCTGTGGTGAAATCCGGGGCTGAGCACGTCGCTACTGCGATTGCGGCTTGCGAGCCAGCAGCAAGAGTCCTCGCGATGGGCTGACCTCCGCACCGAAAAAACTGCTTTCCAGAAATTCCTTCAATGGCTTCAGCCACGGATCGCGCTGAATTGCCCGGACGAATGCCCCGTCGATGAAGACAGGATCGGTGGTTGTCTTGAGCGCATTCATGAGCCGCAAGTGGTCCCTGCGCAGGAACAGCTCGCTCACGCTGGGGCAGAATTCCGGAGCCTTGCCTGCCGCAAGGTAGTACACCGACGAGGCGCAAGAGAGGACAAAGGGCCTTGCTGCGCCTGTCTTGGCGAGAAAGAATGAAATGTCCTGTGACACCGTGGCGACCTCGTGCCTCATGATTGTCCAGCGCTTCTTGATTTCAGGCCAGAAGTACTGGCCGGCATACACACCCGTCAAGGTCCAGGAGCCGAGCAAAGCGACCAGGAGCACTGTCGCGGTCCGGTTCCGCCCCAATGGCAAATGCCGGTCGATGAAAATGCCGAACAGTATCCACGCCGGGGCGGTTACCGCGGGAAACACCCAGGGGTGGCTTCTCCCTTGGTAGTAAGAGAAGATGCCAATGCCGAGCACGGAGAGAAAAAGGACTAGCGAGGCCGCACCGGCATCGGTCTGCGCGCGAAACAGGGCCGCTATCGCGTACGCCAGGCCGAGCAAATAGACCAGCGCGACCACGTTCCACGGGTGCAGCAGCGGCATCGGAAGCATGGCGAGACCGCTCAAATAGAATATCTGTTGGTAGTCGAGAAGCAGATGCCATTGCGGCCAGACGTGGAACTGGGCGTGGTAGATGGCGCTGAACACCACCATGAAGGCGGCCAAAACGCCGACGCCGGAAAGCCAGCGCTGTCCCACCATCCACGCCCGCTGCCGGGGACTCGCCGGCCCAATCAGCTCCCGATAGGAGAGAAAGAGCATCCAAGCGAACCAAGCCACCGCTCCGGTTTCGACGTTCCACAGGATACCGATGGCAAGCACGGCATGTCCTATCCAAGTCCAAGCCGAGTGACGATAGCGCAGCCGGAGCACGGTGAACAGCATCGCCAACCCCGGAAAAATGGTCCGAATTGGGGCAAACTGAAAGTACGGATCGATGAAGAATCTTCCCAGCGAGTGCACCATTAGCTCGTGGATGAGAGGCCTGACGGCGAGAAGACTGAACGAGACCGCGCTCGCCCAGATCCCAAGCGAAACCCAGCGGTTTCCGATTGCATGGCGGCACACTACCCACAGACAGACTAGGTAGGCCACAACCAATAGCGACATGATTGCGGAGTAGCTGGTGACAGTGAGGCCGACCAACCGAAAAAGCGGCAGCAAAAATAGGGGATAGAGCCCGTATTGATTGCCGCAGTTGGCGATAAGGGGATCGCCAAAATAGGACCGCACGACCGCGAAGAACGGCACTTCAAAATGGCCGTCCGGATTCCACACATAGTCGTCGGAGCGACCGAATATCCCGGCGGCACAAATCCCCGCGCAGAAAACCACGGGAACGAGAATGCCCAGTGCCGTCCGAACGTGCGCGATCCATTCCTTCTTGCCGACTAGCGCCGCCGCCAACCCGAGCACAAGCAGCGCCAACAGATAGGCTTTGCTGTGCAAGCAAGCGTTGAGCTTCCAACCGATGAAGTCATCGCCAGTGCTGGCCGCAAGAACTAGCAGTACAACGGCGATGCACCCAGCATAGCCAGCCCAGCGCGGCCAACTGAATCTTGCGAATCGCCCCCGCCTGGCTGCGATGAACCACACTAGGAAGAAGGCCGGGAAGAAGATCATCGCAGCCAAGTACAAACCACGTTCGACTGGTTCCGGGTTGAGCAGCCCCGGATCGACCCACAGCTCGGCTGCCAGTTGGCTTGTCGGCCTCGACGAGGGCGCCAGCCAAGCTACCGTGGCCGCGATACACGCGAATATCGCGCCGCCGACCAGGGTCGGCAGCACCACCGGCAGCCACTGGCTGGCCGCGATCGATGTGCTGGACTTGGATATTTGGCGATCCGCGCATTCGCGCCTCGCCCTGCGCTTCGACATGTTCCCGACTGTACCAGCCTTGGCTTCGGCGTGTGGAAGATATGAGCTAGGCGTGCGAAACCACCACCAGGGTCTCCGAGCGTCTCACCACGCACTCGAGCACTCGGTCCATGGTTTCCGGGTCAAGCGCGGCAAAACTTTCGTCGAGCACGCGCAAGTCCGCTTGCTGCAGAAGCGCCCGGGCCACGTAAACGCGGCTGCGCTCGCCCTGCGAAAGCTGCCAGCCACTATCCCCCACCATTTGCTGCAGCCCTCCCGGCATGCGCGCTATCAAGTCCGAAAGCCCCAGCTCGCGACAGATAGCTTCGATCTCCTGCTCGTCTTCTTGGCGCGGCGGCCAGCGCCGCGCCATCGCTATATTGAACAACAGCGGCGCAGACAAGATGTGGTTCTCGTGGCTCTGCGGCACACCGGCGGCGCGCTGACGCCAGCGCTCCGGCCGCAGGCTGTGATGGTCGAATCCTCCCAGCAGCAGCAGACCACCCGAAGGCTGGCGCAGACCGCACAGGAGCGCGCCCAAAGTCGACTTGCCCGAGCCCGATCGTCCTTCGATTAGAATGCGCTGCCGGCGTCGAATCTCGATGTTGCATCCGCGCAGCACCGGGTCCAGCCGACCCGGGTAGCTGAAGCTGACGTCGCGGCCCACCAGCAGCCCGCGCCGGCCTGCGCTCGCTTCGTCCACTTCGCTGGGCAACACCGCCACGCTCTCCGCGTTTTCGCGTTTCTCCGACGCGGCCTCCAACAGAGTCCGCGTGCGCTTCCAGCCAAGAAAGGCTGCTGCCATGCCCGGCCCCGTCTCCAAGGCCACGCGGCGAAAGGCCAGGTACACCATCAAGACGCCGCCCAGGCTCACCGCCAGCGCAGTGCTTTGCGCCGCGCCGGTGGCAAACCCGGGAACCAGCGCCGCCACACCGAACACCAGCCAACCTCGTGGCAAGAGCACCGACAGCCGCGCCATCTCGCGATCGAGGGCGCCCTGCTTGCGGCCGTATACGGCTAGGCCCCGGTCCTCGCCTTCCTGTTGCTGCGCCGCCGGCTGTTGCGCCACCAGGGTTCGATAACCCACCATGGTTTCCACCAGCTCGTCGGTGAGCCCCAGGCGAGCGTCGGACCAGTCGAGCAACCGCCGGTAGAGACGGCGCACCAGTCCGGCGGCCAGCACCAGCCAGCCAAGCAACAGCGCGAGGTGCAGGATGGGCGCCGCACCCAGGGCCAACACCGCAGCGCCAAACAAGAACTGGAAGACATCGGCGAGCAACACCGGCCCGCCAGTGCGCGCGAAAGCATCCAGGGCGTCCGCCTCCAGCACCGTGCCGAGCAGGTGACCGACGCCCTTGACCCGCACCTTGTCGGCGGGCAGGCGCAAAATGCCTTCCAGCAAGCGTTCGCGCACCACTCCGCCCACCTGCACCGCCAAACGGCCGGCTGCCCACACCCCGCCGCCCCGACACGCCACGAAAGTCAGCAGCAACATCGCCCACGCCCAAAGCCAGCCCCGTTCCAAGTGGCCCTGCAGCGCCGCCGCCCCAAGCAACCACCACGAGCCCACCATGAGCGCGAAGCCGACCAGATACGAAACCAGCGCGGTGGCAACCACACGCCGGGCGCCCGCTTGCTGCAGGCCTTCGCCAAGCCGACTGGCGGCGGGGTTAAGCGCCCAGCCCACCGCCGGTCGGCTGGGCCCGGCCGCGCCGGCCAGAATCCGGCGGGTCGCTTCTTGATCGCGCGCCGCGAGCCCAACCGCCGAAGCAAAACCAGCAAACCCCTCCCCGGCCGGACCGCGCTGTTCATCGTCGAGCCATACGTCGATTTCGGCCGCGGCCAGACGATAAACGCGCCGGTCAGAGCCCAAGACTTCGGCCACGCGGCCCCGCCGGTCGCAGGCCAGCAGGACCAGAAACTGCGACGGCCCCGAACCCTGACGGGCCACCAGCACCGGGCCGCCTTCGCCCAAAAGCCCGCGCACGGTCGCCACGCGTGCATCCACCGCCGCGACCTCCAGCCCGAGCTGATAGGCGGCGTCCTCCACGAAACCCGCGAGCGCGACGGTGTCGGCAATGCCGGCCGGGGGATCGCGAAGCACGGGCGCCCGACGCTGGGGGAAGAGGCGCTCAGCGACGGCGACCAGAGCGTCGCCCAGCCTGCCCGCCGGCCAAGCCGCAGCCGCGGGGCCTGTGGGCTGGCCCGGGCGGCTCACGTGCTTTCTCCCCGCGCACGCGACGGCGCGCGCTCCACAATCTGTCCCTTGTCGAGCAGCAAATGCCGCCACTCGGGCCCGTCCAGACGTGCCCGCGCGCGCACCTCGGCCATGAGCAAACGCGCGTAGCGCGAGCCCGACTGGACGGCCAGTTGCTTGGGCGCGCCGTCCTCGACCACACGTCCCTTGTCCACCACCAGCACGCGCGGAAAATCCCGGGTCTGGCTGATGTCGTGGGTGATACACAGAAAGGTAGCCGGTGCCCAGCGCAAGCGCGCGGCCTGCAGGAAGGCTTCGCGGCGCGAACGCTCCAGCCCGCAGAAGGGCTCGTCGAAGATCACCAGGCGGGCGGCGCCCCGGCAGATGGCGCGCCCCAGCCGCACCCGCTGGCCCTCGCCGCCCGAAAGCAGGGCCCCGCCCGCGCCCAGGGGCGTCTGCAGACCCATGGGCAGACGGGCCAGCACCTCGTCGAGCTGCGCGGCATCCACCGCGTCGCCCACCGCCCGATGCTCGCCATCGCTGCCGAAACGAAGATTCTCCAGCAGCGACCGGTTCCACAACTGCACCGCGGGATCCACCCACAGGGTCTGGCGCCGCAGCTCCTCCAGCCAACGACCGCGCAGCTCCTGGCCGTCAACCCGCACCACGCCGGCGTCGGGCCGGTACCAGCCGAGCAGCAGGCCGACCAGGCTGGACTTGCCCGCGCCCGAAGCGCCCACGATCGCCACATGCTCGCCCGCGGCGAAAGTGAGCTTGTCGACCGCCAGGATCTCGGTGCCCGCGGCTATCACGCGCACGTCGCGCAGGTCCACCGCAGCCCCGGCGGCAGCCGACTGAGGAAGAGAATTGTCGTGGGCTTCGACTGCGCTCTCCGGCGCGCTCAATGGCTCCAACACGCGCAAGGTCACGTTGCGATGTTGTGGGTATTGCTGAATCAGAAATGCGATCTCCTGACCCAGGGACGGCAGCATGAAGACCCAATACACGATCAAGATCGCCCAGCCCGAACCCGAGGCTGACACCAAGTAGCGAAAAACCACGACCGCCGCCAGACCGAATCCCAGCAAGCCCTGTGCGGTATCGATCAGAACCGCCAGGCGGGTGGCGTCCCGGGCCGCGCGCGCCCACTCGCGCAGGCGGCCGCCATGCTCGGCGCGCAGGGCCGGCTCCGCCGTGTGCGCGCGGATAGCCGACAAGCCCAAGAGCGCGTCCAGATAGAAACGTGCCAGCCCGCCGGCGTGGCCGCGCATGCGCAGATCCCGTTCTACCAGTGCCGGCTGGCAAGAAAGCGGCAGAACCAGCATCAGCCCTACCATGGTCAGAAGCAAGGGCGCGCCCGGCGGATACAGCCAGATCACGGCGGCGGTGGTGGTGATCATCTCGCAGATCGTGCGCACGAGCTGACCGCCCTGCCCCGGCAGAAGGCGCAGCCAGTGCAGAAGATGCGCCCGCTCGGCCATGTCGGAGATGGGCCGGCTCTGAAAATAGCGATCCCCAAGCAGGGGCAGCTTGCGCAGAAAAGCCTGGCGCAGGCGCATCTCCAGCCTGCTGCCGGCGCTCCACATGGCACGGGCCAGGGGCCATTCGACGAAGAAGAGCGCGGCCAAAAACACCAGCAGCGCACCCGCCGCCGCCAGGCGCTGCTCGAAAAGCGCCAGGCGTTGGCCAATCTCCATGGCGCCGCGGAAAAGCAGCGACTCAGCCACGGTCCCGACCCCGGCCAGCGCCAACCCGGCCAGGATGGGCAAGAAGCGCAGAACTCCGTCGGCACGTAGCAACTCGACCAGCTTGCGCGCCGGGCCCGACTGGTCATCGGCCAGCACCGCCGCAAGCTCGGGTGGCAGCGCTTGCGCTGGCTTGGCCGCGGCCAAGCCGGACACCCGCAGGGCAAGGGCCCCGCGCAGAAGCAGCGTGGATTGCCCCTCGGGCTGCGCAGCGGGGCGCGCGGTCCACAAAGCATCCGGGACCAGCCCCGCCGCCCCCCGCTCGGTCGCGTCTGCCAGAAGATAGGCAAAAGCTCGCGCGCCACGCCCGCGGGAAATCACCTTGCCGCCTTGCAGGCGCTCGGTCGCCCGGGCGCAGGCCTCCAGTGCAAGCAAGGGACGCCAGTCTTCGCCGGCTGCGGCGGTTGCAATGCGCCGACCTGCATCGGAGACGCCCAGCCTGTGAAGGCGGCGCCGCAACGGATCCAGGAAGCCCGGCTCGCGCGTCCACGCCCCAAGATCCGCCGCGGGGACCGGCATCTCGTGCACATACAGGTCGCGGACGAAGTCCAGCTTGCTCATCCAGCGCCGGCCGCGGGCCGGGTCCATGACCTGGACCCACGGCCCCAGCATCCGCCACACGACCACGAAGTGGGTCAGGCCCGACGGCAGCCTGACCACGACCAGGGCGGGCAACGTCTCGGCTTCGCGCAGAAGAACGTGCTCCACCGGCATCATCATCTGGGTGACGTCCAGGCCCAGCTTTCCCGCCAACTCCTCCAGCGTGTCGATGGACGATCCGTCCACCGAGGTGTGACAGGCCTCGCGCAACCGGCCGTAGTGGGCACTAATGCCGAAACCTTCCAGCAGGGATTTCAGGGCGGCGGGGCCGCAGTCCATGCCCGAGGTCTGCACCACCTCGTGGGCGAAAAAATGCCGCCTCTCGCGCGCGCTTTCAGACTCGTCCTCGTCCTCGGAAACAGCCATGCTCATTTGTCTGATATGGCTGCAGGGGTGGGCGGGACGGACCCGGCATTTCCCGGAACGCTCATGAGAAACCGGCCGGCCGCATCTAGTACCAGGGCAAACGGCGAAACCCGTTCCACCTCGACCTCGGCGCTGCCCGGCAGGCCATGTTGCAAAGGAATGTTCGTCCGCTGGGGCGAGCGCAAGACCAACTCCACCCGAATCAAGCCATCCTTCGGCTCGTTGCCCACGCGATCGACATCGGCGAGCAGCATGCCGTACTTGGTCCAGGGGAAACCGAACATGCGCAGGCGCGCACTCTGCCCGGTGCGCACCCGCCCGGCGGCGGTCGCCGGGTCGAAGAAGGCCACCGCGCGCAGCCCGCCGGTGGGAACGATGGTGCACAGGCGGGTGCGTTCGGCCAGCATGGCGCCGGCACGCAGGTTGACCATGTTCCCGATGCGGCCGGCAATCGGCGCCCGAATCAGGTGCAATTCGATCTTCTGATCGAGGATGCGCACCTTGCTCTCGGCATCCGCGCGCTCGCTCTGCAGGCGAGCCACGTCCGCCTGTAAACCCGCGATCAGCGCCTTGCGCTCGCTCACCTTGACCGCGCCTTCGTTGCCCACTCGGCCGACCTGCACGCGCGCCGCTTCGGTCTCGGCGTTCTGGCGTTGCACCTCGGCCTGCAGGCGGTCGCGGTCCAGGGTTGCCACCAGCCGCTTTTCGTGCAGCGATTGGATCTTGGCCCGCTCTGCTTCTTTCTGTTCGGCCACCGCATTCGAGGCGCGGAGGCGGGCGCGCGCCTCATTCACCTGCGCCGCACTGGCGCGCCCCTCGCCGCGCATAGCCTGTTCCTCCGAGGTCAGTTCCTCGCGCAAGGCTTCGATCTGCGGACCCAGCGTCGCCAGTCGGCTCTCCTCGCCCGCTCGTTCCAGACGGAATGCTTCCGCATCCAGTTCGACCAGAATCTCGCCTTGCTGCACCTGCCGGTCCAGCACCAAAGCACTGTGCAGCAAACGGGCCGCTACCGGCGAGTCGACGTCATATGGGGCGGTTGCCACTTCCAGGCGGGCCGAGCGACTGACCTCGTAGAGTCCCACCCGCGCCAGGAAAAACCAGGCCGACCACGCCGCCAGCAGCACCCCGCCCAGGATGGCCACCACTACCACCCGAGAGGCTGCGTCCTGTGCACGTGCGAAGCGGGCAAACATGAAAGACCTCGACTATCCCCTGCCATGATACACGAGGGGCGAGACAAAAGCGTCGACGAGATCGCGAGAATCATGGGATTCGAAGTGCCAAGCCCAGGACCCCGCTAGATGACAGCTTGGCCAAGCACGGGACTCAGCCGGTGCGAATTGCGAGGTAGGGACGGCAACGAATGTAGGTGTAGACGCCGTTGCTGTCTGCGATGAAGGTCAGAGGCATCGGCGTACCTTGTACGGTCACGATGAAATTGTCGACCGTGTTGGGCTGCAGCTGCTGCGTGTAGGGGGTATTGCTTGCATCGAGCGATGGGATTTGGATAAACAGGTTGGTGCCGTCGGTAGTGACATTGACCTGGCCCACCACGAACGGGTCGTTGTATGCGCCTGCATAGAGAGGATAGCGATCGGGCTTGGGCAGGACGTCCGGCATCGTGCTCGGGGCTGGGAGCGTGGTCAGAGTTTCGAGGCCCACGACGAGGCTGTTTACTAGGTGGGCGCCGGTACTGTTGGCCAAAGCGACCAGACAGAGGTCCAGCGTCGGCACGCAGTAGATATCTGCGGCGAAGCCAGCAATGTCTCCACCATGACCGAGCATCTTCAGCGCGCGGTAGCCACCGACACCGAAGCCGTCGGAGACCATGACGCCGAAGCCATACGATTCCAGGTCCGCAACCAGTTTGGTCGAGATCTGGGCCGAGGTCATTTCGGCCCAGAGGTCGCTGCTAAGGACCTCATCCTGACCGTGGACCAGAAAGCGCGCGACTTCGGCCAAATCCAGCACGGATGACCAGGCGAAGCCGGCCGGTCGGCCCCAGGGATTGTCGTAGGTGTCGGGTTGTATGACAGAGCCGACCTCCGGCGCCAGGCAATGCTCTTCGTCAGGCGTCTTGCAATCCGTGCCGACCGCGTAGTCTCCATCGGCCAGGACTTCAGAGGGCAAGAAGAACGTGCGATTCATGCCGAGGGGCACGAAAACCTTGTCGTGCATGAGCGACCGATAGGATACGCCCGAGGTCTTCTCCGCGATCAGCCCGGCCAGCATGTAGTCCGGATTCGCGTATGCCCACAGAGCTCCGGGGGGCGAGGCAACATAGCCTATGTCGGCAAAGCGCCCAGTGAGAAACTGCTCCAACGCCGCGTCGGTCTGTTCGTTGGCTGGAGCATTGGTTTCGCCATAATCGGAGAGGCCGCCAGAATGGGACAACAGATGGCGAACCTTGATGCCGGCCACGGCCGTCGGGGTCTTGGTGAGGTGGAATGCTGGGACTTCACTTGTGATCGAATCATCGAGACTGACCTTGCCTGCTTGCACATTCTGCAGCAGCGCGATCGCGGTCAACATCTTAGTACACGAGCCGATGCGAAACAGCGTGGTCGGCAGGACCGGATCGGGTCGACTAGGGTCCTTCTGTCCGAATCCATGCGCAAAAGTCACCGCGCCCTTTTCAACGACCGCGACAGCGATGCCCGGACTTCCCATCGCCGCCCGCTCTTGTTCCACGGCTGTTGCGAATGCCTGGAAGCGCTGGGGAATCGGGTCGTCTGGTTTCGAGTCGCCGCATGCGAGAGGTGAGAGGCAGAAAAAAACGACCAGGGGCGCGAGCAATCGGGATGCTATCATATGGTTCCTCTTGGTGAAGTCGATGACAAGGGCTGCCTGGCCACCGCGGTGGCATCGTGCCGAGGTGCGATCCTCATGGTGCGCAGTCGCCTGCGCACTCCTGACACAGACAGACCCACCTCCGCGGCCACCTCGTGCAGGGTAAGATCGTCAACGTGGCGAAGCACAGCGATGAGGCGAGTGGTTTCAGGCTGCGCCCCGAAAATGCGATCGAGTACCCGCCTCGCCAGGGACTGCTGCTCGGCATCGCAACCGACTTCGTGGCCGGCGATCTCATGCAACAACTCGGAATCCGGTTGCTCGGGACGGCGTCGTTGGCTGCGCAGCCGGTTCAAGCAGATGTTGGTCGACATGGTGAGCAACAACGACGCGGGCCCGCGGTCGTGCAGCGAACTCTTTCGTCGCAACAGCTCGACGAAGACATCGTGCATGGCGTCCCGGGCCGAGGCTTCGTCGCTCAGGAGGCGGCGGCACCGGCGCAGCACCATGGGGCCGTGTGACTGGTATAGGGCTTGAATGTCGAGAGCCATGGTCAGGCGTCCGTTCATGCACCAACGCGTACTCCCTTCCGCTCGGCACGCTTACTGAACCCAGACGCCGCTCACTTTGCCGTCTTTCATCGCCAACCTGACTAGGCTTTCGTCTTGTCCGTCGACGACCGAGACCTTCCAAAGGTACACGAAGGCGCCCCTCTGGCGAAGCTGGCCCAGGTACTCGAGTCGATAGCCCTTGCGCAGGGGCGCGGTGTACAGGCCGCAAATCCCCTCGAATTGTTGTCGACTGAATTGTGATTTGAACCTGGCATCCGCATCTGTCAAGAAGTCGTCGTACGACTGAGCCTTGACTGCCTCGATCATTTTGACGAGTACGCGTTCCACCGCCGCGGGCGCGGCGGGCGCCGCCAGGGCGGGGTTCTCTGCTGCGAAAACAAGGCAAAGCGCGCCGGCCGCAAGAACTGTGCGTAGATTGTGTGTGGACATGGTTCATTTTTCCTTTTCGCTGGTTTGAGGAGAGTCGATGCGGAAGAAGCCAACAAGCTGCCAAGCATCCGTCGCCATGCTGAGAAGGGCATCATCACCGCCGTCGGCAAATTCGAGTTGAAAAAGCCACAGCATGGCCTTGCCTCGGCGCAGACCACCGAGGCTCGTCGTCTGATAGCCAGCGGCCAGGCGCACCCCCAGGTCGGCGCTGATGGTGTGGAACAAGCCCGTTCCGACCGCGGCCTTGAAAGAAGCCGCCCCCTTGGCCACGAAGTCGTCGTAGGCGTTGGTTTGGATGGCCTGCAGCAATTCCGCAAACAGTGAACGTGCGTCGGCTTCTCCAGGTCCTGCATTGGCGGGCGCCTCGGGTTCGCGTGGCGCTTGGGCGAGGGCATGAAGATTGAAATGAATCGCTCTCTCCGCGCCCAATGCCGCTGGCTCGGCCACGGGATCCGCGGCTGCATGGCCCACTGGGACCGATGATCCACGATGGTGAGACACCACGGCTACCACCATCACGAATATCCCGACCATGGAAGCAACTGCAGTGGCGATGGTGACTGGGCGAAGGTGAGGAAACCTCTTCGTCGCGGGGCGGGACTGATGACCAGCGGGTTGCTTGCGAAACGCCAGGGGTGCCGGTGGTGGGAGCAGCGGCAACAGGGCGGCCACCCAATTCTTGCGGACTTGACCGTAGCGGGCGTCCAGTTGTCGGCGCACGCGATCGATCCCCTCCTTGAGCCGCCACCGTACCGTCCCCTCGGGTATGCGCAAGCGCCGCGCGATATCCGCCGATGAGACGCCATCGAAGAAGCGAAGCACGAGGGTCTGGCGAAAAGGCTCTTCGAGTCCCACCACTGCCTCGGCCACGGCGCGATGGATCTGGGCGTCGCCAACCAGCTCCTCAGGACTTGCGACCCTGCCGATGTCGGTAGCCGCCGCGGCCAACTCCCGCCGTTCTCGCCGGCCCGAGCTGCGCCAACCGTCGATCGCCAAATTGCGCGCTACCCGGGCCAACCACGGGCGCCCCGTGTTCGCGGCCGGGCGCCGCCAGGCCGCGACCAGGGTTTCCTGAACGATGTCCTCGGCCATGTCCTGGTCCTGCACCAGCGCCACGGCAAAGCGTCGCAGCCATCCCGCATGAAGCAGGAGGTCTTCCGCGCTTGCTGCGCCGCTAGCCTTCATGACCTAAACAACGTCACCGCGGTGAAAAGTGTTGGCGATTTTCTTGGCACCGGACGGATCCCATCCCTCGTGGCTCAGAAAGTATTCGCGAAAGCGTCATCCGGTGCGTAATGTATCCGAGGGGGGCTTCTCGACGAGCCGGTTTCTGGCCACAATTCTACTCGCCCGTCAACCGACCGCCCATATACGCGGCCCGCAGCTCGCCGCCTCGGCGCCTCGCGGCATCCGCGCCTTTCCGCCCGACACTCCGGCTCCAGGTGTTAGAATTCCCATCACAGCTGAATGGCCCCCGGAAGATGCCGACTGTGGGCGCAAGAAGCAGCGTCGCGGGATAAAGCAATGAACGTTCAACGGCTACTTGCCTTCTCCCGCAGGAATAGGCTTCCCATCATCGTCTTCTCCGTCGCCTTTCTCATCAGATTCTTCTATTTGCTTGCCTATTCACGCTCACCGTTCTTTCAGGTGCATATCGCAGACGCGCTATATCACGAACAATGGGCAAGGAGAATCCTAGGCGGGGACATCCTCAGCCTCAAAATGCAAGGGGTCCTATACAAGGCGCCTCTCTATCCGTATTTCATCGCGCTGACCTACCTCCTCTCGGGCAACAGCAACTTCTTTCTGATCTTCCTCCAGGTCATAATGACCGCTTTCAGTTGCCTGTTGCTCTTCCTGATCGGCAAGCGATATTTCAGCGTTCCGGCCGGGTTTGTCGGCGCCCTGCTCTACTGCTTCTATTTCCCGTCGGTCTATTTCAGCGCGGAAATGGAGATTCCCGCCATCGCCATCTTCCTGACCCTGCTTTCCTTCTACCTTCTCATTATCCACAAGGGAACCCTTTCCCTGGCTACTTCAGCGGCAGTTTTCGGCCTTTCGCTGTTGGCTTTGCCCACGAATATCCTGCTCTTGCTGCTGTATGTCTTCATGCTGTTCAGAAGACCGGGAGCAACAAAGCAGCGAATCGGCAACGCCGCGCTATTTCTCGCAATCACCCTCGCGACGATCTTCCCCTGCACCCTGCGCAACCTGATTGCCGGGCACCATCTAGCTCTGATTTCGGCGAATGGGGGAATCAACTTCTACATCGGCAATAATGAAAGGTACGACGATACCGTCTACCTACAGCCCGGCTACGCGTTCGAGGAATTCTACGACGAACCGAGAAGGGTCGGAGGGGTGGACTCCTTTTCCGACCGGGATCATTACTGGTACAAGAAGGCGTTCGGCTTCATCCGGGCACATCCGGACAAAGAAGCTCTATTGGTCTTGAAGAAGCTCGCTCTGTATTTCGCGAATTATGAGATATACCGAAACACGGATGTCTACTACACGAAAGACCACTCGATTTACAAGAGTGTCCCGTTTATCCCGTCGTCATTGATACTTGCCATGGGCCTGGTCGGATTGCTTTTGGCGATCCGCAAGAAGAAGGATTCAAGTCTGATCGTCTTCTGCGTTCTCCAGGCATTGCCTTGCCTCGTTTTCTTCGTTACGGACAGATATCGATTGCCTTCCATGTGCGTCTGGGCGGCCTTTTCGGGTTTCTTCGTCACGTCCATGGCAACCGCCATCAAAGACAAAGCCTGGCCGGCCGGCATCGCGGCGTTTGCCTGCGCGGTCTGCCTCGCGATCGTTTCCAACTTGAATCGTTTCGTGGTGAAGAACCCCGAGTACCGGCCCCACCTCAATCTCGGCTTCATCTATGAGACCCAGGCGAAATACGGCCGCGCGCTGGAGGAGTATTCGACGGCGCTGAATCTTGTCAGGAAGACGGAGCCGCCCGATGGCGAGACCGAGTCCGAGCTATACGCCCGACTCGGCAACGTCAATATGATATCGGACAACCTGGGGGCGGCGCGGGAGAACTTCGACCGGGCGGTTGCCGTCAATCCCAAGTCGGCACCGGCGTATTCTTACCTGGGTACCCTCTACGACAAGCAAGGACGGCGCGACCTGGCCGTCAAGATGTTCAACCACGCGATTGAGATCGATCCCTGGGACGTGGTCAGTATTCATAACCTTGGTCTTCTCTACCTCAACAACCGGCAGTACGACGAGGCGGTCGCCAAGTTCAACCGGGTGATCGAATTGGCCCCCGAACACTCGGGGGCGCACAACAACCTTGCCTACATATATGGGACGCAGGGCAAGTACGATTTGATGGAAGCGGAGGCCAATAGAGCCATCTATTGGAATCCAGAGGGTACCTCGGCGCGGTACAACTTGGCGTCGCTCTACCTCAGCACTGGGCGCATCGAGGAGGCGATAGCGCAATACCAGGCGATTACGCGAGCGGCCCCGCACGAATCAAGCAACGCCTACAACCAGCTGGGGGTCATCTACGCCCAGAAGAACCAGTTGGAACTGGCGATAGGTAACTGGCAGAAGGCTTTGGAGATCGACCCGAACGATCGGAACGCGCTGACGAATATTGGGAGAGCGAGGGAGATGATGGGCGCCGGGAGCACCACGCCCGCGGGCCAACCGTAGACCGTTCGGCGCCTCACGCCGTTACCAGCGTCCCCACGCCCTTCTCGGTGAATAGCTCGACCACCACGCTGTGGGGCTCGCGGCCATCGACCACGTGTACTGCCTCGACCCCGCCCGCCAGGGCGCGCAGGATGGCCTGCGCCTTGACCTGCATGCCGCCCTTGACCGCCCGGCCTTCCTGCAACCGACCGCGCAGATCCGCGGCCCGCAGCTCGCTCAAGAGTTGGCCGTTCTCGTCCAAGATTCCGGCCACGTCGGTGAGGAAGATCAGCTTCTTCGCCTTGGCCGCAACCGCGATTTCCGCAGCCACCATGTCGGCATTGATGTTGTAACTGGCCCCGTCCGTGCCCAATCCCACCGGCGAGATCACGGGCATGTAGCTCTTGTCGAGCAAGAGATCGAGAATCTCGGTGTTGATGCTCTCGACCTCGCCCACCCAACCGAGGTCAGGCTTGCCCGGCCGGGGCGGCAACTTGTGCGCCTTGATGAGATGCGCGTCCTTGCCCGACAGGCCCATGGCGGTTCCGCCCAAGGTGTTGATCAGGCCCACGATCTCGGTGTTCACCTTGCCGGTCAGAACCATTTCGACGACGCCCATCTCCACCGCGCCGGTGACCCGTTGGCCGTCGATGAATTCACTCTTCTGCCCCAGGCGATCCAGGGTCTTGGTGATTTCGTGCCCGCCGCCGTGAACCACCACCGGCCGCAAACCCGCGGCCTGCAGCAAAACCACGTCCAGGGCGAAGCTTCGCTTCAAGTCATCTTTCACCATGGCGGCGCCGCCGTACTTGACCACCGCGCGCGTGCCGGTGAACTTCTGGATGTACTTGAGCGCCTCGACCACCAATTCGCATCGATTGACCAAAGATTCCGGCTGCGGCCCGTAACTGTCGGTCATGGCATGGCCCCGGACAGCCCGAGCAGGCCGTCCGTCTCAGCGAATCCGAACATCAGATTTGCGTTCTGCACCGCCTGTCCGGCCGCCCCCTTGATCAAATTATCAATCGCGGCAAAGGACACCACCATGCCAAGCCTGACGTCGGCGGACGCGCCCAGCACAACGCGGTTGGTTCCCACCGCGGCCTGCAGCCGAACCTCGTCGGGGGCCACTACCCGGATGAAGGGCCGCTCCTCGGCAAAATCATCCAGCGCCTTGCGCACGCCGCCGGCCGGGTCGCTGCCCCCGGTGCCGTGGCGTAGCCGTCCGTACGCGGTGGCCAAGATGCCCCGCCGCACAGGAAGAAGATGGGGCATGAACGTCACCCGCACGTGGGGCGCGCCGCCCAAGGCTAGGGCCATTTCGATTTCGGGCGCGTGTTGGTGGCGGAAGATCCGATAGGCGCGCACGTCGTCTGCCACCTCGGAGAACGACATCTCCTCGTTGGCCTTGCGGCCCGCACCGGTGGTTCCGCTCTTGGCGTCGATGATCGCCGAGTCCGATTCCATAAAGCCCGCCCGCAGAAGTGGCAACACGGCCAGCACCGAAGCCGTGGCGTAGCAGCCCGGATTGGAAATCAGTCTCGTGGTGCGCAGCTTCTCGGCGTTGTTGGTGGCCTCAGGCATGGAATACACCGCCTCGGCGAGCAGCTTCGGCGCGGGATGGGTAAACCCATACCATTGCGGGAACTGCTCTGCCGCCAGCCGGAACCCGCCCGACAGGTCCACCACGCGCGCGCCCGCGGCCACCGCGCGTGGCGCCAGCTCGACCGAAACCTCGGCCGGCGTGCACAGGAAGACCACGTCGACCTCGCCCAGGTGAGCCTGGCCCTGTTCGTGCGACAAGCAGATCAGATCCGCCGCGGGCGCTGCCACGGCCATGCGGTCACCCAGCCGCTTCCCCGCCCACTTGTCGCTGGTCGTGAACGCGATGGCGAACAGCGGATGTCTGACCAGGATGCGCGCCAGCTCCATCCCCGAATAGCCGGAGACGCCGACGATGCCGGCCCGCTTGGGGAGAATATCAACCGGGGTGTTGCTCATGGGTGCAACTAATCATACTCGATGCGCTCAGATCAACCGGTGTGGCCAAAACCGCCTTCACCGCGCTTGCTGCTTGACAGCTCCGCCACTTCTTCCACCGTACCCTGGATGACCGGCGCGATCACCATCTGGGCCACCCGATCCCCGGGTTGGACCACGACCGGTTGCTTGGACAGATTGACCAGCAAGACCACCACCTCGCCCCGGTAGTCGCTGTCGATGGTTCCCGGCGCGTTCACCACGGTCAGCCCCGCCTTCCAAGCCAACCCTGAACGCGGACGCACCTGCGCCTCGTAGCCAGGCGGCAGTTCCATGGCCCACCCAGTGGGGATCCCCACCCGCTCGCCTGCGGGTACGGTCACCGGAGCGTCAGCAGCGCAGGCCAAATCCATTCCAGCCGAGCCAGGTGTCATGTAGTGGGGCAGCACCGCGCTCGGGCGAAGGCGGCGGAAGCGGATCGGGACCGTGCCAGCAGGGCTAGGTGAAGTCACAGCGGGACCGATTGTACTCGACACGAAAGCCCACGCCAGGCAACACGATCCCTCTCAGAAAACTGAGAGATCAGGGCTCCGCAACCGAGAAATCTGACGACGGAATGCAAACCCAAGTGCGGGTCAACGCGCCCTGTGCCGGACAGGAATGTCGCAGTTTCTCCTCATCCGGCGTCCCGCAGGCCAATCGCGAAGACTCCAGGCAACAATCCCAGCCTCTTCGCGCGCTGCCTTTCGCGGGCACGGTGCTTGCATATTCGATACATTGGAGAACAAGAATGTCCAAGCGTCTCTCTGCCAGTGCCCCAAAGCCGCGCTCTCACTTCCCGTTCCCCGGCTACCCCACCGTGGCGGCAGCAGGGCTGTACCTGTGCCTTTCTGGTGGGTGCGGCCGCGGTGCCAACCCGAACGATCCGGCCAACACCACAGGGTCCAACACCGGTGGCATGACCAGCACCGGTGGCACGACCAGCACCGGTGGCACGACCAGCACCGGTGGCACGACCGGCACCGGTGGCGCGCTCGCGGGCTTCGTGGGACCGCCCTTCGACGAGACTCCGACCTCGGCCAAAGATGCCGGCGCACCGGAACCCCTTTCACCGACCCCGGATGCGGCAGCACCGGATGTGCTGGAGCCACCATCCCCGCAGGACGCTGCCGACCTTGCGCCCGCTTTCCCAGATCCTTCCGGCGGAGGCGGTGCCCCTATCCCCCAGTAGATTCTGGAGTCATACTGGAGGACACAGATGGACAAGCGCCTGTCCGCCAATGCTCCCCAGCCGCGTTCCCGCATCACCTTCCCTGGCTATCCGACCCTGGCGGCTGCGGGTCTGTGTTTGTGCCTGTCCTCGGGGTGTACGCCCAAGGAAGCCGGATCACCGCCGGTGCCGTTCGACGGGCCTCCCGCGTTTCTCGTTCCTGACATCGGCGTGCCCGATGCAGGCCCACCGCCCGAGACAGCGCCGGATGCCTCCGATGCCGACCCTGCCCCAATCGAGCTCGCGCCGCCCGACCCTGCCGGTATTCCTTGATCGCGCGGCGGCCGACGGAAAACGCCAGCCCAGTGGAACTGACCCTTTTCGTCGATCACGACTGCAACCTGCGCTGTAGCTACTGCTACAACGGAGGGAAGTTCAGCCGGCTAATGCCGTCCGAGGTGATGCGGCGGTCGGTGGACTTGGCGCTGGCGAACCGGCCGGCACAACTGGACGTTTCGTTCTTCGGCGGCGAGCCGCTGTTGCATCCAGGGTTCATCGAGGAGACGCTGGCCTACGTGGAAGCGACTGTGCAAACACGACCCGAGCCGCGTCCGCGCTTGCGCTACGTGATGAACACCAACGGCACCCTGGCCGACGATCGGGTGCTCGCCTTGCTGTCGCCACCCCGCGACTTCACCCTGTATGTGTCGCTGGATGGTCCGGCTGCGGTTCACGATTCCCACCGCGTGGACGACAAGGGCCAGGGCAGCTTCGCGGGGATCGTGGCCAACCTGGGACGCATGCGCCAGGCAGGCATTGCCTTTCGCCTGGTCGCGGTGGTGCGGCCCGATACCGCCCCCCGGCTGGGCGAGGTGGTGCGCACGCTGATGGACCTGCAGCCCGCACAGGTCACTTTGGGACCCGACTTCCGCGCCCCCTGGACCGAAGCGTCCATCGCGGGGCTGCGCCAAGGCCTGCGCGACGCGGGCGCGGTGTGGATCGAGGCGTTTCGCAACGGCCGCGTGCTGTCGCTGGAACCCCTGCGCGGCAAGATCCTGACCCATTTGAACGAGGGCATCCCCTGTCCCGAGCGCTGTACGCTGGCGGGCCGCGCCTTCGCCGTCGCGCCCACCGGCCGCCTGTATCCTTGCGCGCAGATGATCGGCGAGGATCGCGATGACGAGCTGGTCATCGGAACCCTGGATTCAGGCTTCGACGAAAAACGGTTGGCCGAGTTGCAACAGGCCAAGGATCGCGTGGAGGAAATTTGCGCGCCCTGTGCCCTGCGCGACCGTTGCCAGAGCCACTGCGGCTGTCGCCACGTGGCGCTCACCGGCGAGTTGGGTCACATCAACCAGGCCCTGTGCGAAATCGAAGAGTCGTTCATCCTGGCTGCCGACGAGGTGGCCCGCCTGCTTGTGGCCGAAAGCTGCCCGGCCTTCATCGACACCTACTACCGCAAGCGCTACCGCCCGGCTGCCGGTTCCACCCTGACCCGTCTGCGCCGGCCAGGTGATCCCGAACCCGCGTGACCGACTAGTTGGTCGTCACGACACCTGTCGCAAGGTTGATGGACCATGTAGCGGAATTGGTCAAGCTCCACTTCGTTCCGTCAAAGGTGAACGGCAGCCAGAGGTACGTCGAAAGGCTCAGGTTGCTGGAGTTCCATATGTCAGACGCGTAGATGTAGGTGGTCGTCTGGCTGCCCACGATGGGGATTACGTAGGTGGGCTGAGAGCTCCATGTGGAGCCGTTCGGGCCAAGACCGGTGAAGCTATTGTTCCACGGCCCAGTAATCGAGCCCGTGGAGGTCAAGTAGGCTGCCTGGTTCGGAGCCCAGCCGGTCTGGCCCGAGCTGACACCGTAGTAGTTGCCATTGACCTTCCAGAACGCGTAGGCCTCGCGGGTATCATTTGCCCAAATCTTCGTGGTGTTCGTGACGTTCAAATAGTCGCTCGAGAGCTGGTAGACCTGCGTCTGGCTAAAAGTTCCCGACGAGGTTTGGCCCTGCGCGCCCGTAGAAATGAAATAGGCAGTCCCGTCGGGCTCTTGCCACAGGTTGCAGTCTCTCGATGCGTTCCCGCCGGGCAGGAAGTGCTTTACGTACGTATAGTTGCCATCCACGGTGGGGCTAGTGAACACGACGGCCTCGGAGTCACAATAGCCGCCGCTCGCCCCAGAGCAGGATTCCATATCCCAGTGGGCCCACATCACGTACAGCTTCGTGGAAGCGTTGTAGATGACTTTGGGCCGCTCGATGATCAGATTGACGTTGTTCAGCACAGGGTCCGTGCTGGTCGTGACGACCGAATTGCGATGCTCCCAGGTGGCAAGATCCTTGGAGGCGTAGCAGCTGATAGCGTGGAAGTTCCCTGTACCATTCGTGTTCAGGGTCTTGTCTTCGCCGAACCAGTACCACGTATCGCAGACCTTGATGAGCCCGCCCCCATGGGCCTGGATATGCTTGCCCGTAGTGTCGTTCCAGGGCCCGGTGTTGTTGATGGTGCCTGTGGTAGCCCCGGCAACTCCGGCTGGACAACCGTTGCCTGCCGCTCCACCGACTCCAGAGGTGCCACCGGCACCGGACGCGCCGCCCGCCCCGCCCGATCCAGTGCGCCCACCTGCCGCAGTTGCGCCACCCGGGCTGGTCGTGCCGCCCGAGACGCGGCCGCCCGAGGCGGTCACGCCGCCCGAGCCAGTCGCACCGCCCGAGACGGTCGCACCGCCCGAGACGGTCGCACCGCCCGAGACGGTCACACCGCCAGTGCCGGCCGCACCGCCTCTGCCTTCGGTGCCGCCGTTGGAGCTGGCTCCTCCTTGGCCGGTCGCGCCTCCCGTTCCCGAGGAACAGCCCAAGACGCCAAGAAAAAACGCGAGAATGACAATATGGGATCTTCTTGCGCTCATATGAAACTCCCGGGCAAAGCCATCATGGTCTGCGGCGATCTTCGTGGGTTACGGTGCCCCTGCAATTGATGTCCGCCGAATACACACAGGAGAAGGCGGTCGACGTCGAGCGTCGTGCTGGGATTAGACAATGTCCTTGGCCTTTCCCCATGGGGATCCTGACGCATCGGGCTTGTCACGAACGCCTCGACTCAACATAGACTTGTCCAATCGTCCGGTTCTTTGTCATTCAAACCGCACCAGACCCGCATTTGGTTGTCGAGCGACGCGGCCGGCTCGATGTGCGATGCGAGGCGGCTGGGCAGCGAGACACTCGAGTACTCCCCAGTTGCGCGCGAGGACGTTGACCGTGGCCGGCATAGCGGGGCCTCTGGGCGTATGTGGTGCGGTGGCGAGCTGACGATCGGCGGTCTGCCAGCACGGCCGGCGGGGAGAGTACGGCTGGAACCCTACCCGAACCCAGGCTCTTGTCTGCCACTTTCGCGTCCCGGGGCAGACGGGGGCCTCACCGTGGGGCAATAGCGGTTGCGGACAAGGCCCAGGCGTAGGCGAACGCCGCAGGTGAGGCCGGGATTGCTTGCGACAGATTTTCGGACACTACGGGATCACGCACGAACGATACGAGACAGACCTGCAGAATAGTTTCCGGCAACCTATACGATTCCTCTGACGATCGCGCGCCAGTAGAAAGCTGGCAGCCCGTATTTGAACATCAACCACGTCGGCTTGTTTGCGCTCCATAGCCCTGCCCATCTCAACCAGGGATAGCGAGGCTTGTTGGTTTTGTCGAAGAGCACCAACATCGCCTTGCCTATCCCCGAAGGGACCATGCAACCCGTCGTTCCTCGATACTCCTCACGCAATTCCTTGTCCTGCAAGTAGCGAAGTACGTTGTCGATCAATGGCCGCGTCCTGAAATGGACCGCGGCGCCTGTCTTGAATATCGGGGGCTCTGCGATCGTATCACCGTTCGGCCATACGCTTGGATATTGGGGATGTTGCCCATACTGATTCGCGGGAACAAAACCGCGAAAGCCCTCCTTCGCCGCGAGGGGGTTTTCCTCGAGCCAGGGTGAGGGCTTCATCGGCGGAACCACGTGGCCCATGGCGTACTCGATCTCTTCCGTCCCGCCCGTGTCCCGGTTGGCGAAGACAAAGGCTCTTCTGGCGTGATTGACTCGGATGAGATCCCTATTGCAGAACACTTCGATTCCGTTGGACTTTAGAATGCCTTCTAGCCTGGCTTGGTAGTCAGGCACAGGGAAGAGGACTGAATTGCCGAGGTAGATCTTGATGTGGACGTCGCGCCTTGTTTTCTTGGCGCGCAGGATACTGTCGATCAGATTGGCAATCTTGAAGATGGCCCCGGCGCATTTGAACATGGCGTTGGGGCGAACAAATACGTAATTGCCTGATACCGGCCTATCGAGCATCGCCCGAATTCTTCCCAGTGTTTTCGGTTCGTACACACTACTGAGGCTGTTATCCTCACGCATGGCATCCGCCAATCCATCGATTTGGGTGTAATCTGGATGAATGCCTGAGGCTGGGATCAGGATGTCGTAAGACAACTTCTCGCCACCTGCCAGCATTATGGATTTGCGAACCGGATCGACCTCGACGACACTGTTCCTCAATAGTACGGCCTTACGGGGGACAAGACTTTGCGTGGGACGGGTGATCTTCGTTTCCGACAATTGACCCACCGCGCACAATGGCAGCGCGGCTTGAAGCATATGGTCCGGGCGCGGCTCGACAATCGTCACACGACTGTCGGGTGCCCTCCGTAGGGCAGTATGAGCCGACATTAGCCCAGCCATGCCGGCCCCGATGACAACGACGTGCGGTTGGCCGCCGTTGGACCTCGGCAGTGACGTGCGACTGATCTTCGTTGACCTGTTCTCCTCTGGCACGGAGGCGTGGGAGCCCTCACTGTTCCGACTGTTCATGGCGCACACCTTCTGATTGACCGCTGATTGAACATCAGGTCGGGCCTCTTGGAAAGGTCTTTCCGCCCAAGATGCTCCATTTGTCTTCCGACTGCGTGAGCTGCAGCACCCTTCGCCCGCCACGACCTCGGGCTGCACCGCCGGGACTGTGTGCGCGCGGTGCCGCGGGCTGCGCTAGCGGCGAGCTGACTTCACTCAGTCACCGTCGGCACTCCAACACGGACGTCGCCTTTCGCCGTGGTGCAGCCCGCGATTTCGTGGCTAGCACTATTGCCCCACGGTAAGCGTGGTAGCCACGCCCACGTGGTCCGAGGGAAGTAGCCCGCCGGCGGTGCGCGCGCTGGCGTCCAGCCCCGCCAGGTTGGCAGCTTCGGGCCGCACCTTGCCGCGATAGAGGACCAGATCAATCCGCTCGGTCGGCGAAAGCGCGGCAGCCGTGATGTCAGTGCAGCAGGTGAAGCCTGGATCGCTTGCATTTACCTTGGGCCAGGAATCGCTGAATATTTGCGTGACCGAGTGATAGGTATTGGTGGTCGAATTGTCGGCGGCGCTGTTGAAATCGCCCACCAGAACCACCTGGCCGGCCACCGGCGCCAGCGCATCGAGCAGATTCTGCGCTTGGCCTTCCTGAATACTCGCGAAGTTTTCCACCTCCAGGTGGGTATTCACGAAAGTGAAAGGCACGCCGCCCGCCAGCAAGTCCACCGCACCGAAGCCGCGGGCAAGCGTGATGGTGATACCGCTGGATAGCCCGCCCAAGGGAACGGTGAACGAGTTCGCGAAATCCTGGCCGCGCGGGTTGCTGGCGCTGATGCTCGGCCGCACAAACACCACGTTCCGGTCGGTCATGCGCAGATCATAGGTCGCGCCGCTGGCGTCCACGCTGGGCAACTCTATGTCGGTGTGGGCGTCCACCAACACCGGATCCCCGTAGTCGAGGCCGCGCGCTGCCAGCTCGCCCTGCATGATGGCCAGCAGGTCGCCGTTCGGGGCCACCTCCTCGGCATTGGGGCTCGCCCCGGGCACAAAGTCGCTAGGGCTTTGCATGCGGAACAGTTCCATTTCCTGAAAAGCGATGATGTCGGGCTGCTCGGCCACGACCTCGTCGACCAGCAGCTTGGCCCGCCCGGGAAAGTCGCTCTGCTGCACCGCCGCCCACAACCCGGCCACGGCAGGCGGGATCTGCTCTGGCGTCGAAACCACCAGCGACGCATTGACCTCGGCACCGAAGTACACGTTGCGGGTCATCACTTTCAGCGTGGTTCCCGGCCCGGTGTAGGACCCGCCCGTGCTGTCTCCGCAACCCAAGCAGGCGGCCGTCGCAACCAGTAGCAGGCGAGTTCTGGCGTCGATCATGGCGAGAGCATGCCCGATTGCCCAAAAGCGCGCAAAGCGCCGATTCCACGCGCCCGCTTGGCGCTATACTGCGCGCGTGTTTTCTGTAAGGTTGAAGGGTAGACGCGCTACTGGCTCACGTTGCCTCCCATCATGCGCAAACCACCACCATCCACCTCGCCGCCCAGGGAGTCCCTAGATGCAAGCGGGTTGAGTGGCGCGGATTCTCTTGCCGAGCTGTACGATCGCTATGCGCCGCAGGTCGAACGCTGGGCCCGCCGGCTGGCCGGTCCCCGTTTCGACGCCGAGGATCTCCTGCACGACATCTTCTTGGTGGTGCTGCGCCGGCGCCACGAATTCCGCGGCGAGGCCAAGATTACCACCTGGCTTTTCCGCATCACGACCCAGGTGGTGCGTTGGCGGCGCCGCAACGCCGCTCTCCGCGGCTGGCTGTGGGGTCTGCATGGGCATTGGTTGGCGGAGGCAAACGGCTCCACCCCGGTCGAGGACCTGGAACGACGCGAGGAAGGCATGCGCCTCTACGCCGCCCTGGATCGCCTGCCGGAAAAGTACCGATCCGTGTTGATACTTTTCACGCTCGAAGAAGCCACTGGCGACCAGATCGCCACGCTGCTTGGCATCGACACCAATACCGTTTGGGTGCGCTTGCATCGCGCTCGCGCCAAGCTGGCTGATCTGCTCACCCAAGAGGAACTCTCGCCATGAGCAACATCGAACCCACTGTCTCGGTCAGCAGGCGCGATCATGGACTGGCCTTGGCAGACGCATTGCTGGAGAGCAACCGGCGGCTGCAGCCCTTGCCTGTCGCCGCGCATGACCGGGTGAAGCGCAGGCTGCGCGCCCGGCTTGGTAACCCCGCCTTCCGACGAGCGCGCTGGCTGCGTCCGCTGGTGATTGCGGGCTCGTTGCTGCTTTGGGGAACCGCGTTTGGCATCGCCATCGATCGCTTCGTGATCGAGCACAACTTCCCGCCCAGGCCGCAGCCGCAACCGACCAACACCCCCGACAAGCCTCACGCCCGTCGGCCTAGAACCAGGCCAGAAATCACCGTCGCGAATGGTCAGGCGGCGCCATCTGAGCCAACTGACCCGCCCAGCGTCGCCACTCCGACCATCGAACCCGCCTTGCCCGCGCCCGCGAAGTCCGCGAGCATACCCACCCCTACCATCGAACCCGCCTTGCCCACGCCCGCGAGCATGTTGCCGCCGCTGCTAGCTTCCGCGCGACCACGGACCTCGCGCGCTCCGGCTCGCTCGTCGGTCGCATTCGTAGATCGCGCCGCTATCTCGCCCCCCGCAAGCACGGTCCCGGCTGACCGGGAGCCTTTGCCCGCAACTGGCTCGATCGCTCCGGCGGCCCTACCCGCAGTGGTGCCGGAGGCTCCCGCCCCTGCCCCGGCAGCCATTGCCCTGACCACACCACCCGCACCGCGCCGCCCACCGGAGAAGGCCGCCGCGGAAGATCTGAGCGAGGAGCGGTTGCTGGCTGCTGCCGTACGTGCGCTGCGTGCGAAACAGGATGCTGGTTCGGCGTTGCTCGCCCTCGACGCTTATCGCGCCCGCTATCCGCAAGGCCGCCTTTTCGTCGAGGCCAGCGTCCTGCGCGTCGATGCGCTGACCGCCCTGCACCGACAGCCCGAGGCTCTGCGTGCTCTTGACGAGCTCGATCTCAACCGCATGCCGGGCGGGCTTGAGCGCCGGCTACAACGGGGCGAGTTGCGCGCGGCCAGCGGGCGTCTTCAGGAGGCTGTCGCCGATTTCGATGGGGTGCTTTCGCACGCGCGGGAGCAGGAATTGCTTCAACGCGCGCTGGGAGGGCGCGCGCAAGCCCGCCAGCGCCTGGGCGACAGTGCGGGAGCGCGCGCCGACGCGATCGAGTACCTGCGGCGCTTCCCAGTTGGGCCATTTGCTCCCCAAGCCAGGGACCTTTCCCGGCCGCAGACGGTCGGCCCCTGATGACCCCCGCATCTATTGTCGCTTTGTTGCTGGCCCTGCAGCCTGTGGTCAGCTCTGACAGCAATTGTCCGTCGACTCGCGATATCGAGGACAACCTGTCGGTTTTGTTGCCCGCCAGCGTGGTTCGGCCGGGAACTGCGTTTGTCGTGTCCCGCCCAGATGGGCTGGCCATCCAACTGCGACCTGAGGGCACCGGGGAGACCGATGAGCGGTCGATCGCAGTTGGGAGCGGATGTGAAGACCGCGCCAAGGCCGCGGCCGTGGCCATCGCCACCTGGTGGCCGACCAGACCGGCAGCAAAAGATGTCATCTCCGAACCCGCAGAAGCCGCCCCTGCGGATCGCCACGCACGCGCGCGCACCGTGAGTGTGGCCGTGGGTGGCTTTGCATCGCTGATTTCAGGCGGCGCGGCCCCCGGGGTGCGCGCGGAGGCGCAGTGGGCGCCTTGGGCCAGGCCGCTTGCCTTTCGTCTCGACTTGGCCGGCACGGGTGCCCACGGTGGGGCTCTGGGCCCCGGCCAGGTGCAGTTTCGCCGCCTCGCCAGCGAGGTCGGCTTGGCTTGGTCACGTGGGCCCTTGCGGCTGGACGGGGCCGGAGTTCTCGGCCTGCTTTTCGTCGAGGGACAGGGCTACCCCTCGAACCAGCAGTCGAGCGGCATCTCTTTGGGGCTCAGCGCCGGGGCTCGCCTGAGCTGGTCCTTGGGACGCCTGGCTCCCTGGCTGGAATTGCGCGGCGTCGGATGGCCGCAATCGCAGCGGATCGTCGTCGCGGATTCGGCCCGGGGAACGCAAAGCGACTGGACGCTGCCCCATTGGGAGCTGCAATGTGGGGCTGGAATTTCGGTTTCTTTCCTTTGATCACCGCGGTCTGTAAGGTCTAGCCCGGCTGGGCTACTGGAGGAGCATGACAAACCATAGCTTGCTTCGGGTGACGGCGACTGCCCTGTTTCTGGTGGCCGCCTGCAAGAGCGACTTTCCCGCCGGGAGCTACGACGACGGCGGGCCTCCAATGGGCAGCAGCTTGGTTTCCTGTGACCCGTTCCAGCCAACCACCAAACCCATCGCCCTCACCACTGTGCTGGGTGCGGGCCGCGACACGGACGGCACCCTGTACGTCGTCGATCAACCGCAGTTCGGCAGCGAACGCGTATTCGTCTCATCAGCCGGCACCCTGCAACGCCAGCGCAGCGGCGGCGCGAGCACCGAGAGCAGTGGAAATGGAGTCATCAGCTACACCTTCTCTATCAGCGATCACGTTCCACCTTTCATGCTCAAGCTGGAAACCAACGCTGCCGGTCCCACCGCCATGGGTGTTTTGCAAGGAGATACCACGAACATCAAGACCTTCACGATTGGCCAACAGGGCAGCGTTCTCACGCTGGTTCCCACTTCGCAAATCGCGGGTCTGCCGGTGGCCAATATCCCCGCGCAGACCTTCATCGAGTACAACGCGACTCTCGCCGACGGACGCGCCCTGCTGGTGGTTCGCCCTCTCGATGACTGGACCTTTCAAGATTTCCGCGTCTTCTTCGGCGCCGCGGACCGAATGATCGAGCGGACTGTGGGCCAGGTTACTCGGCTCAGGGACGGCGGTTCGACCACCATCAACTTCACCATCGACGGCGTGGCGGCTGTCGCGAGCTTCCCCGTGTCTTTGAGCGGCGTGGCACCCCCGCCAACCCTGACCATTGGCACCACTCAGTTCCCCTTGACCTTGGGACCGATTAGTTCCCCGCCTGCTAGATACAGCTATTCCTGTTTCGGAAATTCATCGATTGATGGCGGAGCCGTCGATGGTCCACCAAGCGCAGACGGGGCGAGTGCCGGAGCACAAGAGGGCGGACCCCCGACGAGCGGCAGCTTGGTTTCCTGTGACCCATTCCAGCCGATCACCAAACCCGTCACCCTCACCACTGTGCTCGGCGCGGGCCGCGACACGGACGGCACCCTGTATGTCGTCGATCAACCGCAGCCCGGCGGTGAACGCGTATTCGTCTCATCAGGCGGCACCCTGCAGCGCCGACGCATTGCCGGCTCGGGGACCGAGAGCAGTGGCAATGGAGTCATCAGCTACAGCTTCTCCATCAGCGATCACGTTCCGCCTTTCATGCTCAAGCTGGAAACCAACGCTGCCGGTCCCACCGCCATGGGCGTGTTGAAAGGAACCACGGACGTCAAGACCTTCACGATTGGCCAACAGGGCAGCGTTCTCACGCTGGTCCCCACTTCGCAAATCGTGGGTCTGCCGGTGGCCAATATCCCCGCGCAAACCTTCATCGAGTACAACGCGACTCTTGCCGACGGGCGCGCTCTGCTGGTGGTTCGCCCTCTCGATGACTGGACCTATCAGGATTTCCGTGTCTTCTTCGGCGCCGCGGACGAAATGATCGAGCGAGTGGGACAGGTTGTTCGGCTCAGGGACGGCGGTTCGACCACCATCAACTTCACCATCGACGGCGTGGCGGCCGTCGCAAGCTTCCCCGTGTCTTTGACCGGCGTGGCAGCCGCGCCAAGCCTGCTGACCAGCCGATTTGGCACCCTTCTCCCCTTGACCTTGGGGCCGACGGATTCTCCGCCTCCTGGATACCACTATTCCTGTTTCGGAGAGCCGGTTACCTGCCGTCCGCCTTCGCCCGACTATGGGCCGACGTCAGTCTTTCCGCTCGTTCCCGCTGGTACGCCAGAGGCGCCCACAGCCTGCTCCTCAGCGTGTGGTATCTCGGCGTGGCCACACTACAGCGACATGATCGACATTGCGCTTCCGTACGGGGCGTGCGCACCTGGCACGCCCCCATGCTACACAAGCGCAACCATTCCTTGCGCCTGCGAAAACGGCGACCTATTCGACGGGTTCAACTGTAGCTGCGAAAGTGGCACCTGGATCTGTCGCATTCTTTGGCTGGACGCGGGGTTTTGCATGCCGTGTCCGGACGCTGGCGCGGGCAACACCGACGGGGGCAACGGTGATTCGCGACAAGCCCCCGACCTCCCACCTAACTAGAGCATGTGCCAGCCGGCCAGCGGCTCGCACGCCCGGCTTGCCGAGGCTAGCCTCCCCTTCCGAAGCTGCTACACTTGCTTCCCGCCGGGCCCGGTGGCCCGCGCAGAATTCGGAAAGGGAGGGCTGCAATGGCTGAAAACAGGCGTATTCGTAAGGTAGTCAAGAGCCGCGCGACGATCGAGGGGGCGGGCGTTCATTTACGGCGGGCGATCGGATTCGGCGACCCGCAGCTCTGCGATCCGTTTCTTCTGCTCGATGACTTTCGCTCGGACAAGCCCGAGCACTTTCGCAAGGGCTTTCCCTGGCATCCCCATCGCGGGATCGAGACCATCACCTACGTCCTGCGCGGCGATGTTGAACACGGCGACAGCCTGGGCAACAGCGGGGTGATCTCGGCCGGCGATGTGCAGTGGATGACCGCTGGCAGCGGAATCGTTCACCAGGAGATGCCCAAGGGTGACCCCCAGGGCTTCCTCGAAGGCTTCCAGTTGTGGGCCAACTTGCCCGCGGCCCAGAAGATGATGGACCCGCGCTACCGGGGCCTGCTCGCCTCCCAGATCCCCGAGGCGGTGGAGGGCAACGGGACGCGCATCAAGGTGATCGCCGGTGCGGTCGACGGCGTCATCGGGCCGGTGCGCGACGTGGTGACTGCCCCCGAGTATCTCGACGTCACGGTTCCCGCGGGCGTTACCTTCACCCGGGGCACGCCGCGCGGACACACCGTGCTGGCCTTCGTGATCGGCGGCAAGGCACTGTTCTGCCAGCAGAGCGATCCCTACAGCTACGAAGCCGAGGGCGGCAACTACTTCGACATGGAACGCAACGCCCTGCTGGGAGATGGCCACCTGGTGCTGTTCGCCGACGGAGACAGCGTCGCCATCCGCGCCGGCGACGAGCCGGTGCGCTTCTTGCTGATTTCGGGAAAACCCATCAACGAGCCGATTGCCTGGTACGGGCCCATCGTCATGAACACGCAAGAGGAACTGCGCCTCGCGTACCAGGAATTGCAGAACGGCACCTTCGTAAAGGTGCGCGGCAGCGGCGGGTGAAGTCTAGTGCAATACGCTGTCGTGAATCGCCTTGAGGAGAGGATTGCGCTGCCCGGCCGCCGCCGACGACAAGTACCCCTCATTGAGCTCCCACTGGATGACGCCGCCTAGACCCTTGGTTTTCAGGTAGGCGCCCTTTTCTGCAATTGACTGTTCGTCGTCGTAGGAAATATAGGTGCATCCATCGGGCACGTGCGGCGAACTGAATGACAGGTAGGGCACGCGGGCGAGGCTGTCCCATTGGCGCGCGCTCGCGCTGTAGTACTTGGCCATGATGTTCGCGTACGAAATCGTGCCGTCGCTCGCCACCACGGTGGAGCCGTTCAACGCTTGGTCAGGGCCAGTGACCGGGGACGAATAGCACAGGCCGTAGAACCCGATGCCGATGCCCAGCTTGGCCGCGGGCACGCCCGCCGCGAGGTAGAGCTTCACCGTGGAGTCGATGGATGTGGGCGTGGCCGAATCGGCTTGGTACAGCGCGCTCGAGTGCCAGCTCTTCCATCCCGACCACGCACCCGCCTGGCCATACGACATGATATTGAGCTGGTCGTACGCGGCGGCGATGGCCGGGAACCCGGAAAGATCGCCGACGAGATTCACGTTGATGGCGCCAATCGGAATCGTTATCAACGCGCCCGGTTTTGCCTTGCGGATGCGATTGGCGATGTCGATCACCGCTGGCTCATCGGTCTTGTCCATCGGCTCCCAGTCGATGTCGATGCCATCGTAGCCCGTGCTGGTCAGCAGCGAACCCAGGTTGGCGGCAAAGGTGGCGACGGTGCCGCTCGCAGTCGCCGCCTGGAACCCGCTCTGCGAGTCGGATCCACCGATGGAGGCGACAGCCTTCACGCCGTTTGCGTGCGCGGCCGCGATGAGATTGGTGGCAAGTTGCGGATTGCCGCCGGACAGGGTCATCGAGCCGTCTGGCTTGGGCAAGTAGAACGCCATAGCGATGTGGGTGAGCCCGGACCATTCGATTTCCGAAATTGGGTATTGATCCGGGTTCCAACTGGCGTAGTAGCCCATCGACCAAACTCCCGCGGCAGTGCCGCTGTCTACGCTGCTGGCGTCGGCCGAACCACCGGCCGCTCCGGTCGCTCCGCCAGTGACTCCGCCCATTCCGCTTGTGCCACCGACAGCGGCGTCGGCTCCGCCTTTGGATCCACCCGATGCAATGACGCCGCCCTTGCTCGTCGTGCCTCCACTTTCTGGTATCCCCCCCTGGCTAGTCGCGCCGCCGTTTGCAGCCGTGCCTCCGGTGCCACTTTCGCCTGCCGGGCTGGTGACCCCACCGCTGGCCAGCGTACCTCCTGTCGCCATCGAACCCCCTGCCCCGCCGCTGCCAGACTTGCCACAGCCATGATTCGCGCCGACCAGCGCAGCGAACGCCAGTAGCTTGAGAAACTTGCTTCTCGCCATGGTCCTTCTCCTCAGCGGTCGTCGGCAACCGCCTCGACTATCTTCCGCCTCCCTTGCTCGCCTGCCAAGCCTTTCTGGGGTGGGTGATACAGCAACCTTGGTCGGGAATCGGGCAACCGGCGTGCTAGGGTAGCCGGCCATGGACGAGCCGGCATCCCGCGGACCGGGACTGATTGGCGCGCGCACCGCGACGTTCGTCGTCATGGCGAACATGGTGGGTGCGGGCGTTTTCACCAGCCTCGGTTTCCAGGTCGCCGTGATCCACTCGGCGTTTCCGCTCCTCATGTTGTGGGCGGTGGGCGGCGTGTATGCCCTTTGCGGCGCTGTCTCTTACGGCGAGCTGGCCGCCGCCATGCCTCGCTCAGGCGGCGAGTACCAGTATTTGTCGCGCATCTACCACCCCGCTGTCGGGTTTTTGGCCGGCTGGATCTCCATCACGGTCGGATTCGCGGCGCCGGTCGCGGCCGCCGCGATGGCGCTGGGAAAGTACCTGTCGCGCGTTTTCCCCGGGGCCAACCCGACCACCACCGCCCTCGTCGCTGTGTTGGCGATTACCTGCGTGCACCTCTACAGCGTCGGCGTGCGCAGCCGGTTCCAGGGCTTCTTCACGTCGTTCAAGCTCCTGCTCATCGCCGCTTTCATCGTTGGGGCGCTGCTTTTGGCCACGCCCCAGCCCATCCACTTCGGGCCGCAGCCGGGTGATCTGCGCACGCTGTTCTCGGCGCCATTCGCGGTGTCGCTGGTCTACGTGACCTACGCCTACTCGGGCTGGAACGCCTCGGTCTACGTGGCCGGCGAGGTGAGAAATCCCGCGCGCAGCATCCCGCTTTCGCTGGTCTGCGGAACCCTCATCGTGACGGCGCTCTACCTCCTGCTCAACTTCGTCTTCCTCTACTCCACCTCCATGGCGGCTCTCGCCGGTCAGGTAGAAGTCGGCTACGTCGCGGCCGACGCAATCCTGGGCCCGCGGGGAGGGCAAGTCATGGGCTTCCTCATCTCGTTCGGACTCGTGTCTGCGATCAGTTCGATGGTCTGGGCCGGGCCCCGCGTCCTCATGGCCCTGGGCCAGGACATGCGTGTGTTCGGCTGGCTCGCCCCGCTCAACCGGCATCGCGTCCCCTACCGCGCGGTGCTGGCGCAGACCGCACTAGTGGTTGTGCTCATCGTGACCTCGTCATTCGAGAGCGTCATCACGTTCCTGGGCTTCGTGCTTTCCGCGTGCGCCTTCTTGACCGTCCTCGGCCTCTTCGTCTTTCGCTGGCGCTGGCCGGCGGCGCCGCGCCCATACCGGACCTGGGGCTACCCGGTGACCCCCGCGCTGTTCCTGATGGTCACGGGATGGATGCTGGTCTTTCTGCTTCGCTTCCGGCCGGTCGCGTCGCTGGCTGGGCTGGGCGCGGTGGCACTGGGCATCCCGGTCTACCTCTGGGCCGCCCGCTCGGCGGCCACCCCGCCCGCGCGCGTCGCCAGCATGGGTGACCAGTGATGGACACACGAATCGCAACCGGAAGGAACCAGAATCAACTCCAGAAGCGAATTCAGTTTGTTAGAGTAGCAAAACAGCCTGCCTTCCAACTCAGCGGGCCAACCGGAGAAGAATCATGCCGACAAGACAGCACACGATCCACCTGAGCTGCATGCTGGTCACAACAATGATTGGGCTCACAGCGCTAGCAACGAAGGGCTATTCCCAAGAGACGCTGGAGGATCTGAAAAAGAGCAAGATTTGCAATGAGCCGGTCCTGTACTCGCAGGTCAAGGAAGAGGTCCTGATACGCCATTTCTTCAATGACACCAAAGACAAGTTCTTCCTGGACGTCGGCTGCTCCGACTACAAGACCATCAGCACAACCTACTACTTGGAAAAGCACCTAAACTGGAAGGGAATAGGGGTCGACGCCCTCAAACAGTATGCGGCCGACTATTTGAAGTACCGCCCGCGCACGCGATTCCGGAATTACGCTGTATCGGACCATTCTGGAGGAACCATCGACCTCTACACCAAAGAAGGATCAGAAGTCTTCTCGAGCACAATCAAGGAAGCCGTCTACAGAATCCCCGAACCTGTGGTTGTCAAGGTTCCCGTGATCACGCTCAACGATTTGCTGAAGAAGGAGAAGGTGAAGCGTGTCGACTTTGTCTCGATAGATATCGAGGGAGGGGAGCTCAAAGCACTGAAGGGATTCGACATAAAGAAGTATCGGCCATCCCTGGTTTGCATCGAGGTGCAGGCGGAGATGGGGGTCTACTATGCGAAGGAGATCACGGACTATTTCGAAGCGAATGGCTACCAGAAGCTGGAGGCCTACACTCAGTTTGAGGGCGCAGGTAACTGGTATTTCGCGCCAAAGGGGTACCGTCGGTAGGGGTGATAGCTGAACGCGCGGCAGGATCTTTCCCCGGCCAGCTGAGGTAGACAGCGAGTCGAGTGCGATCGAAAAAAGGGGCTCAATCTGGGTCGGGGTTGGGCGTATACTCAGGCGGTGGACGAGCGCCGGAGATCGATATGCGCAAGATGAGCGTTCGCCTGTCCCTCGCGTTCTTGCTTTTTGCGGGACTGCCGCTTGGATGTACTTCGTCGCCCAGCCCCGCCGGGAGCGGGGGCAACGGCGGTAGCAGCTCCGGGAGCGGGGGAGGAGGAGGCACGATCTCGAAGGGCGGCGGCAGCGGCGGCTCGACCTCCAGCGGTGGCTCGATTTCCAGCGGCGGCTCAACCTCGGCGGGCGGTGGCAGCGGCGGGTCCACCCAGACTGGCGGTGGCGGTGGATCGACCGAGACCGGTGGCGGCGGATCGACCGAGACCGGTGGCGGCGGCACGTCGGATGCGACCGGCGGCTCCAGCGGAACCGGCGGGGACGCAACCGGGGGCACGTACGCGGGAACCGGCGGTGCCACGTCGGATGCGACCGGCGGCTCCAGCGGAACCGATGGGGACGCGACCGGGGGCGCGTCCGCGGGGACCGGCGGCGGCGGAGGAACCTCGGCCACCGACGGCGGGACCGGTGCGACCGACGGCGACCAGGACGATGCGCAGGCTGACTTGGGGGGCGACATGGCTGGGAACAGCGGGAACGACGCTGGTGAAAGCGAGACTGGGGTGAGCTGCACGGACTACGTGCAGAACGGCGCCGAGACGGACGTGGATTGCGGCGGCGGGACCTGCGCGAAGTGTGGGTCCGGCCGGATGTGCAACAGCGACGACGACTGCCGCAACGGAAACTGTGCCTCGGGCAAGTGTGCCGACGATTTCGCCGCCACAGCGCCCGTGACCAAGGACTCGAACATGTGGAAGATCGACCTCGGCAACGTGATCTTCGAGGTGGACCCTGTCAATTCCGGCAAGGTGGCGATCTTCAGTTTCGACGGCACCGATGTCGTCGCCAAGAACATCGCCAGCACGGGATCCGTGTTCTGGACCAGCCCGCAGGACGAGTGGTACACAACCCCCGGACAAACCTGGCCGCCGCCGACCGAGATGGACGGCGCGGCGTACACCCCGAGCACGAGCGGCTATGTGTTGACGATGACCGGACCGGTCGGGGACGACAAGCTCTCCATTTCCAAGCGCTACTGGGGCAACGTCGAACATCAAGCGGTTACCCTCGAGTACACCATCCACAACAACGACTCGGCCGCGGTGGTAAAGGCGCCTTGGGAGATCACGCGCGTCTATACCGGCGGGCTCACCTTCTTCCCCAACGGCGAGCCGGCGTTGAAGCTCGGCGACGCTACTTTCGGCCCCGTGCCCTTTACCAGTGCGCAAGGCGTGCTCTGGTTCAAGTACGATTCGTCGGATTTCACCACCACTTCGAGCCTGAAGGGTGGCGCCGACGGGCTCGAGGACTGGGCCGCCCACATCGCCTGCGGCACCGGTCTGGAGGGCTCCTGGGCCTACCCCACTTGCACGAAGAGTCCGATCTTGATCAAAGAGTGGACCGACATACCAGCAGCCGCGGCGGCGCCCGCCGAGAAGGAGGTCGAGCTCTACGCCGCCCAAAACAGCTACGTGGAGTTCGAGCAACAGGGGGCGTACCAGTCGATCCCGGCCGGTGGCACTTTGGTCTGGACCATGCACTGGTTGCTGCGCTACCTCCCAAGCGGCATGCTGCCCATCTCCGCCAGCACGGAGTTGCCGCTGCTCAACTGGGTGCGCGGGCAGCTGCTCTAACGCAAATGCCTGGAAACGATCCGCTCAACATTTCCGGACAGCTTGTCGCCGAGAAGTATCGCATCGAGCATCTCGTGGGCGAGGGTGGCTTCGCCGTGGTGTACCGGGCCGAGCACACCATTTGGAAACAGCCGGTGGCGGTGAAGTTCTTCAGCGGCCTGTCGCAAGCCCCCGCTGAGCACAGGGAGGAGCTGCTCCATCAGTTCATTCAAGAAGGCGCTCTCTTGACCGAGCTGTCGAGTCAATCCGCGGGCATTGTGCAAGCGCGAGACGTCGGCGCCCACACCACGTCCGCCGGGCAATGGGTGCCCTACATGGTTCTCGAGTGGCTCGATGGCTCGCCCCTTGACGCCATTCTTCAGCAAGACCAGCGCCAGGGGCTGGCTTGGACCGAGGACGAGGTGGTCGGGTTCCTGAAGAGAATCCTGCCCATTCTCGATGTGGCTCACCAGCGCGGCATTTCCCACCGAGACATCAAGCCGGCAAACATCTTCGTCATGGGCAGTGCTGCGCGCGCGCCTGAAACGCCCTGCAAGCTGCTCGACTTCGGCGTGGCAAAGATGGTTTCTGACCACGCCAAGTTCAACGCCGCGCTGGCGAAGACCGGCGTGGCCATCACCTCATTCACACCCCGGTATGGGGCGCCTGAGCAATTCACGCGAAGCTACGGCGCCACCGGGCCATGGACCGACGTGTACTCGGTGGCCCTGGTGGCTAGCGAGATGTTGACGGGCAAGGTCGCGCTGCAGGGAGAGGATCTGGTCCAGTTTGGATTCTCCTCGGCCAATCCCGCGCAGCGACCCACACCCCGCTCCCTCGGAGCGCAGGTCTCGGACCAGTTGGAAGCCGTCTTCGAAAAGGCCCTGGCAGTTGGCCCGGCCGACCGATTCGCCAATGCAGGAGAGTTCCTCGCGGCCAGTCTCGCGGCGGCGGGGCAGCTTGCGCCCCAGGATTTCAAGCCGGCCGCCACCTACCGACCGCATCCTGTTTCGTCTGCGACCGTCCAGCTCGCACCCACGGTGCTGGTCACGCCCGAAACCCAACCCCCTTCTGCCGTGACGGTGAGGCCAGAGTACCACCCGCCGAAGACGAGCATACTCGGGACTACGCTGATGCTCATCGTTCTCCTCGCCGGCGCCACTGCCATATTCAGCGTCACCGAGCTCAAGGGCGCAAAAGAAACCCGCGCTTTCATCTCCCCAGTGGTTCAAGCGGTCAAGAAGGCGGCGAGACGGTGGCTCCCCGTCCTGCACAAGAGCGCTCAGGAGGCAATCAACCGCGCGGTAGCCAGCCTGCCCAGCGTGGCTGGCCAAGCCGGAACGGCATCCGAGTGCCCGCCCGGCACACGCCGCGTGAGCCTTCTGCCCGCCGATGACCAGAGCCCGAAAGCCAACCAGGGCAGACCAGGCGAAGACAGCTCGAACAAGGCCGTTTGCGTCGACGAGCACCCGGTCAGTGAACTCGACTATGCTGCATGCGCCACGTGCGACCAGCCAAGACTGCCAATTGCGAAAGCGAAAACCAAGCCCACGTCGCACTCTGAGTTCTGCATGACCGGGAGAACCGCCACCGCAGCTCCAATTCAATGCATTTCCTGGAAGCAAGCCGATGTCTATTGCCGGATCCGCGCAGCCAGGCTACCCAGCGAAGATGAGGTCCGCGCCACAATCGATCCTATGGCGACTCCAGCACCGACGGAGTGGACCCAGGCAGCGCCCAAGGCGGGCCTCCAGCGATCGGCCCAATTTCGCTGCGTGAGCGACCGATAGGCTTCTTCCGCCCCAAGCGCCCGACCCTACGGCGGCGGGGTATCTGTCTGCGCGAGTTGCTGCACAACGATCGCGACCTTGACCGGTTCGACGCCGTGCTGGGCTCGCAGATGACTCACGCCCAGCCGCCCGCGCCGGAGGAACGGACGGCGCCCGACGGTACCCTGTCAGCCGCCGCCGGAACGCGCCGTTGCCCAGGCACCCGTTTCGGCCAAAAAGCGTTCGATTTGCGCAATGCCCGCGGTGGCCGCGACGAACAGCTTGTTCGGATCTACATCGCCATAGGCATGCGCGATGAGGTTGCGCAGTTTCGTTCCCTGCTGCATTGCCGCCGCGGTTTCCGCGCTGATCACGCCGTGCTGCTGCAAGAATGTGAAAGTATCGCCCAGGCTGGCGGGCGCGCCCCATCCTTCGTCAGTCACGATGTGGCTGCCCAAGTCCACTGATTCCTGCACAGCAAGAAGCATGTTGAAGGCCACCTGCTCGACGAAATCGACACGGCACGGAAACTGCTCGGCGCCGATTGCAAGGCCAAGGCGGATTCGCTGCAGGCGACCCAAAATGCGCGAGGCTTTGAACGCAACCAGTTCAAGCCTGGTCATAGGTAGCCTTCAAGCGGCGAAACATCCCCGCGGCACAGCGAAGCAGAATGGGGCGCAGATCCTCGTGCTCGACCAGGGCGCGCGCCACGAAGTCTGCAAAGGCGCCCAGCCGGGCCTCGTACAGGCGCCGCCCTTGCGAAGCCTCGAAGCGCAGCAACGTCGAGGCGGTGTCGAGGCGGACCAGATCGACCTCGCGACCGAGGATTCTCTCCAACTCTGCCGCCAGCGCCAGTTCCTCATCGAAGCTGAGAGCCCGGTCCGGCGCAGGCAGGATGCCAATGTCGATGTCGCTGTCCGGCCTTAGCTTTCCCTTGGCAGCCGATCCGAAGAGGATCGCCAGCTCCACGCCAGCCTGCACCAGCAGGCGACCAACGGCTGGGGACTCGATTGCATCCATGCGGGCAGTCTAGCACGAGGGACGCCCCCGCCAATTCCCTTCCCTTCCGGCCTTTGCGTCCTCTGTGCCCCTGTGTGAAACAGCCAACCACGTGTCGCGCGGCGCCGGCAGCCGCCAGCTTCATCGCGAGCAGCTGCTACTGCATTTCGGCGGGTTCGAGCCTTGCCCCTCCCACGACAGAATTGTACAATGTACACATGTCACGTTTCACCGCCTCGCAGGCGCGGCAGAACTTCGCGCACGTCTTGAATCAGGCTGCCAATGGCCAGTCGGTCACGATTGACCGCGGCAAGCTGCGCTTTCGCCTGATCTTGGATGAAGCGCGGCGAGCACCCCGGACAGTCAGGCCCGTCATCGAGATTTTGGATCCGGCGGTTGCGGATGGGGACTGGACCTGGCGCCACGGGAGGGCTGGGGTGTCCTTCAAGCAGCGGACCAAGGCGTGATCCTCCTCGACACCAACGCCCTTATCTGGGTGTACACCGGACACGCGCGCGGTCGGACGCTTGCGCGCTCGAGCGGGCTCTACATTTCGCCCGTCAGCCTTCTCGAATTGGCCTTTCTGGAAGAAGCCAAGCGGGTTCGCCTTGCACCCGGAGCCCGGGCTGCCCTCAGCCAGGATTCGCGCTGGACCGTCGACAACCCCATGTCCCTCGATCTGTTCGATGCGGCCGTCGACCTGAGTTGGACGCGCGATCCCTTTGACCGGCTGATCGTCGCCCACGCGCGGCTACGAGGCTGGCGCCTCGCGACCGGCGATCGGGTGATTCTCGCCGAACTCCCCGAGAAATCGGTGATTGGCCTTTAGATTTGGCTTGAAATAGAGCCCGCTCGATTGAGCACGTCCGTCCGGATTGCGCTTGGCGGTGCAGCCCCTGCCGATCTCTACATATCGGACATCACTCTGAGCGAGACTGCACGCCTTCTCAGGCAGGGACGACTTACGACCGCGGCAGATCCGGCCGACTGGCTAGACAGGTTCGCTCTCGGTTTCACCGTTCTTCCCGTCACTGCGCCTATCGCCTGGGCTGCCGCTGCTTTCGAATGGGAACATCGCGACCCTTGCGACCGCCATATTCTTGCCAGCGCCGCTGCCCTCGGTTTCCGCTCGTGACCCTTGACCCGAAAATCTCATCCTTCGCCCCCACCGTGGGAGTCCGCATCGTCTGGTAGTTTCGCGCCCCGAGGGAAGTGGCTGACAGCGCGCCGCCGCATCCAGGGCCGCGCACCGCTCCAGTTTCTCGCGGATGGCCGTCGCGGCTTCGATCTTGGGATGGGGTGAAGGTCTCGCGGCTGGCCGCCCGGCGCGCCGAACCGCACGCGCGGCGAACAGTGCCTGGCTCGACCGCGTGTCACCTGATAGACTACACCTTATGCCGCAGCCTCTGACCGCCAATGATCTGCTGCCGCTGGTCGCGCGTCTGGCGCCCGGCGAGAGGGATCGGCTGGTGCACCTTATCGAGGCAACATCGGAGCGCGACGCCTCTGTGTACGGAATGACTCCGCCCGGGCGAGACGAATTCTCCGGCGATGAAGAACCGCTCGCGTGGGACTCCGAAGGTTGGGAGAACCTGGCGTGAGGCGCGGCGAGATCCGATGGTACACATTTCGACTTCCAGACAAGCGCCGCCCGGTGATGATCCTGGCCCGCAACGAGGTCATCGGGAATCTGAATGAATTGATCGTGGTTCCCGCAACGAGAACGGTCCGCGGCTTGGCCACAGAATTGGTCCTAACCCACGACGATGGCATGCCAGTGACATGTGCGCTGGATTCGGCGGGCGATTGCGGATCGCGACGCGGAAGGGGGGCCAGTTGCCGATGAGGCGGTCGTCAGAGCCGTCCGAGAGGAGCTTGGAGAGATTCTTGGACTACGAAACGAGCTGTTCACCGAACGGGACGACGCTCGCGCGGATTCAGAACGGTTGGGCGTTCGGGCTAGGAGGTTGGAGGAACAGGTTGCGAGTCTGGAACGTTCAAAGGCGGAGCTTCTGGAAAGCGTCGAGGAAGAGCGAAGGAAACGTTCAGCTGAGATTGAGTCGATGCGGTCTGACCTAGCCTCGGAGAGGCGGCTCAGGCGCACAGTCTTGGTCGTGGCGCTCGTTCTTGCGATGGTGCTTGCTGGCGGAAGCCTGATAGTGGGTCTCTTGAGGTAACTTGACCAGTTTGCAGATCGCCTTGTGGGCCGGTGTGCGAAGGCGGACCAGAGAGGTCAATGGGGTTTGGCCGAAGCAATGCTCGACGTCCGATCCGAACCCCTTCTTCCTCTTCCGACCTCTGTGCCCTCTGTGCGCTCCGTGGTGAAAAAGCTAGCTAGCTACGTCGAAAACCCAGCCTTCAGGTTGTGCACCACGTCCGGGGTCTTGCCCAGCGCCTCTCGGCGCGACAGGCGGACTTTGCCGGAGGCGCGGTCGATGCCGATCACCTTGACCAGCATCTCGTCGCCCTCCTTGCAAATGTCCTCCACCACCCGCACCCGCTTCTCGTCGAGCTCGCTGATGTGCACCAAGCCGTCGGTGCCGGGCAGGATCTCGACAAAACAACCGAAGTCGGCCAGCCTTCTCACCACGCCCAGGTAGAACTCGCCGACTTCCGGCTCGGCGGTCAGCCCCTTGATGATGTCGATCGCCTTCTGGGCCATCAAACCGTCGGGCGAGGCAATGTGGACCGTGCCGTCGTCTTCCACGTCGATGGCCACCCCGGTCTGCGCGGTGATCCCGCGGATGGTCTTGCCCCCCGGACCGATGATGTCGCGGATCTTGTCGGGCTTCACCTTGAGGGTGAAGATGCGTGGGGCGTACTTGTTCAGCTCCTCACGCGGCGCCGGCAACGCTTCCGCCATCTTGCCCAGGATGAACATGCGGCCGCGCTTGGCTTGCTGCAAAGCCTGCTCCAGAATGGTGCGGCTCAGCCCTTGGATCTTGATGTCCATCTGCACGGCGGTCACGCCGTTGCGCGAGCCGCACACCTTGAAGTCCATGTCGCCCAGGTGATCCTCGTCGCCCAGGATGTCGGACAGCACCGCAACCCGCTCGCCTTCCTTGATCAGCCCCATGGCGATTCCGGCCACTGGTGTCTTGATGGGCACGCCCGCGTCCATCATGGCCAGCGCGCCGCCGCAAACCGAGGCCATCGACGAGCTGCCGTTGGATTCGAGGATCTCGGACACCACGCGGATGGTGTAGGGGAAGTCGTCCTCGTTGGGCAGCACGGCTGACAGGGCCCGCTCGGCCAAATGCCCGTGGCCCGTCTCGCGCCGGCTGGCGCCGCGCAAAGGCTTGGTTTCTCCCGTGGAGAAAGGCGGAAAATTGTAGTGCAGCATGAAGGTCTTGTCGAACTCGTCGCCCAGACCCTCGATGTGCTGCGCGTCCTGCTTGGTTCCCAAAGTCGTGGTGACCAGAGCCTGGGTTTCCCCGCGGGTGAACAGCGCCGAGCCATGCGTGCGCGGCAGCAGGCTCACCTCGCAGGTGATCTGCCGGATGTCCTCGGTGGCCCGGCCGTCGATGCGTCGGCCGGTGTTCAGCACCAGTTCTCGCAAATGCTTCTTCTTGGCCGACTCGAAGACCTCTTTGATCTCGGCCTCGCGCTCGGGGAATTCAGCCTTGGCTGCTTCCACAACTTCGATCCCCGCTGCATCCAGGGCCGCGTAGCGCTCCAGCTTCTCGCGGATGGTCATCGCGGCTTCGATCTTGGATTGCGCCAGCTCCCGCACCCGCGCATCCAGGGCTGGGTCCACCACCGGCGCCGAGAAGGCACGCTTGGGCTTGCCCACCGCGGCCCGCAGCTTCTCCTGCAGATCGATGAGCGGCTGCGCCGCCTTGTGCGCAAACATGAGGGCGTCGACCAGCACCTCTTCCGCCACATGCTGGGCCCCTCCCTCCACCATCACGATGGCGTCGCGGCTGGCTGCCACGGTCAGATCAAGCTCCGAGGCCTCGCGCTGGGCGAAGGTCGGATTGACGACGAACTCGCCGCCGATCCGTCCCACCCGCACGCCGGCGAAGGGGCCAGCCCAGGGAAGATCGGAAAGGTGAAGCGCGGCCGAGGCGCCGGTCATGGCCAGTACGTCGGTGGGATTCTCCCGATCGGTCGACAAGACCATGGCGATGACCTGGGTGTCGAAGCGCCATCCCTTGGGGAAGAGCGGCCGACAAGGTCGGTCGATGATCCGCGAGGTCAGCACCTCGGTCTCGGTCAGCCGTCCCTCGCGCTTGAAGTAGCCGCCGGGGATCTTGCCCGCGGCCGAGGTCTTCTCCAAATAGTCTACGGTCAGCGGCATGAAATCGATGCCCGGCCTTACCGTGGCGGCACCCACCGCCGTGACCAGCACCATGGAGTCGCCGAAGCGCACCACCACGGCTCCGTCGGCTTGCTTGGCCATTCGGCCAACCTCGATGCTGAGCTCCTTACCACCAAGAGCCACACCTTCGCGTACAAACATGTTCTCGCTCCTCTCTAGCGGCCCCTGTGGCTTCGTCCCTCATCTCGCGGGTCCGGATCGACTCGACACCGACTGCGACTAGAACCGGCGGGAAGAAGGATGAACGCAAGCACCGGGGCCCTCAGTTGACGTGACAGGCGATGCAGCGCGCACCGCCCGTCTTCCTCCATAGAAAACCAGCGGGCCTACTTGCGGATACCGAGTGAAACGATCACGTCTCGGTAACGCTTGACGTTCTTCTTCTTGAGATAGTCGAGAAGCCGGCGCCGCTGTCCGACCAGCATCAGCAGACCACGCCGGGAATGGTGGTCCTTGGAGTGCTCGCGAAAATGCTCGGTCAGATAGGTGATACGCTCAGACAAAAGGGCTATCTGGACTTCAGGGGATCCGGTGTCAGCCGGACCCCGGGCGTACTTCTTGACAACTTCTGCTTTCTTTACTGCGGCTAGCGCCATGCAATCACGCTCTTTTCTGTGACTCTCTCTTTTTCGTGTCTGCGTAATCTCCTACATTGCGCGCCGGGAGTCAACCGGCGTTGAACACGCGCAGAATGCGCACAGCCCCCTCCGCGGTTCGATCGACCACGGCGATCACGACATCCGGCGCAAGCAGGACGCACAGGGGACCCCGCTCGCCGGTGGCAGGGGCGATCTCTTCCCAACCCATGCGCTGACCGCGCGCCAGGCGCACAGCCAGCGCATCGTCGACGGTCACCGCGGGCAGGTGGGCCAGCGAGTCACGCAGCGAGACGAAGGGCAAGTTGCGTCCCTCATTGACGCAAGCGGCGATCTGGTCGAGAGACATGGCCTGAGCCAGAGCAAAAGGACCCGAAGCTGTCCTACGCAATTCGGTCAGGTGCGCGCCCACGCCCAATTGGCGGCCCAAGTCCGCGGCGAGCGAACGAATATATGTCCCTTTCGAGCAGCGGATGCGCAGTCGCGCGCGATCGGGCGACTCCCATGCCAAGAGCTCAAGTTCGTGCACCTTCACCCGCCGAGGCGCCCGTTCTACCGTCTGCCCAGCGCGCGCGTAGCGGTAGAGCGGTTTGCCGTGGTGCTTGAGCGCCGAGAACATCGGGGGCACCTGCTCGATTTCGCCGCGAAAGCCAGCCAGCGCCGCCTGCAGACGAATAGCGTCCAGGTCGCCAATCGGTGTCTCGCGCAGCACCTGCCCGGTGGCGTCCAGGGTGTCGGTCTCCACGCCGAAACGCACGACCGCCAGGTATTCCTTGTCGGCGTCGAGCAGAAATTGAATGATCTTGGTGGACGCGCCCACGCAAACCGGCAGCACACCCGACGCCATGGGGTCGAGCGTCCCGCCGTGGCCGAGCTTGGGCGGGCGCCCGGCACCGCCGGTGGCGCGCATGAGCGCCCGCCGCACTTCTCGCAGCACCGCAAAGGATGTCGGGCCGACCGGCTTGTCGACGACGAGAACGCTCACTCTTTCTTGGCCACCTCGCGCAGAAGCTGCTCGATGCGGTCCTCCTGCTCCAACACCCGGTCAGCCTCGAAGGTCAGCCCAGGCGTCGCTTTGAGCCTCAGGCGCTCGCCCACCTGCCGGCGCATGAACCCGGCCGCGCTCTGCAGACCCACGCGGACCTTGTCCAAGCCCGCGTCGTCAGCGCCGTGCACGGTGAAGAACACGCGGGCCTGGCGCAGATCTCCGGTGATGCGAACATACGTGATGGTGATGAGACCTGCGTCGCGCACGCGTGGGTCCTTGATCGCCCCGCGCACCAGCATCTCACCGAGAATCTCCCGGATCTCGCCCGCCACCTTTTCCATGCGTTGACTCATGCTAGCCCTTCCATCCCAGGTCATTCTCCGCCAGGGGTTGACTGAAGGTCAGCAGCTCACGCTCCACGTTGGTGGCCTCGGCCAAGGAGCGCACGAAGCGCACCACCTCGTCCAGGGCCGATTCCACGAAGCGACGGTCGTTGCCCACTAGGGCCAAGCCAAGCACAGCCCGTTGCCACACATCCTGCTCGTCCACTTCGGCGATAGCGGCGTTGAACTTGCTGCGCACGCGATCCTTCACTCGCCGCAGAACCATGCGCTTCTCCTTTAGCGAATGGCTCTCGGGAACGAAGAGGGTAATGCGGGCGATACCAACGGTCATGCCGTGGAAAGCGACCTCTGCTACTTTCGCACGGGCGGCGCGGAGGTGGGCTGGTCCAACACCGCCGCGATGGACTCCACCTCGAATGCCTCGATGACGTCGCCCTCTTTGACATCGCCGTAGTTCTCGAGGCCGATGCCGCACTCGTAGCCGTGGGTGACCTCACTGGCGTCGTCCTTGAACCGGCGTAGCGAACTCAACCGGCCGGTGTGAACCACCACCGAATCGCGAATCAGTCGCACGTGCGACCGGCGCGTGACCTTGCCCTCGACCACCGTGCAACCGGCCACGGTACCCGCCTTGGTGATATGGAACACTTGGCGCACCTCGGCCCGGCCCAAGACCTTCTCTTTGGTCACCGGCGAGAGCATGCCCAGCATGGCCTTCTTCACGTCGTCGATGGCGTCGTAGATGATCTGGTAGAGCTTGATCTCGACGCCTTCCTGATCCGCCAACGCGCGCGACTTGCCCGCGGGGCGCACGTTGAAGCCGATCACGATGGCCGCGGACGCCTTGGCCAGGGTCACATCCGACTCGGTGATGCCGCCCACCGCGGCTGCGATCACGTTCACCCCCACCGTCGGCGTGGACAAGTTCCGCAAGGCATTGGAAATGGCTTCCACCGAGCCCTGCACATCGGCCTTGAGCACGATGCGCACCTCTTTGACCGCGCCCTCCTTGATCTTGTCGAGAATATTCTCCAGCGACACGCGGGTGGTGCTGCCAGCTTCCTTGCGTTTACGCTGCTCGCGCCGGTGTTCGACCAGCGCCTTGGCCGATTTCTCGTCGGTGACGACGTTGAAGATCTCTCCCGCCTCGGGAACCCCATCCAGGCCAAGCAACTCGACCGGTGTGGAAGGCGGGGCCTCGCTGATATTCTGGCCCTTGTCGCCCAACATGGCGCGAAGCTTTCCATAGGCCTCGCCGGCCACCACCAGATCGCCCACCCGCAAAGTACCTTCCTTGACCAGCACGGTGGCGATGGCGCCACGGCCTCGATCCAAGCGCGCCTCCACCACGTGACCCTTGGCCGCTTTCTTGGGATTGGCCTTCAGTTCCAGCACCTCGGCCTGCAAGGCCAGCATCTCGAGCAATCGGTCGATGCCCTGCTTGGTCTTTGCCGACACCTCTACATAGATGGTCTCGCCGCCCATCTCCTCCCCTACCAGGCGCTGCTCCATCAGGCGGGTACGGACCATGGCTGGGTTGGCACCCGGCTTGTCGATCTTGTTGATAGCCACCAGGATGGGCACCTCGGCGGCCTGAGCGTGCTTGATGGCCTCAATGGTCTGGGGCATTGGCCCCTCTTCGGCCGCCACCACGATGACCACGATGTCCGTCATCTGGGCGCCGCGCGCACGCATGGCGGTGAAGGCCTCGTGNNGCCTCGTGGCCGGGCGTATCCAGGAAAACCACATCGCCCTGCGGGGTGTGAACCCGATAGGCACCGATGTGCTGGGTGATGCCGCCCGCCTCGCCGCCGGCGACGTTGGCCTTGCGAATGGCGTCGAGCAGAGAAGTCTTGCCGTGGTCCACATGGCCCATGACCGTGACCACCGGGGCGCGCGGCTGCAGGTCTTCGGGGTTGTCGTCGGCCTGGCCCTCAGAAATGACCTCTTCTTCGTTGAAGGCGGTGGACTCGACCTGATAGCCGAACTCGGTGGCGATCAGGCTGGCGGCGTCGAGCTCGATGTTCTGGTTGATGTTCACGCCCATCATGCCGAGCGCCCAAAGCTTCTTGACCACCTCGTTGCCCTTGACCCCCATCTTCTGGGCCAGGTCGGCCACCCCAATGGTTTCGCCCATGCGGATCACGCGTTTGTGTTCGGCCGGCGTCGTGATGAGCGTCTGCTTGAGCTTCTTGCCGGCGAGCGCGACCTTCTTGCGGGGTGGCCCGCCCGGCCGCTGCCCGGGCGCCCCCGGCGCGCGCCAGTCACGGCCGCCCGGACCACGCGAAATGAGGCCGCCCCGTCCCATGCGGCGCAATTCCTCATCCCGGTCCTTGATCTCGATCTTGGGGACGCCGGCCTCACGGGTGACCAAACCAGGCAACTGGATGAATTGCCCGGTGGCGGCTGAACCGGTGACCACCGGTTGCGGAATCTTCACCGGCACCGGGGGCGGAGTCACGGGCATGGCCTCGCCCGGAAGTAGGGCAGGTTCAGTCTCCGCCTCCGGCGCGACCTCGACCGGCGTGGCGCCGGCGGGCTCCTCAGCTACGACCGGCATCGCCTCTGCCGTCGCGTCGCTCACCTTAGGGGAGTAGACCTCTGCCGCGGACGCCGTCGCTTCCGGTTCGTGCGGTGGGGATGCTGGCGGCGCGGCCACCGGCGGCATCTCCGGCGGCGGAGCTGAAGGTGGTGTCTCGCTCTGAGACGACGGTGGCGCGGCAGGCTGCGCTGGTGCTGGACGGGCTGCCCCTGCCGAGCGCGACCGCCGCCGGATCACGGTGTCGCTCAGACGTTCCTCAACCAGACTTTCCTGACGTTCGCGCTCAATGGCGCGTCGGACCCGGTCGGCATCGGCGCCGTCCAGGTTCGACATATGGTTGGCCACCTCGACGCCAAGGGTGCGAACCTTGGCCACCAGGTTCTTGGGGGCCATGCCAAACTCTTTGGCCAGCTCATAGACGCGGATCTTCGCCGCGGACACGGCCGTGCCCGACGGCTCTGAGCCGGAATCTCTGCGTTCATATCCGCTCATCATGGTGATTCACCCTGCTCGTGGGACGAAGTCCCGAGCGCCATGCGCACGTCGTCGAGGAGACGAACCGGGTCTGGACTGTCCAACCCCGCGCGGAAAGCCCGACCGAAGGCCCTGTGCTTGACTGCCGCGGTCACGCATTCCGGTCTGGGATGCAGCCAGGCCCCGCGTCCCTGCCGCGGCATCGCGGCACCGCCTCGCCGTCGCGCGACCGCCACGCGGCCGTCGGGTGCTGCCAGGCGAATCAACTCGCTAGCCGGGACGACGCGCCGACAGCCTATGCAGGTTCTCTCAGAAATGTGCCTCATGGTCTTCCGCTTCCGCTACCTCGTCTCCTCCGACGCCACAGCTGCTGGCGCTGGTTCCACCGCGGGCGGAACTCGCGCCTTTTCCTCAGCACGCCGTTGCTCTTCGATGGCTGCCGCCTGGCCTGCCGCCGCTCTCAGGCGAGCGGCCGCCTCGGGATTGCCCACCCCGGACAAGGCGCAAAGCTCGTCCAAGCTGGCCTTGGCCACCGCCTCGGCCGAACCCCAGCCCGAGCGCAGCAGCGCCTCCAGAATCTCGGCTGTCGCCCCCTCGATGGCGGAAAGCGAAGCGCGCGCCCGCTCCTCCGCCTCACGCATCTTGGTCTCCGAGTGGATGTCGATGCGCCAGTTGGTGAGTTGCGAGGCTAGGCGCACGTTCTGGCCCTTCTTGCCGATGGCCAATGACAGCTTGTCGTCGGACACCACCAGTTCCATGGTGTGGTTGGCGGCGTCGATCATCACGCGCGAAACCTGGGCCGGCGCGATGGCGTTGCACACGAAGCGGGCCGGGTCGTTGTCGTAGGGCACGATGTCGATCTTCTCGCCCCGCAATTCCTGCACCACCGCTTGCACGCGCGAGCCCTTCATGCCCACGCAAGCGCCCACCGGATCCACGTCGCGATCGCGCGAGCTGACCGCGATCTTCGAGCGAGCGCCCGGCTCGCGCGCCGAGGCCTCAACCCGCACGATCTTGTCGTAGATCTCCGGAACCTCCATCTCGAAGAGCTTCTCCAGCAGGCCCTTGTGGCCACGGGAGATGATGATTTGTGGGCCGCGCGCCGACTTGTCGATGTCGACCACGTAGGCCACGATCCGGTCACCCGCCCGGAACGACTCGCGCGGCACCTGCTCGCGTACCGGCAACACCGCCTCGGCACCACCCAGATCCACGACGATGTTTCCGCGTTCGAAGCGCCGCACGATGCCCGAGATCAGCTCGCCCTTCTTGTCGCGGTACTGGTTGAACACGTTGTCGCGTTCGGCCTCTCGCACCCGCTGCAGGATGACCTGCTTGGCAGTCTGTGCAGCGAAGCGGCCGAAGGTCTTCCAGGCCCGGTTGAGCTTGAGCAAGGCGCCATACTTGCCGTCTTGCTCCTCGGCCCGCGCCTGGTCCTTCTCGTCGAAGAAGATCTGAAACAGCAGTTCATCACCCGCGTCCGCCTGCAGGTTGAACTGCTTCGCCTCGTCCAGCGAGATCTCCTTGGCCGGGTTGGACACCGGGTCGGCCACCATGATGATCTGGAACAGGTCGACGCGTCCGGTGGCGTCGTTGAACTTGGCCTCCATCTCGCGCTCTTCGCCAAAGGCGCGCTTGGCCGCGGTCAGGATCGCCGACTCGAGCGCTTCGACCAAAATCTTGCGCTCGATGTTCTTGTCCTTGGAAACCTGATCGATGACCTGACTCAGGCTGGTCCCTTCACTCATGACACACTCCTGTGTGGCGCACCGGGCGCAGCACCCTCGCCGCGCCGTGTCTTGCTCTCGCCATGGGAATCTTCCCACGCCCCTTTCCGCTCCGGCTCGGGCGGGCGGGGCCCACCCTCGCCGCCGGCCGCTTGCCGGCGAAACTCTGCGGCCCAGTCCGGAACCAAGTTGGCTCGCGCGATGGTCGCGATGGGCAGTTGGTACACCTTGCCCTCGCAATCGACCTCGACCTGGCCATCCTGCGCTCCGCGAAGCACGCCGGAAAAATTCCGCCGCCCATCGCTAGGTTCGGTACAACGGATCTTCACCGGCTGGCCGGCGAAACGCCGGAAGTCCTGCTCGCGGCGCAGGGGACGGTCGATGCCCGGCGAGCTGACCTCGAGCTTGTAAGTGTGATGAATCACATCCGCCACGTCCAAGGCCGCTGACAGGTCCCGGCTGACGCGCTCGCAGTCCTGATGGCTTACCGCGAGACGAGGCAGAACGTCCGCTGGTGGTTCGCTTGCGCCGGGCAGGTGGGGTGGCTCGGGCCGGTCGATGAACACGCGCAGAACCCACCCTTCGCCTTCGCGATTCCACTGCAGCTCGATCAGATCCAACCCCGCCCCCTGAATCGGGGGATCGACCAGCTGCCAGATCACATGGGGGTCGGTACGCATTCTTTGCGGTTGTCTTGTGGGGTATCGTTGGACAAAAAAAAGGCGGGCTCGCTGGCCCGCCCACGACTTTGGGGTGTGCCTTTTAGGTGACGGAGCTTCTTACCACGGGAGCGTTTTCCTTGCAATCGCTGGCAGACACGCCGCGTTGCGCATGGGGCCGACTTGCCGGTCCCAAGCACGAGTCTTCGGCGCTTTGGCGACGGTTGAACTCCGACGGAAAGAGCGCTAGTTGTTAGCCGCGAGCCCAAAAACAGGCGAACGCCAAAACGCGGCAATAAATCTGGAGAAACTAGTCATGGCGACCGGCAAGTTTGGAGTGGGGGTCATCGGCTGCGGCACCGTCGGGGGCGGTGTGGTGAAGCTTCTCGTCGACGAGGCAGACAACCTGCGTCGCAAGACCGGCGTGGCAGTCGAACTACGCAAGGCGGCAGACATAGACCCAGCCAAGCGTAAGGCCACCGGCCTGCCTGCCGAGCTGCTGGCTGAAGATGCGCGAGAGGTACTGGACGACCCTGAAATCCGTGTGGTGGTCGAGGTCATCGGCGGCGTCAAGGCGGCCTACTCGTTGGTGGAGGCGGCGCTCGCCGCGGGCAAGCATGTGGTCACTGCCAACAAGGAGCTCCTTGCCAAGAAGGGGCCTGAACTGCTCGCCCTGGCCCGCAAGCACAACGCCACTCTGCACTTCGAGGCCTCCTCGTGCGGCGGCATTCCCGTCATCCATGCCTTGGGCCAGTCGCTGGCCGTGAACCGCTTCGAACGCCTGTACGGCATCGTCAACGGAACCACAAACTTCATCCTGACCAAGATGCATCGCGAGGGAGCCGAGTTCGCGACCGCGCTACGCGAGGCGCAGGAACTGGGCTATGCCGAAGCTGACCCCACCGCGGATGTGGACGGTCACGACGCCACCTACAAGCTGGCCATTCTGGCCGCGTTGGCCTTCAACACCGCGGTCGACTACCGCGAGATCTTCACCGAGGGCATCCGCGGTGTCACCGCGCGCGACATCGAGCTGGCCAAGGAATACGGCTATGTCATCAAGCTGCTGGCCATCGGTATCGAGCACGACCAGAAGAGCGTCGAGTTGCGCGTGCACCCCATGATGATCCGGCACGACCATCCGCTCGCCGCGGTCAGCGATTCTTTCAATGCCGTGTTCGCGCGCGGCAACTACGTGGGCGACGTCATGTTCTACGGCCGCGGCGCAGGCGCGTTGCCCACCGCATCGGCCATCCTGGGCGACATCATCGATCTGGCCATGCACCACCCCAAGGGCGGCGTGAGTGCGCGCATGAATTTCGGCGCCCGCAAAAAGAACGTGGTCCCCATGGGAGACGTGGTGAGCAAGTTCTATCTGAGCCTTGAGGTGAGGGATAGCCCGGGCGTGCTGGCGTCCATCGCCCGCATTTTCGGCGAGTGCGAGGTGAGCATCGCGGGGGTCAAACAGGCGGAAGCCACCGGCAAAGAGGCCGAACTGGTCATCCTGACCCACGAAGT
>PMJO01000099.1 GCA_003158455.1 Myxococcales bacterium | reverse complement strand
TTCACTGGCCTCGGGACGAGAACGTTCACCGGCCTCGGGACGAGGACGGCCAGCGGGACGAACACGGGGCCGTGACCGATCCGGGCCGTGCGAGATGCGACCCTGGCAAACTCCAGCGCCGGTCACCCACGACTCTCCCCTCAACCCTCGACGGGAGCGAGCAACTGGATTCTAAGAGAAAGCTGGAAGTTCCTCTCGCAGCTCTGAGCCCCGCTCCGCCCGGCACGCTCAGCCGGGGAGACTAGGAATCGCGCGAACAAATCGTGCGCACAAATCGTGCGCGCGATTCGCGTGTGAAAGCGCCAACCAAGCAACTTCCTGCCGATGCCGGGGGCAAACGACGGCGCGATGCGGCTGCTTCTCGCCCGCACTGAGTGCGGCGGGCGACCCATGATGAGGGCAACGACCATTCAGCATCATCGCCCCCGCATAGTGGCGGAGTACTACCCATTCCATTCGAATGCAACGTCCCTAGTCCCGTCGAGAAATCTACTCCGCCACCATGCTGAGGCCCCACTCCCCGCGGCACTCTACCCATGACGCCGCCACTGCCGCCTGTCCGCAATCCTGGCCTGTCCGCCCCACCCCCGCTGCCTGCCCGCAGGCCCCCCTGCACCTCGTGCCGCCCCGATTCGGGGCCCAAACCATACAAAGCCCGTGCCACAACCGTGGCAGGGAGGTACGACCCTCGGTTCCAGACTCCCGTTGCGCGATGGTGATTGCTCACCTGTCGCACGGCACCCAGATCGTCACGCTGTCTGCGACTCGGCGTGACCGAGGCACCGCCAGAGATCGGCAGCTTGACGGTTGGCACGTTCATTGCTTTCCAGCCGGACCAGGCTTGCCCGACATTCCGGGAAGGCGACCAGAGGCTCAGAACTGGAAGCCAAAGGAGAGACACACATGGACTTGTCAGCGACCAAAGCGGTTGATGCGGCTACCCTTCGCATCCAGGGCGAGATGGACGCGGTCAGCGATTCGGATCTGCGTTCGACCGTCGAGGCATGGGTCGATGAACGCGGCATCGTCGCCACGTTCTCGGGTTCAGAGCTCATCCAAAGCTCGGACCTGGGTCTGGGTGCAGTGGTGTTTCTGTACAAGAAAGCAGGGCCGCAAGGCGGCGCCGCGACCGTCCACGGCTTGTGTGGCCAACCGCTGAAGATCGTCGATCTTCTGTGCATGGAGTGCGAGTCAGCGGGGGTTCGTGAGAGCCGATTTGCCGCTTCCGGCTACCTCCACCTGGCCGTCAAAATGGGTGAGGCGGCAAAGTTGCCAGCCGCGCCCGTCGCGGGACGGGCAATGAATGCGAAAGTCTTGCCTCTCATCCGCTGATTCACACTGGAAACGATCGCCGAGTTCCGCCGTTTCGAAGATTGGTTACAAGAACGTCGCCAACGGATGAATGTGGCTACGACCGACCCTACCTCTTGCGCGGCCGCGAGATCCCGTACTGGTTCAGGCGAGCCACAAAGGCCGTGCGGCCCATTCCCAGCAGCCTGGCAGCCGCGGTTTGGTTGCCCGCGGTCTTCTCCAACACGTCGAGGATCCGTCGCTTCTCTTCGGGCTCCAGCACGGAGCCCCGCTGGGTGGACGACAAGTCAGAGAACGGGGTGTGGCCGTAGGGCACGGTGGGGCTTGGCTGTGGGGCCGAAAAGGTAGCTTCCATCAACTCTCGTGGAAGGTGTTCGGACGTGATGACCGGTCCCGACCGGCACAGAAGCACCGCTCTGTGAATGACATTGCGCAACTCGCGGATGTTCCCCGGCCAAGCGTAGCTACATAGCAGGGCTAGGGCGTCCGCTGAGATCTCGGGAGTCGAACGCCCCAACTCCCGGGCCATTTCGCCGGCGAAACGACGCCCAAATGGCTCGATCTCCACGGGGCGCTCGCGCAGCGGAGGAATCGCCAGGGTGAGGCCGTTGAGCCGGAAATACAGATCACTGCGAAAACCGCTGCTCTCGATGGCCTGTGCAAGGTTGCGGTTGGTTGCGGAGACGAACCTGACGTCCACTGCCCGCTTGGCCACGCCGCCAACCCGAATCAGCGTTCGGGTTTCGATCACGCGAAGGAGCTTGGCCTGCAGGGGCAGGGGTAGCTCGCCAATCTCGTCGAGAAACACGGTGCCGCCCGGTGCGGTCTCTAGAAGACCTTGCTTGGCCTGCGTGGCCCCGGTAAACGCGCCTTTCTCGTAGCCGAACAGTTCCGCCTCCACCAGGTTCTCCGACAGGGCAGCGCAGTTGAGCGACAGGAAGTTGCCCTGGGCGCGCGGCGAAGCGCGATGTACGACCTCGGCCAGAATCTCCTTGCCTGTGCCGGTCTCCCCAACAATGAGCACGTTGATGTCACTCCTGGCGACTTCCCTAGCTAGGCTATGAAGTTCCCGCATCGCCGGGTCCACTAGAATGACGTCCAAGGCGGGCCCTGGATGGGCGGTAGCTGGGCGCACTCCCTGGCACGCCCGCTCAAGTAGTTCCGCAGCGCTGCGGCCATCACGCGGGTGATGTGCCGTGCCGGTGCGAAATGCAATTCCGGCCTGCCGCAAGCTGGCGCCCAATTCGGCAACCAGTGTCGCGGCAACCTCCGGTGTGGTTCGCAGCAGGAGCAGTTCATACTGCTGCGGTCCATAGGCGCCGACAATGTCCGATGGCTGCAGGATCGACGGGAGAAGACCAGCGTACCGGCTGGCTGACACATCGTCCTCTACATCCAGTCGGACCAGGGCGAACGGCGAGCGATCCCGAACCGAACTGGCACATTCCTCGTCCAGGCGAGCAAGAAAGTAGCCATGGGGCAGGACGCGGACCGGTCGCGGCAAGGGGCCCCCCGAGCGCAACATGAGAACGGTCACCCCTATACCCACCGCATCCCCTAGGGCAAGCTCCACCCGGACTCGCGGTTGCAGTGCACGATTGCGCAAGAAGGTGCCGTTGGCGCTCGCGAGGTCCTCGATCTCGACCCTCCCATCCTCCACGTGCAGGCGGCAGTGGTCGCGCGATGCCAAGGAATCGTTGATCCTGATGTCAGCCTTGTCGCTGCGGCCGATCTGCAAAACCCCCTTTTGCGGCAGAGTAATCGCCATAAATCCTCCCGGACCGATCACCATCAGAAAAAGCCCGCTCTGGCAGGTTTCTGCCCCGGGGCAACGGACGGTGGCCCGAATCCCGGAGGGGTCGGCAGCAATATATTTGTCGCTGCTTCTAGTCATGGGCGTCTGGGTGGGCGTCCGAAGGGCCAGAACGCCCCTTCGGCTTCTGCCAGCCACTGTACCCACGCTTCGACCCGGGCATCAACTGTGTTTCGGCTCCCTGGAGATTCAGCCGCGAACCCTTTTTCGCCGATCCCTTGCCCGCCACCCCCTCCCCGCTCGCTTCCCTCTTCGGGGACTTCGGACCTGAACCTCCCCCTCCACACCCGCTCGCTACGCTCGCGCCCTCGCGCCCAGCCTCGCCAAACCCGCCCTCGGGTGTCGGCCCCAGCCGCTGGCCGCCCCTCAAGGTTGATGGCCGCACGAAGGCGTGGCTCTATCCCTGGCGCGGCTGCCACGTTCCCTCCTGCTGGCCGGGCACCACGTTGGACCTACAACGACGTGGCGGCGGGGTCACCGACTGGCCGTCTGCCAAGAACGCGTACTCCGGTCGCCAGCACCAGCGGTACCACACCGACCAAGATGAAGATGACGTCAGCGCCGATGCGCAGCCATTCCAGCACGTGAAACGTCCCCGTCATCAGAAACGTCAACCGCCGCGCGTGCCAGTACCCGTTGGCAAGCGAGTCGGCAAGCTGAAGGACGCCGCCCGGAAATAGATCGATCGCTATCATCAACGCCAGGCCCAGGTTCAGCCCCCAGAAGCTCGTCTTCACCAGCCGCTCGGTTCGCTTCCAACCGGCGTTGTCGGACAGGCAGCGCAAACAGAACACGAGCACCGCCAGGGCCAACAAGCCGAAGACACCAAACATTGCTGCGTGGCCGTGATTCGCCGTCAACAGCGTGCCGACTTCAAAATACGAGATGATGGGCAGATTGATCAGGAACCCGAACACACCTGCCCCGACGAAGTTCCAGAACCCCACTGCCATCAGGAAGTAGATGGTCCACTTGTGGTCGGCTGCGACCGCACGCACGGACGGCTGGGCGTGAAGGTGACGCAAGCGAATGAAGTCCCAAGCATCCAGGGTCAGTAGGGTGAGTGGGACCACCTCCATTGCGGAAAAGCACGCCGCCAGGCCCATGTTCAGAGTGCCCTGCCCGGTGAAATACCAATGGTGCCCGGTGCCGATGATTCCAGCAGCCAGAAAGAGGATGGCGTCAAGGTACACCATGCGCGTCGCGGTCCGCACCGACACCAGGCCAAGTTGGCGGAACATCACGGCGACCAGCACCGTGGCAAACAGCTCGAAGAAGCCTTCGACCCAAAGATGGATGATCCAGAAACGCCAATTGTCGATCACGGCAAAGTTGGTGCGCGGGCCGAAAAACAGCGCGGGCAAATAGAAGAGTGGAATTGCCACGGCGGCGTAAAGGAACAAGGAGGCCAGCTGCCCGCGTTCCGGCTGTTTCATCGCGGGTCGCAAGGCGCGGAACATCAGCACCAGCCAGCCCACCAATCCTGCCGCCAGCAAGAATTGCCAGAAGCGGCCCAGGTCCAGGTACTCGGAACCCTGGTGCCCCAGCCAGAACCAGAGATTTCCCAGCCGGTTATTGATGCCGAGAAACTCGCCTCCCATGCTTCCCAGCACCACAACCGTCAGCGCGCCCAACAGCAGAAGGACACCCACGCGCTGGCCCTTGGGCTCGCCGCCACCGACCAGCGGCGCCATGAAAAGACCTCCCGCAACCCAGGCGGTCGCGATCCAGAAGATGGCCAGTTGCAGGTGGTAGGTGCGCAGCAGGTTGTACGGCAGGAAGGCCGAAATATCGATCCCATAGAAGGCTCCGGGTTCCACCCGATAGTGCGCCAAACCGCCACCCACCAGCACCTGCAGCAAGAAGAGCAGAACCACCACGGCGAAGTACAGCCCCGTCGCGCGCTGACTAGGAGTGACCTTCCAAGTCAGCAAGGGACTGTCGTATACGTGCTGGGCTTGGCGCTCCCCGTGCCAGCCGAGATAGTCAAAGCGGCCCACCAGAAAAAGTACCGCGCCGAGACCGGCCAGCAGCGTGATGAGACTCAACGCGCTCCACAGATACGTCGAAGTCGTCGGGTGATTTCCTGCCGCAGGGTCGTACGGGAAGTTGTTGGTGTACGAATAGTCCTTGCCCGGGCGCTGGGCCGAAGCCGCCCAAGCGGCCCAGGCGAAGTACGAGGTCAGCGCCGCCAACTCCTTGGGGTCGCTGATGTATCCGCGCGCCAACCCTGGGGCGGGATTGTCACCTGCGAAGTAGCGCGACCATTCCTTCTTCTGGATCGCGTAGGCGGCGATCTCCCCGTGCGTGAAGACCAGGGTGTCGCTCTCGGCGTGGTAGCGATTTTGCTTCAACGTGCGCTGGGTGAGCTCTACGGTTTCTGCGGCCGCGCCCATCTCGAGGGCGTCGAACGACCGGCCGAAACGCTCTCGCGCAATAGCGTCGCGCATGATCTCGGTCAGGCGATGCAAGTATTCCGCACTGTAGTCCGGGCCGAGATAGGCGCCGTGGCCCCACAGGGTGCCGTGTTCCATGAGCGCGTACTTCAGGAACACTTCCTGGCCAGCCTCGATGTCGTCGCGGGTGAAGATGGTCGCGCCCAACTCGTCGCTGACCAGCGCCGGGATGGGCGGCGCGTTGGTGTAGGTCTTGACGGTCACGAACGACAACACAGCAAAACCGATGACCATGACCAGAATCACGCCGTGGCGCCACCACGCTGACAGAGGAGAAGTCTCGATCGCTTGATTCATCATGGGATGTTCCTCCGAGGGGCTGGCCGCACCGGACTCGGATTGGATGTCCGTCGGCTTCCCGGTGTGGCGGGGCGTGGCTATGCGCCGAAACAGCCCGAAGTCTAAGCCGCTGCACGAGTCATGAGTCGATCGAGGATGTTGTCCAGTAGCCGGTCGCCAGAGGCATGCATTCGGCTGGCCGCTTCTTCCGCTTCGGCGATGATGCGGGCCGGGCCGCCGGGGCCTAAAGCCGCGACGACGAAGTCCGCGTCTTCTTCGGCCCAGCGCCGGGCCATGGCCGCGTCCGCTTCAGCGTGGAACTGCAAGGCAAAGGCGTGATCACCGATGCGAAAGGCTTGATTCGGGCACACATCGGTTTCGGCCAGACGGACGGCCCCGGCAGGCAAGTCGAAAGTGTCGCCGTGCCAGTGCAAGACAATCTCCTCTTGATGCAGACCCAGCAGCACCGGTTCAGAATCCACGCCCAAATAGCGCACGGGCGCAAACCCGACCTCGCGCGCTGGCGTGCGCCCTCCCGCTGGCCCTGGTCGCGTGACGGGATAGACGCGGCTACCGGCGGCGTGAGCCAGCAGCTGGGCTCCCAGGCAAATGCCCAGCACGGGTTGCCGTGCCGCAAGCGCCCCCCCTAGCAACGCGACTTCATGTTCGAGGTATGGGTAGCGGGGATTGCCCACGTCGGCCACGCCCATGGGCCCACCCATCACGACGAGCAACTCACCCGATGTGAGGTTGGTGGGTACGCGGTCGCCCTCGCCGACGCGGCGGATGTCGACAGCTAGCCCGCGGCGGGCGGCCAGTGCGGCCAAACGCCCCGGGCTTTCGCGGTCAAGGTGCGTAAGAACTATGGCACGCATCGCCTGCTCTTTCTGGCGCAGGTGTCTAGGCGGACGTGATCGGAGAGCAGTCCTGTCACACCTGCTCCTCTCGCCGATCGTAGCACGTGCGGACCGATCGGCGAGGCGCCCAGAGTACCGAATCGTGGTTTCGGCCAGCTAGCGCGAGTTGTACGTGTTCCAGAACAGCGCCGTCTTACCGGCAAGCTTGCCGGCTCTCGCATCGGCGATCAGGGCGGCCAGGGCCTTTCCCGTGTAGGTGGTCTCCAGATGCATGCTGTTGGCCTCCGCGAGCGCGACGGCTTCCAGACTTTCCGCGGTAGCCGACGCGTATCCGTCGCCGAGAAATCCCTCGCGCACCGCAAGCGCGATGCTTTCTGGTTTCACCGATGGGAAGCCAGCATCAAGATCGCGCAGCAGAGTGACCGCCTCCTCCATCACACGCCTGGTCCGCTCAGGATTCGTTGACTCTGCGGGCACGACGCGCACGCCGACCACAGAGGTTCGCAGTCCGACGGCCGCCAGCCCGAGGGCAAGCCCGCTGGCTGTCCCGCTCGAGCCGTAAGGGACGTAGATCAGGTCAGGCTCGGGCAACGCGCCGGCTGCAATCTGTCCGGCCAGCTCGATTGCCGCGTTCACAAACCCGATGGTTCCTCTGGCATTTGTTCCGCCGAACGGAATGACGAAAGGCTCAATGCCATCGTGCACGGTGATCTCGTCGTGCAGTTCAGCACCGCGACGTAGGGCCTGAGAATAGGACTCGGCGAAATGCAACGTGGCGCCGGCGGCCCGATCGGCGAGCAGGTTCGCCTCCAGATAGGGCGTGGACGGTTGCGGCGCGAGCACGGCGTGGACCTGCAGCCCCAGTTGCCCGCCGTAGACTGCCGTCGCGCGCACGTGATTGGAACCCAACCCTCCGAAAGTGATCACCGCGCGCCGGCTCTCGGCCAAAGCCTGTCCCAGCAAGAACTCGAGCTTGCGGACCTTATTCCCGCCGTAGGCGCTGCCCGAGACGTCATCCCGCTTGACGAACAAAGACTGAATGCCAAGCAACCGAGCCAACTCCGGAACTGGCTCAACCGGCGTGGGGAAACACCCGAGCGTCACATGAGCAAGGGTTTTGGTCCCTGGGAATCGGTCACACAGCGACAAGGTCACGGGGGCTTCCTTTCAAGATGCAAGCGCCGGCAGGCTACACCAGCCAGCTCGCCGCAAGGGAATAATGGGCAAGCGCGGGAGGTCAGGTGGACGATTCGTTGGGATGGAGCCATGCTTGCGCCGAGTCCGTTGACAATCCGACGGCAAGGAAAGGACGGCGTGCGATGTACGAAAGAGACTATGCCTACACAAAGCGGATGGATGGGTTCTCCGTCGCCGAGGTGACCACGCGCGTGCGCCAGGCCCTCGCTGCCGCTGGCTTCGGTGTCTTGACCGAAATTGACGTGCAGGCGACGCTCAAGAAGAAACTGGGGGTCGACCGCAAGCCGTACCTCATCCTGGGAGCGTGCAACCCACCGCTGGCGCATAGGGCACTGCAGGCCGAGCCGCCGATCGGAGTCTTTCTTCCCTGCAACGTCGACATCTTCGAGGGCGATGACGGCGCCGTCTACGTCCAGACGCCCAAGCCGACGATGATGTTCGCCCTGGTCGGGAATCCGAACGTCAGACCGATTGCAGAGGAAGTCGAGGCGAAGCTCCGGCAGGTTCTTGACTCCCTGGTGGGTTGAGACTGGTCAGCGGGGTAGATACTTCACCATGACCACGATCCGTCGTCCTGTGGTTCTTCAACTCAGCATGTTCGTCTGCACGGTGCTCACTACCGGCTGCCCGAGCAGAGACCGGAGCACCGCCGTTGCTGGCGCCACCTCTGCGCACGCGGTGACCGCCGCAAGGTCTGCCACCGCTCCGGCGACGGACGTCGGCTCGTCTGGGCAGCAAGCACAGGCTCACGATCCAGCCCACCCACCCATCGACTGCCCGCTGCGCAAGCTTGGCGTCGACCCCCTACACCTGCGTCCATTCGACGATGTCGAAAAGTACATCGCCTTCCTGGAAAAGCCAGAACGCGCCGCGTGGCAAAAGCCTGACGATGTCGTGGCGGCACTTGGACTCAAGGGCAGCGAAACGTTGGTCGATCTCGGCGCAGGCTCGGGATATTTCACATTCAGGTTTGCAAATGCTTTGCCTCGCGGGAAGGTGATCGCCGCCGACACCGAGCCCGAGATGATCCGGCACATCCATCACAAGGTCATGAGCGGCGGCACAAAGAACATTCAGGTAGTGCTCGCCAAACCTGCAGATCCGGAAGTCACGAAAGACGCAGACTGGGTCTTCATCTGCGATGTCCTTCACCACGTTCCCGATCGGGCCGCATGGCTCGGCCGAATCTCGTCACAAATGAAGCCTGGGGCCAGGTTGGCTCTCATCGAATTCAAGGAGGGCAAATTGCCAGAAGGCCCGCCTGCGTCCGCCAAGATACCTCGCGCTCAGTTGGTATCACTCGTCACCAAGGCGGGACTGGCACTCGACGGCGAGAAGCGCGACATCCTTCCGTACCAAGTCTTTCTGGTGTTCAGAAAACCGTGACTCTTGATTGGATGCGATCTCTGAGGATGAGGTAAGAATTGCGCATTCTCCTGGCACGCCACGGTGAGACCGACTGGAACACGGAAGGCCGCTATCAGGGCCAGGGGTTCGATATTCCGCTTTCCGCAGCCGGACGCTCCCAGGCCAAGTCATTGGCTTCCCGTCTGGCGGATTGCGAGTTCACGCGAGTCGTTTCCTCGCCGCTTCTGCGCGCCAAACAGACAGCCGAGATCGTACTAGGGGATCGTTCAATTCCCTTGGCCCTGGACCCTGACTTGATGGAGGTCGCCCATGGGGATTGGGAAGGGCTTCTGGATGCGGAAGTGAAGGAAAGGGATGAAGCTCGCCGACAAGCATGGCGGGAGACTCCGCATCTTGTGACCCTTCCCGGTGGCGAGTCCCTGGAACGAGTGATGGCCCGGGCCTGGAGCGCCTTGTGCAAAGCCTGTCATGGACTGCGAGTGGAGGAGACTCTGTTCGTAGTTTCACACGACGCCGTGAACCGCGTGTTGCTCTGCCGGATTCTCGGGCTGAGCCTGGCGCGGGTGTGGGCTTTCCGGCAGGCTCCTGTCTGCCTGAACCTGCTGGAAGGCCCCGATCCGGAACACTTGTCGCTGGTCCGCCTCAACGATGCCTCGCACCTGACGCCGCTCTTCGGAGAGGTCATACATCGCAGGTTGTGAAGCGAGAGCCAAACTGAGGAAGACCGCACGCGTCCAGACCTTCCGGATCGCGAAGGGTGTTTTTCGCACCTGATGAACCAGAGCAGTCAGCAGCCCGTCCGTTCTGACTGGAAGGGCATTGCATCACCTGAGAGACTGAATTCCATGGCACACACTGCTGGACCACGCGCGTTCCCATCCCGCTGCATTGCTGTCTGCCTCCTCGTTCTTGTGGGATGCCAATCGGCCGCATCGCACAACGACGCCTCGACCGAAACAAGCGTAGACACGGGCGCGCCGTTGGCGGAAACGGGTGGTGGAGTGCTTCGGTCTGGAGGCGCGCTCTCTACTGGCGGCGACACCGGGTCCGCTGGTGCGCCCGCGGCCGGGGGCACTACTGGACAGGCTGGCGCGCCGGCAACTGGGGGCGTGCTGGGGGCGGGTGGCTCGCCTGCGACTGGCGGCAACCTCGGTTCGGGAGGCTCGCTTGTGACCGGCGGCAGGCTCGGATCGGCTGGCGCGCTCGCAACCGGCGGCGCCCTCGGGTCGGGTGGTGCGCCAGTAACCGGCGGTGTCCCCGGGTCGGGTGGTCTTCTCTCGACCGGCGGCAGGCTGGGGTCTGGAGGCGTGCTCGCTACTGGCGGCAGGCTCGGATCGGCTGGCGCGCTCGCTCCTGGCGGCGTTGCTGGCGTCGGCGGGACAGGAGGAACCGGCGGCTCGAAGACCGCCCCCGACGCTAGTAGCGACTCGGCCTCATGCACCGGGTGGTCTACGCTGGTTCACCTGACACCCCAGCAGCTCAAGGATCTTCTCGCGGCGCAGGATATCTATCTTGTCAATGTCGTCAGCCAGAAAGCGCCGAACATTGCTGGCACTGATCTCGATCTTCAAACCGGCACTGATGCCACTCCAACGGTCACGGCCATCGAAAACCTCGTCAACCACAACACCTGCGCGGACATCGTGATCTACTGCGTGACAGGAAACACAAGTCAACGGGTCGCCACCCAGCTTATCGGCGATGGATACTTGCGTGTGCGTGATCTCCAGGGCGGCATCACTGCCTGGCAGGCACAGGGTTTTCCCGTAGTGCAAGTTGACGGCGGCTCCAGCCACTAATCCCAGGTGAAAACTCCGGGGCGCCTCTGGCACGGAATTCTGTCTCGCTTGGAGCCGCTTGGCTCACCTCTCTTTGAGCCAGTTCAGGCCACACGGGTTCGCCTCCATCGTCGAAAAACTAGCTCGCGACAGTTGCCGCACGCTGTGCCTCAACCTTCTCACGGACCTTGATCATGTCGAGCGCCCTTATCTGCTCGATGAGCTTTTGGAACTGGGCATCGACGCTGTTCCGGCTGAGGTAAGCCCCGGCGCCAAGGCCGACGCCGTCAAGCAGCTTCACGTCCAGGGCCGCGTTGTGGCCACCGCTCTCACGGAATGGGATCGCTCTGAAAGCGCGCGCCGGACGTACAGCTATTGTTGATGATCTGAACGTGGGTCGCTCCACTTGGAAGGGCGCTGCAATCGCTCAGAGAAGTCCGGCCATCGTTGGCTTCGCAGAAACCATGCCGACAGGTGATGCCCGCGGCACAAGCCGTGCCAGCCGTGCAAGGTGTGCAGGAGGCCGGCGCGGTACCGACCTTGCTCTCGAAGTAGCATCCGCAAGGATCAGGGGGCGCGAAGAGCGAAAGGTTGCCGCCCTCGGCGGTGCGGGTCACCGCCATCGCACACAGCGGGACGAGTCCTCCCTGTGCCACCTGAGCGACCGGATCCACCTCGGGAGGCATGTCGGCATTGGCCGTATTCGCGAGAATGTCGATCACCAGCTTGGCGTTTGCATTGGCTGGAACGGACACTCCTGCGTCGGTCGACGACGCCTTGGTCATGTAGACCATTTGGTTCCAGGGAAGGTAGTGCCCCTCGCGAAGGCTCCGCTTGTCAAAGGCCGTGGCCGTGGAATCGGGAAGATAGCCATTGGTCTGATTGACGGCTTGGAAGGCGAGCGCTTTCAGATTGGCACGATTGTTCCCGCTGTCGAATATCCCGCCGCCGAGGATGCCGATGGTCTTCTCGGGGAATGTGGATATTGCCACGGCGTTCGCCACAACGCTCGGGCTGCTTTGCGGCTGCCCGTGCCACTTTGCTGCTTGCACGGCGATCAAGGCGCCAAGGCTAACCTGCACAGCCATGGTCGGCTGGAGAATGAAGTAGAAATTCTCGTCGAGCCACGGCGAAATGTTGGCTGTGGAGCCTGTGCCAAAGACCAAAGTCGCCTGTTGTGAACTGATGGCCTGGGGTGAAGCGCTATGAGGTACCACGAACATCAAGGACTGTATCGGCCCCTTGAACGCGACGAGATTGCTCGGCAGCGGATCGCTCGTGCAGGACTCTAGAAAACCGACCGGCATGCCAATGTCCACACTGTGTCCACCGCTCTCCAGGGCGCAACTCGGTACCGAGCCGGTGACGGGATTCCAGGTGGGGTCGTTGGGAATGTACGACGGGATCTGGGTCATCGGGGTGCTGTGGAAGAGGGCATCGATAATCGCGCAGGATGGCGCCATGCGCCACGCCAGAGTTATGGGATTCGCGCTTTGCCTCAGCACCTTGCCCAGGGTCTTCAGCGCAGGCACCTGGCAGTCGCCAGCCATGATGTAGAGCGGATTCACCAGCGACGAGCAGGCGGTCGAAGGACCGGCATCGCCGCCTCCACCGTCCGCCATCTGACCGAGATCAGCGACTGTCTTTGCATCGACCACGGCGTCGGCTTCGGTGCCGTCCAACCCCGCATCGGTGCCGCCGTCATCGACAGCTGCCAGCGTGTCGGCCACGACGTCCGCCTGCGGTGCGTCCAACCCCGAATTGGGGACAGCATCGGCGAGAACCGGCATGTCGGCTGCGGTGTCGGGTTGGGCGGCGTCCAATCCCACATTGGGGTTGGCTCCATCGACGATGGCGGCATCAGCAGGCTTGGACACCGATGAGCTACCGCATCCAGGCAGCACAGCTGCGACGACCAGGGCAAGCAAGCAAGCGGAGGCAAAGCGGATTTTGCGAAGGCAACACGTTGACATGGCGGGAACCTCCAATTTCAGTTGTGACGTAGTGGATGGGACTGTCTCGCCTGCTTCGATCGGACTGAGCGTCTGTCGACTCACGCCGATGGCCTTGCCCAAATCCCACTGCTGCATCTCCAGCCGCTGCCGTATGGCCTTGACGGCGGTTCGAAGCCGAGTGTCCATGGTCGCACCATCCCCGAACATGACCGGCGTGTCAACTTGACCAGACTGGAGTACAGCAAAGTTTACATCAGGACTACCGAGCCGTTCCGGTTAGCATACATATACTGCAGATAGCCAGGGATTCGCGCGAACCCTTTGCCCGCGCGCTGGCTCTCAGTGATTGAGATGTCAGCGAACACGGAACATACGGTGGGCAACTGCGAGCACCTCGCCATCCTGGTGGGCGCCCCTGACCCGCTGCTGCGACAAAGGCTCACGGCGGCGTTGCGGCTTCGGGGCCATGAAGTCCTGGAAGCGGCAAATGCCCAGGACATGCGCGACCGGCTGACGGAACACGCCGATCGAACGGAAAAACCTCTCGATCTCATCCTGTGCGGGGGGCTGTTTGCGGAAAAGGAGGATCCGGAGCTGGCACAGCGCCTGACATCCCAGAGAGTCACGCGCGCCTTGGTCCTGATCCCGGCCGGCGGGCTCCTGTCCACGGCCGCGCGGGCGCAGCGTCTGGCGGCCAACGCTGTCATGGGAGAGCTGTCAGCCGTGGAGGATCTGTGGGAGATTCTGGAAAAGGCGGCAGGTGGGCCGAAATCTTCGTCTGAAGGCCAGGCTGAGTCCTGAAAACGCCGTCAGCGGGACGGCATATCCTTGAGCGCACCGCCGTTGGTCACGTCGGAGAAGCCATTCTTCTCGAGAATGATCTTGGCCTGTCCGCTGCGATTGCCCGACCGGCAATACACGACGATGGCGCGCTTGTGGTCGCCGAAATCGGCGAGTCGCTGCTCGACCTCGGCCAGGGGAATGTTGGTCGCGCCCGGATACGCCCCTGCCGCGAACTCGGCCGGCGTGCGTACGTCGACCACCAGCGCCCCTGCTTTGATCTTCGCACGCACCGTCGCCGCATCAGCGCCGCCACCGGCGCGGCACGCAGAAACAACGGCCAGAAGGGCAACTCCCGCCAGGATTACTGAGACAGTTCTCATGAGGTCATCTCCTCTTTTCCAACAAGATGGTGGCATGCATGCGGGGGCATTGCCAGGACCCGCATGACTTGAAGGAGGCGATCGATCAAGATGTCTGCCATGAGCACCGACGAGCCCAGGGATCGCCACGGAAATCCCGCTGACCTGAACGAGTACATCGCCCGGCTCGACAATCCGGAGCGCGACGAATGGCAACGGCCCGATGTCGTCCTGACCGCACTCGGAATCGCGCGGACCAGCGTGGTGTGCGATATCGGTGCGGGGACAGGGTATTTCGCGCTCCGCCTGGCCAAGCTGGCGGCCCATGTCTACGCCGTCGACGTGGAACCGCAGCTGCTCTCCCTGCTGCGTGACCGCGTCGCAAGCGCGGGATTGCATAACGTGACGCCGGTGCTGGGCTTGCCCGACAACCCGTTGCTTCCGGCCGCTGTCTGCGATCTCATCCTGGTGGTGAATGTCTTTCACCATGTACCCGAAAAGGCCGCGTACTTGCGACGCTTGCAAGCCGCGCTCCGGCCCGGAGGCCGGCTGGCGCTCATCGATTTCCACAAGCGCGAGCTTCCCGTGGGTCCGCCCGTGGACCACAAGTTCGCCCGCGAAGACTGCCTGGAGCAAATCCGCACGGCGGGGCTGCAGGTGGTAACCGAGCTTGAATCGCTTCCGTACCAGTACTTTCTCATCGTGAGCCCCAAGGCATCCCATGTCCGATAAGGCGTTCCAGGACTACTACCTCGACAGCGTTGCCCAGTGCTACGGATGCGGACGGCTGAACGCCGACGGTCTACAAATCAAGACCTTCTGGGAGGCAGACGAGAGCGTCACCCGTTTTCGTCCGCGCCCCTACCACACCGCTATTTCCGGATTCGTCTACGGCGGGCTCATCGCATCGCTGGTCGACTGCCACGGAACCGGCACCGCTGCTGCGGCGGCCTACCGCGCAGAAGGCCGCGCCATGGACTCAGAGCCGCCGCTTCGCTACGTCACGGCGTCGCTGCATGTGGACTACCTCAAGCCCACGCCGATCGATGGCGAGTTGGAGTTGCGCGGGCGAGTGAAGGAGATCAAGGGCCGTAAGGTCGTGGTCGAGACGACCGTTTATGCCGCTGGGGTGGCGACCGCGCGAGGTGAAGTCGTCGCTGTGCAGATGCCCAAGACCTTCATCGGCGGCTGAGCCGATCAGCCGCCCTTGTTCGGCGACACACGGCAGGTGGAGAATCCGAAGATCGAGTAGAGCGGGCAACTTCCCAGCAAGCCCGTGGCCAGGGGCACCAGCCCGATATACCCGAGCGCGGTGTGCGGCCCGACGAACGTCAGGCTGAGCAAGCCGAGCCCAAGTAACACACGCAGCGCGCGGTCGACAAAATGTTCATTCTTCGCAAGCAAACGTGACATGGCACCCTCCTTGATCCGGGTCAGTGGGCTGTTTGCCATGGCCCTTCCCCTGGTAGGAGCCGTCCGCAACGAAAAGGATTCACGCGAACCCAAATCAACGAAGCTGGCTCTCACCAGGCAAGTCATGAACTTCACCTTTCCTGCCTTGTTTTTCGCTGGTGCGCTGACATTCCTCTCGCCCTGCGTACTTCCACTGGTGCCCATCTACCTGGCTATGCTCGCGGGCACCTCTGCGGTCGCCCTGCGTGAGGGCTCGCGCGGCAAAGGACTGTTTGCGTCCACGATTGCGTTTTCGCTCGGGCTTGCGGCTGTATTCGTGATGCTGGGTCTTGCAGCATCGGCGATGGGCCGCACGCTCTCGGGGCATCGCGCCCTCGTCTTCCAACTGGCTGGGCTGGCCATCTTCCTGGCAGGGCTGAAGCTGATGGGTCTTCTGCGCGTTCCCTGGCTCGATCGTGAGGCGCGGCCCTGGCTGGCCTCGGTTCGGCGCAGCAGCGGCCTTGTCTGGCCGTTCCTGTTTGGTGCCGCCTTCGCACTCGGCTGGAGTCCCTGCGTTGGTCCCGTGCTCGGCTCGGTGCTCGCATTTGCCGGCACGGCAGGAAGCCCTACGAAGGCTGCGCTGTATCTTGGCACGTATGCGCTCGGCCTGACGCTGCCACTGGTTGCCGTGTCTCTGGTGGCGCCGGCAGCGCTGCGGCTTCTGGACAGGGCCAAACGACACCTGCGCGTTTTCGAACTGGCCAGCGGAACCTTGCTAACGGCAATGGGCCTGTTGCTGATAACCGGGCATGAATCGCTGGTCATGACTCCACACGCAGCACTCGCGGCACCGGCGGCCGCCACCTCGTCCACCACGCCAGCGCCCGTCCCGGCCACGTGCAACGCCGGAGTCTCGCCTGCAGCACAGACACCCGAAGCTTCCGCCGCCGCTGCAACGCAAGGCATACCCACTATGCTGGAATTCGTGGCTGCGGGCTGTCCCATCTGTCAGCGCATGCACCCGGTGGTCGCTGCGGCCGAACGTGATTGCTCCCGACACGGCATTCGCGTCGTCCAGATTGACGTATCCAGTGCCGCCGGCCGAGAGGTTGCTGCCCAGCATGGCGTGCTCGGTGTGCCCACGTTTCTGTTTCTGGATGGCGCTGGCAAGGAAGTCGCGCGCCTGGTTGGCGAGCAGCCGCTGCCGGTGCTGATCCAGTCTTTGGAAGTGCTGGCGGGTGAGAAATGCGACGGATTCCGTCCCATCACAACTTCACCTGCCGCAGGGTCTTGATCGGCCTAGAATATGCGCATGACAAACCCATCTGCTTCTGGGAGCGACAACATCCAGCTTTCCCTGAAGAGCGACGACATCCGGTTGCTGCTGCAATCGCTCGACCACTGTCTTGCCACCTGTACCAATAAGGCAGCGAGCGGCAAGGATGCCCCTTGCGAGGATTGCGATCGCGCCAGGAACCTGCGCCAGCGCCTGTCAAAACTGACTTCACCATAAGGAGAACCATGAAGAAGCTGACCAAACCCAAGCCCGCGAATAACTGCTGCCAGGCCGCCAAGGTTTCCAAGCCCGCGCCCGAAAAAGCCGCCCAGTGTTGCGCCAAATCCTCGCGCCTGGTGGCGGGCTGCCACGACTAACGAAATAGCAGGGAGACCAGCGTCATGAGTGAAAACGTGCGCGAAATCCAGGCAACCCAGTATGAGACCGAAGTGCTTGCTGCACCCGAGCCTGTGGTGCTGGACTTCTTCTCCACTGAGTGCCCGCCCTGCGAGGCCCTGGCGCCCAAGTTCGAGGCTGTGGCTGACCAGTTCAAAGGCCGCGTGCGTTTTTTCAAGATCTTCCGCCAGGGCAACCGCGACCTGGCGGCCAAGCTGGCCGTGACCAGCAGCCCGACCTTGCTCTTCTACAAGGGCGGCAAGGAAGTGGGCAGCCGGCTGACCGGCGACATCAAGCGCAGCGAGATCAAGCAAACCGTCGAGGCCATGCTGGCCTGATTCTGAGGATGCAATGGCTGAGCGATTCGATCTGGTGGTGGTGGGCGCCGGGCCGGCCGGTCTGACTGCCGCTATCTACGGCTCCCGATCCCGCCTGCGGACCATCGTTCTCGACGAGGGCATGCCGGGCGGACAGGTCAAGACCACCCACAAGGTATCCAACTATCCCGGTTTCCCCGAGGACGTGAAGGGCGCGGAGCTGGCCGGCCTGTTCTCCAAGCAGGCCGAGCGTTTTGGCGCCCGCATTGCGCGCGCCGTGGAGATCACCAAGATGGACCTTGCCAGTCGGGAGAAAAGCTTCGTTCTCGACGAGGACGAGGAGATCACGGGCCGAGCCGTCATCGTGGCCACGGGCGCCAAACCACGTGCTCTGGGGCTCCCGGGTGAGGACACCTTCCGTGGCCGTGGCATCTCATACTGTGCCACCTGCGACGGTGCCTACTTCGAGGGCAAAGATATCCACGTCATAGGTGGCGGCAACTCTGCCGTCGAGGAATCCCTGTTCCTCACCCAGTTCTCCCGCAGCCTGACCATCATTCACCAGTTTGACGAGTTCCAAGCTGAGCCCGGCACCGCCAAGGAAGCACTGGAGAACCCCAAGATCAAGGTGATGTGGAGCCACGAGCCACGCGCTTTCCTGGGCGAAACCGTGCTGCAACAGTTGCGTGTCGAAAACCTCAAGACCAAGCAGACCAGCGAGCTGGATACCGACGGTGTTTTCGTATTTGTCGGCATGGTGCCGCGAACCGAGTTGCTCAAGGGCGTGGTACCGCTGGATCGCTGGGGCTGCGTGGAAACCGACGATTCCATGCAGACTTCCGTGCCGGGCCTCTTCGCGGCGGGCGACATCCGCGCGAAAAAGTTCCGCCAGATCACCACCGCTGTGGCCGACGGAACCATCGCCGCGCTGGCTGCGCAGAAGTACCTGCGCGAGACGCGATGAAGCGCGGACACGGCACAAGCCTTTCTGACGAAGCATCTCAGAACGGATCTATTCAAGAACGGAGGCAGACCATGACAACGAAAGTGAAGATCGTGGGGATCGCAACGGTACTGCTGGCCGGAATGACGGCCAGTGCGTGGGCGCAGGGACGCGGGCCGATGGGCGGCGCATACTTTGTGCAACTGAAGCTCTCACCGGAGCAAAGGCAGAAAATCGAGGCTTTCCGCGAGGCCGCAATGAAGCAGGCCGAGCCCCTGCGCTTGGAGATGCAAGCCAAGGCGGCGGAGATGAAGCAGCTCTGGCTGGCTGACAAGCCCGACAAGACTGCCATCGAACGCAAGCAGACCGAGATGGAAGCCATCGGGCACAAGCTCCGGGGCATCTGGACCGACTTCCACCTGCAGCTCCACGCGGTGCTGACGCCCGAGCAGCGGGCCAAGTGGGCCGAGCACATGGGCAGCGGTCCAGGCATGGGCGGTGGTCGCGGCATGGGGCGCGGCGGGATGCGTGGCGGTGGCATGGGCGGCGGCTGTCCCTGCGGCGGCCCCGACTTCCTCTACGGCGAACAGTAGTACGTACACAGCTGAACGGCAGTCATGACATCTCCATCTCTTTCTATCCTCGGGCGCGCGATCGAAGGGCGCTATGCAGGGCTCGCGAATTCTTGCTGCTCGCTCTCCTGTGGTGAAGCCTTGGACCTGGCCGCCCCGACCACGGGCGAAACCCTGGTGGACCTGGGCTGCGGTCGGGGCCAAGACGTGATCCGCGCTGCCGGTCGCGTCGGTCCCCAAGGCGCCGCCATCGGCGTGGATCGCACCCCGGCGATGATCGACAAGGCGCGGGCTGCCGTCCCGCCTTTCCTCACCAACGTACGCTTCGTCTCCTGCGATCTGGCGGCGTTGGACCTGCAGGATGCCTCGGCCGACGTTGTGATCTCCAACTGCACCATCAACCACGTCGCAGACAAGCAGGCGGTCTATCGGGAGATCCACCGCGTTCTTCGGCCTGGCGGGCGTTTTGTGGTCTCCGACGTGATCGCGGAATCGGAGTTGCCCGAGTCAGTGCGCAACGATCCGGCTGCCTGGGCCGCGTGCTATGGCGGAGCCATTCCCGAACCTCAATACCTGGGCGCCATTTCCGGGGCGGGCTTCGCCAGCGTCGAGATCCTGTCACGCAGCGAACCCTACGAAAAGGGCGGCGTGCTCGTGCGCAGCCTGACCGTTCGCGGCATGCGATAGGTGGTCATTGGCCCGACGCGGGCGTTGACGACGCCGGCGGCTCGTCGAGAGGATCGACGACCGGCACCGTGACCTTGCGGGCGAAGATGAGCCGCTCGGCGTTCGCGTAATAGAGCTTGTGCAGCACATCGCTGGGAAGGTGGATGGCATTCACCTTCCAGCGTCCCTGGATGGGCGTCGGGTGGTCAATGTTCTGCAGCTCGGTCTCGAAGTAGCGGAAATGCGCCTGGTAGAACTTCACGGCGTCCTCGAATCCTACCGGCGTCTCAGAGACCGAGCCGAGCTGCCAGTGGTCCGGTCCGATGGACAGGTCGGTGCCGAACAGAATCCGATCTTGGAATTTCAGGAAGAAGCGCCTCACCTTGTCCACGGGATGACGGCCGAACTCGGGGACTCGTGCCGAAGTGTCCACGTAGACGTTCGGGTGGGCATCGAGCAGTTTCTCCATGTAGTCAAGATCTTCGGACAGGCCCATGTGTATGAAGAGGAAGGTCGTCGTGGGATGGCGGCTCAGCAGGCGCTCGGTCTGGTTCCATAGCTCCATCAGCGGTGGGTAGTCCTCGCCATAGAAGCTCCAGTCGGGCGCCAACTTCAGCTCGTCGTAGCGTTCATTCTGGGTCGTGGGTGGCTCGAAGAAAGCCTTGGGATCGCCAACGTGAATGGCCACCACCACGTTGAGACTGGCCGCCCGTTCAATGATGGGATCGAAACGCGTGTCATCGATGTGGATGAGCTGCCCATTGGCGTCGCGCGCACCCAGACCCATGGCCTTGAAGAACTTGATGCCCTTGGCGCCGTAGCCGACCTCCCGCTGAAGTCGCTCGGCCTCGCGGGCGCCCCAGCCCAGCTCGGTCACGCCATTCCACGAGACGTTGACGAAGAACTCGAATTGACTCTTGAGCCTGTGTTTCACGCGCAGAGTGGCGGCGAAGGCCCGTGAACCAAAATAGCCACCGTTCTTGTTGCAGAACTTCACCACGCCAACGCGCTGAAAGAGTTTCAGCGCTGTGTCGATCTGCTCGTCGAGGGGAACGATGAGGGTATGGGAGTCGATGACCGGGCCGCGATCCACGGTGGCGCCAGACTTTGCTGCCGGGTTCTTGCGACACGCGCCGACAGCAAGAAAGCAAAGGATAATGGCCGTAGCGCGAGTAGTGGCGAACATGGCGCAGACTACCTTACCCGAACAGCTCGGATACGCACACCGATCATCTCTTGGCGCGAAGCTGGGCTAGACTGGTGACATGGCAAACGAAGGCGACGCCGCCCCAACCGAAGACGCGCTCCTCTTGGCCGCGCGCAAAGGGGATCGCGCTGCGCTCGGCGATCTTCTCGAACGCCATCAGCGGCAGGTGTTCGCGTTCGGCATGAAGATGTGTGGCGATCCGGATGACGCCCAGGAAGTGGCACAGGACACCCTGCTGTCCATGGTGCGATCCGTGCGCGATTTCCGGGGCGAGGCTTCGCTTTCGACGTGGCTCTACACCGTCGCACGCAGCTTCTGCATCAAGAAGCGCCGGCGCACCAAGGGAGCGCCAGCGCACCACGAGCCACTCGATGCGGCCGCGCACGAGCAGGCTGCTGCGCCGGCACCCAGCCCGGAACAGACACTGCTCGGCCGCGAGACGCGCGACGCTGTGGCCGCCGCCTTGGACCAGCTCGAACCCGAGGCGCGCGAGGTTGTGATCCTGCGCGATCTCGAAGGGCTGACCGCCCCGGAGGTGGCGCAAGTCACCGGGCTCAGCGTGGTGGCGGTGAAGAGCCGGCTGCATCGCGCCCGGCAGTCGCTGCGCACCCAGTTGTTGGCCGTGGTTGGAGGCGACGGCGGCGTGCCGGCCCAGCCGAACTGTCCCGATGTGCTCACGATGCTGTCCAAGAAGCTGGAAGACGAGATCAGCCCGGATCTGTGCGCTGAGATGGAGCGGCACGTGGACGGTTGCCCGCACTGCAAGGGGTTGTGCGACTCGCTCAAGCGTACGCTGGCTTTGTGCAAGTCTGCGCCCAGCCCTCTCGTTCCCCGGCACGTGCAGGAGTCGTTGCGCAAAGCCGTGCAAGCGGCGCTAGACGAGCAGCGCTAAGTACCTCAGCGCGCCGGTCGTTCTATCCCGTAGGCTCAGGCGGTACGGCACGCGGTTCGGGCAGGTAGGCTCGGGCCGATTCCGCAGCGGCCTCCACGTGGCGCCAGGTGGTCCACCCGCCGCTCAGATTGCGGGCGTCGAAGCCGCGCTGGCGCAAGATGCGCACGGCAATGTGGGCGCGAAGCCCAACCGCGCAGTGGACTAGAATGGGGCGGTCCTTGGGCAACTCGCCCAGCCGGTCGCGCAGTTGCCCGAGGGGAATATGCACGGCACTTTCAAAGTGGCCGGCGTGCCACTCGGAACGTTCGCGCACGTCGAGAATCAGCACGCCCGGGTCATCGATCTCGGACCAGCCTGCCAGGGGCGAATCTTGATTGCGGGCATTTTGCGCGATCATGCCGGCCAGGTTCACCGGGTCCTTGGCCGCGCCGTACTGCGGGGCATAGCAAAGCTCGGCTTCAGCGAGATCATCGACCGTCGCGCGCATCTGGATCGCCATCGCAACGATATCGATTCGTCGTTCGACGCCGGCCTTACCCACTGCCTGCGCGCCTAGAACGCGGCCGTCCGACGGGCGAAAGAGCAACTTGAGGTGGATCGGCTTTGCTCCCGGGTAGTAGCCGACGTGGTGACCGGGATGCAGGTACACGGCCTGAAAGTCGAGCAGGCCGGCCCTGCGCAGGGACTTTTCCGATGCGCCGGTGGACGCGATGGTCAATCCCAGGACACCGCACACTGCGGTTCCCTGCACGCCACGAAATCCGGCTGAACGTCCGGCGATAGACGCGGCGGCTATGCGGGCCTGACGGTTCGCTGGGCCTGCGAGCGGAACGAGCGCTGGGCTGGTGGTGACCACGTCGAAAGTCTCCACGGCATCTCCCACCGCCCAGATGCTTGGATCGCTCGTGCGCATGTGCGAATCGACGACGATGCCTCCGCGTGGCCCGATGGTCAGACCCGCCGCCTTCGCGAGCTGGGTTTCCGGCCGCACCCCGATGGAAAGAATGACCAGGTCGGCCGCGATTTCCAGGTTGTGGTCCGTGCGCACAGTCAGCCCGCCGTTGGCGGCCGCCGCGAGCGAGGCCAGGCCGTCCCCCAGGCGCACAGTCACGCCATGGGATTCACAATGCAGCCGCACCGGAATCGCCATCTCGGGGTCGAGAGGAGGCATGAGCTGGTCCAGTTTTTCGATGACCGTTACATCCAGTCCGCGATGGCGCAGATTCTCCGCCATCTCCAGTCCGATGAAGCCGCCCCCTACGATGACGGCGCGCTTGGCGGCATGCTTGTCAATCCAGGCGCGGATCTGTCGTACGTCCGGGATGCTCCGCACCGTGAAGACGCCCGGCAAGCCGATGTCTGGGATCGGTGGTCGGATGGGCACCGCGCCCGGGGACAGCAGCAAGGCGTCGTAGGTCTCTTGCCGCTCGGAACCGTCCGAAAGATTTCGCACGGTGACCGTGCGCGCGATACGGTCGATGGCGGTGACCTCGTGTTCGGTGTGGACCTCAATGCGAAAACGGTCACGCAGCAATTCCGGGGTGGCCACGAGCAGCTTTCGCTCGTCGGTGATGACGTCGCCGACTCGGTAGGGCAGGCCACAATTGGCGAATGACACGAACGCACCGCGTTCGAAGATAACTATCTCGGCGTTCTCGTCCAGACGGCGCAATCGCGCCGCCGCCGAGGCGCCGCCGGCAACGCCTCCAACGATTATGACTCGCTTTTTCACGCCCTGTGAGAGCCAGAAAGAGACATTTGGGTTCGCCAATCCGCGAATCTTTTGCGCGGGTCCTGGCTCAAGGAAAAAAGACGGCATGCCTGCACGCTGAATCCTTTTCACCAAGAGTGGCTCTCACCGGGCAAGAGGGAGATGAAACATGGCAACCAAGGCACTCGATCAAGGCAACTTCGACCAGACCGTGAAGACTGGCATCGTGCTGGTGGATTTCTGGGCACCCTGGTGCGGCCCGTGTCGCGTATTCGGCCCGGTGTTTGAGAAGTCCTCCGAGGCCAACCCAGATGTCGTGTTCGGCAAGGTCAACACCGAGGACCAGCCGGACTTGGCTGGGACCTTCGGCATCCAGGCCATCCCGACCCTGATGGCGTTCCGCGACGGGATTCTCATTTTCGAACAGGCTGGTGCGTTGCCCGGGAACGCGCTGCAGAAGCTGATCGACGAGATCAAGGCGCTCGACATGGCGGAGGTTCGCGCCAAGGTCGAAAACCAAGCCAAAACGGCGACCGCCAGCAGCGGCGGGGGATGCTGCGGGTGATCCGATGCGACTCGCTCTTGCGCAGGAGACGAAGATGACTCTCTTCACCTTGGCCTCGGTCGTGGTCGGTGGTGCTCTCGGATTCGGGTACTACCGGCTAGTGGGTTGCAGTTCGGGCGCATGCCCGATTACCTCGAACCCGTACATCTCCACTCTCTACGGCGCGTTGCTGGGCTACCTCATCGGAGCTGGCGGCCGACTGTAGCGGTGAATCAGTCGTCACCCAGGCGATAGTAGCGAGCGCCCAGCCCTAGCAGTTCCCGAACCGGCCGGCAGTCCGGTGCTGCCACGGTGCCGGTGTGATTCAGGGCCACGGCGCCGCAGCCGCCGCCACACACCGAAGCCACAGAACAGACTTGGCAGGCCGGAATAGAAAACACGTTTCGATCGCGCCAGCGGGCAATGGCGTCTTCGTCGCGCTTGATGCTGGGTGCATAACTTCCCAGCCGGTGTGCCTGATGACCCACGGTGGCCGTGCAGCCGTACAGGCCGCCATCAGGGGCAAAAGCCCATTCCTTCTTGGCAGCGGGGCAGCTATCAAAGGTGGCAGGCGGCCATTCGCCGGTTTCGGCCAGATGGCGCATGCCGTGCAGGCGCGGCTGGTGAAACCGCCGCAACTCGGGATGCATCTCCGCCAGCGCCAAGTATGCCGTCCAGAGATCCAGCCGGTCGAAGAGTTGCTCGCGCCCCTGGCGGCTGGCGCAGCCGAAGAGTTCATAGTTGCGCCCGATCTGCGTTTTGAAGGTCGACTCGGGACGGTCGAGCCAGCCACGTTCCGCCGCCAGTCTGGCCAGGGCTGGCAAGACCGGCAGGTTGTCGCGGTCAACCACCACCCGAAGATTCACGGGAATCTGGGCAGCCAGCAAAGCATCGATGCCGGCCGCGACCCGCGCGAAGGTTCCCAGCCCGTTGTGCAGAACGCGGCGCCGATCGTGGATCTCCGGGGGGCCATCCAGCGTCACCTGGACCTCGCGCACGGCACCACCTAAGAGAAGCGGCAGAAAGGCTTGGACATCGTAGCCATTCGTCACCACGGCCACGCCCATGCCGCGTTCATTTGCGCCAGCCATCAAACGCCCGATCCGATCGTGGTGCGCTGGCGAGTCCATCAGTGGCTCTCCTCCAAACAGGGTGAGATAGGGCCGAGGTTGCTCCTGTCCGTGAAAGCGATCGATGTAGGAAAACAGCGCCGCGATCGTTTCGGGCGCGATCAGTCCGCTCGACCCACCGACGAAAGGCTCCTGGTAGCAGTACGTGCAACTCAGGTTGCAGCCGAATGTGGGCACGACGATGAGCTGGGTCGGCGTGCGCTCCATCTCCTCCAGGTAATTGGCGTAAGCCTCGGCCAGCATGGCCCGCTCGTCATCTTCGGATTCCACCGCGAACCGGGCCGCGTGCATGTCGGCCAGGGGCAATTCTGACGGCAAGGGTTGTTCTGCCGTGATCCCGCGCAAGCTGGCCGCTTCCTCTCCATCAAACATGGCGACCTCGCCGGTCAAGGGCTGGACCAGCAAGAACCGATCTGAACCGGGGACACGCGCAACAATAGTAGAGCGAGATAGGTGCATAGTGAGTAGTGACCGCAGTCTTCTCTGAGAGCCAAGAACGGGAAAGAGGATTCGCGACGCTCGCGGAAATCAGCATCTTGCGCCAAACGTTCTTCGGCAGAGAAGAACCACCAGTTGACAAATAATGAACATACGTGCATAACCAGGGTCGAGGTCAGCCTTGCCACGACCATTCTGCTGCCGCCGCATCTGTGGGGAGCCACCCTCCGCTGTATTCAAACCGGCCGGCATTCCTCTGCGCGAGATCGATCAGGTGGTCATGACCCTCGATGAGTTCGAGGCCATTCGGCTGGCCGATCTGGCGCAGCTGTACCAGGAGAAGGCCGCCAAGCAGATGGGAATCTCGCGGCCGACCTTCAGCCGGATCATCGACTCGGCCCATCGCAAACTGGCCGACGCCTTGGTCCACGGAAAGGCGCTGCTCATCGACGGCGGCGCGGTCCGACGGGCTGGCCGACGCTGCTGCGAGCTGCATGACGGAGAGGACCAGCACGCCGCTGCGCCAAGTTTGGAGAGGGAAACGACCAACAAGAAAGGGAGAAAGAAGCCATGAACGTCTGCATTCCCGTAAACGAACCCCAGCACGGGGCAAGCCCGGTGTGCGCCCACTTTGGATCGGCTCCGGCCTTCCTGATCGTGAACACCGAAGTCGGCACCTACCAGACGGTCGTGACGGGGGGCCAGCACATGTGCGGCGCGATAGGCACGCTGCAAAGCGCGCACGTCGAGAGTGTGATTGTGGGCGGCATCGGAATGGGTGCCCTGAACCGGCTTGCCGCTGCAGGCATCCAGGTGTTCGCCGCGCAGCACGCGACCGTCGACGAAAACCTGGCCGCTCTCAAGGCGGGCCAGCTTCCCCTGATGAGTCTTGATGGCGCCTGCGCCCACCACGGGCATGGCCATGGTCACGGCCAGGGCCACGGATGCGGCGAACGTAGCTAAAGCCACCTGATTCGCCTGGAAGGCCTGGCCCATGCCTGCCAAAGATCGAGGCGATGTGGCGCATTTCATGCGCGGTGGTGAAGTTGTCTTGCAACTCGGGCCTGTCTGCATTGAGACCGTTGCCCGGCAGGCTTGGCGGCGAATTGTCGAGAAGCTGACCACTCGACACGACATGAGATCGACGCTGGAGGCTACGCTCTTGCGGGAATTCATCGAGGCGACCGATTTCGCGCGCATGCGATCCGAGCACCAGGAGCTGGCCGGCGGGCTGCGCTGCCAGGTTCGCCTGTACTGGGCGCCTGATGGCGGGGTTCGATGGGAACTCCATCACCTTCGCGGCGACAAAGGGCCACAATAGGTGCCGCATGAGACGACTGGCGATCATTGCTGCCCTCTGCTCCTCGATTGGGTGCGTGAAGGGGGTCTGCTACGACAAATTCGATTGCCCGGCGCCTCAGGTCTGCAACCTCCAGAGCGGTGCGTGCGTCTTACAGGACGCATCCACCACGCCCCCCCCGGTAGCGATGCCCGACGCGGGCGATGACGACCAATCCGAGGTCTCAGACGACGCCGAAGGGGACACCACGCCGGTGATGCCCGATGCGAGTGATGGCGAACAAACCAAAGCACCAGTCGACGCCGAAGCGGACGCAGCTCCAGTGTGTCCGCCGCTCATGGCCCCTGTCGGGGGCTTCTGCATCGACATTTACGAAGCCTCGCACAGCGACGCCACCGGGACCAGCGCAGGCAGCGACGGCTCGCAAGCGCGCAGTGTGGCGGGGGTACTACCCTGGCAGGTGGGCAGCAACGCCGAGGCATCGCTGGCGTGTGAGGCAGCAGGCAAACGCCTGTGCTCGCTCTCCGAGTGGCAGATGGCTTGCGAGGGTCCAGGCCAGACCGTGTACGCCTATGGTGCCAGTTACAATCCCACCACGTGTAACGGGATCGATGCCTTCGGGGGCAACTTTCACCTGGCTCCAACTGGCAGTTTTCCCGCATGCACGAACGCCTGGGGCGTCTTCGACATGAACGGAAACGTCTGGGAGCATGTGGCGGGCGGGACCGACATGACCGTGCGGGGCGGGGCCTACAACTGCTCGGACTCGGTCACCTACCACCGCTGCGACTACATCCCAGCCAACTGGACCCCTTCCGCCAAGGGTTTTCGCTGCTGCGCGGATCGGAACGCACCATGAGGGCGATGGGCTTCGCGCTAGCGGTGGCATGGGTCATCCTGGAGGGATCGCAGGTTGCCGCGCAAGAAGTCGAGACACGCCAGCAAGCCGAAGCGCGGGTGCGCGCGCTTCTGGCCCACGGCCAAGGGGCGCAGGCCATTCCGCTGCTCAAGACGGAGATCGAGCGCGATCCCACGTCTGAAAGTCTGCGCCTTTTGCTGGCGCGCGCCTACCTCGATGACAGCAACGATTTCTGGGCCTTGCGCACTGTCGCCGCTGCCGTTGGGCTTCATCCCGAGGACTGCAACCTCCAGCTCTGGCTGGCCTGGATTCAGATCCGGCAAGGCGCTCTGGATCAGGCGCGCACGTTGCTTGACAGCGCCTGCTCCCATTGGCAGCCCGAGAAGGCCCGCCGGGCGCTGCTGCTGGCCATGCTGGAGCAGCGGGCTGGCTCGCAGGCCGAGGCAGAGACACGGCTGGATGAAGCACGTGCGGGATATTTCGCGTATCCCGAGGATCGCGTTGCCATCAGCCAGTTGCAAGACGAGTTGGAGCCCGGCCATCTGCCGCCGGTTTCCGGCCGGCTGGACCTGAGCCTGGGCTGGACGGCAAACGCACGCGCCGGCTCGCCCGCTGAACCGACGGACGCGGGCAAGGCAGAAGCCAGCCCAGTCGGTCAGACTGCCATCTGGCTTCGCTTCGTGATGCCCGGACGATCCTGGTTGCGCCCATCACTGGAGGCTGACGTGCGCGCTCTGGGATATTCGGCTGCTGCCGGACGGAATTTCAGCTACCTCATGCTGGGCGGCCGGCCGGGTGTCTTGCTGGGCAGGGGAAAGCACAGCGTGCTGCTTGCCTATCACTACGAATCCCTGCTGCTGGCGGGCGGCGATCCCTACCAGGAGGGGCCCTTCTGGTTCTACGATTCCCATCGCGGTGAGGTGGAAGTCGAAGTTTTCTCAGGGCTGACGGTTTTCGGTGGGTTCGGGCAGCGAAATTTCCGTGAGATTGGGCGGACCCGTCTGGAGGCCGACGGAGGGATTGGCGGTGGCTTCGAGCTGGAACATCGATTGCACGTCTTGGGCGCGCTCAGCGGCCGCTTCTACGACGCCAAGAACGACGCCTGGGACCTGCGCGGCGCCTCGCTGCTGATCGCCGCCGATTTCCGCCTGCCCCGCCGGTGGTCCATGCGCGCCGGCTTTCTGGGCAGCTACGATCTCTATCCGCGCTGGAACGGCTATCTCAATTTGCCTGTGCGCGAACGCGATGACCGCCTGCTCAAGCTGTCGGCTAGCGTCTTTGCCCCGCCGTTCCGCGATCAGTTGAAGCTCGGTTTCACCTACGAATTCTCCGACCGCGACAGCACAGCGCAGCCTTTCGCCTACACGGACCATCGCCTGCTAGCCAAGTTGATCTGGACCTTCACGGCCGATCCTTGGCTGCCGGCAGCGGTCTCGCAGTCCGACCATGTGGCTCTCGACTACGGGCTTCACAACCGTGAGCTGACCGAGCGGGTACAGGATCTCTTGCGCCAGGACGAGTCCGTGCAGCGGAGCTCATCATGCCGGGAATAGCGCCTGCGGCGATCCACCCGGTGCATCTGCAATCGCTGCGTGCGACTGTGCGCGACGCGCTTCTCGTGCTGGCCGCGTGCGCGGCCGTGGGCGCAGCGACCAACGCCCTTCGCCCGGGTGGGATCGCATTCGTGCAGCGAACCGAGTACGAGATCCTGGTCCCCTGTCCCGAGGGATCGGGCGACACGCAAGCGATCCAGGCTGACGACCCCGCGGTCTGGGACACGCGCACTTTGCTGGTCGATGCCCGCTCGGCCGCAGAGCACCAGCGCTGGCACCCGACGGGAGCCATTGCCATTCCGTTCGACTATCTGGAGCCGACTGCTCCCGAGCAGGTCCGCCGGATCGCATCCTCGGGCGCCGGCCGGGTAGTGGTGTTCGGCGACGGCGGCAATCCCGATTCGGGCGAGCAACTGGCACGTGAAATTGCGGGCAAGGGAATCCGCAACGTGCGCTTCGTCGAGGGCGGGGCGCCGCCGCTGGAGAAAGCCGCAGGCCTGCGAGGTGCGCGATGAGGGGCTTCTTCGACTGGCGCGGACATGCCATTTTCGCCATGGCCGCACGCCTGTATCTGGCGGCGATCTTTCTCTTCGCCTGCTGGCACAAGATCCTGGATCCGGCGGCCTTTGCGCTCGACATCGCGACCTACCAGATCCTACCGCTCTATCTGGTGAACCCGCTGGCCATCGTGCTGCCCTGGGTGGAACTGGCCGCAGGGTTGATGCTGCTGCTCGGATTTCGCACTCGAGCCGCCGCGCTGCTGATGGCGGGAATGATGGCCATGTTCACGGTGGCAATCTCCATTGCCGTGGCCAAGGGCCTGGACATGTCATGCGGCTGCTTTGCCTCGCAAGGCTCGGCCGACGATCCAATCTCGTGGCACACCATCCTGCGCGATTTGAGCTGGCTGCTGCTTGCCGTCTATGTCTTCATCTTCGATCGTAGGCCGCTTGGCCTGGACCGCCTGTTAGGCCGGCGCAAGAACGCGGCCGCCCCGGAGATCTCATGAAGAAACATCATATTGTGTCCTTGCTGATCATCGGCGCCGCATTCTTCGGCCCCATCCGCACTAGCCTGGCCCAGACTTGCGCCTGCGATGCCCTGCCTGCCGACAAGAAGGCTCTGGCGCAGACGATCTTCTCGGCCCTGCACCCGTACGATGGCTGCGATGAAACTTTTGCGCGTTGCCTGGAGGCCAAGCCACCCAAGCCGGTGGTGCTGCGCCTGGCGGCCGATATCTGCCGACAGGTGAAGGCCGGCCAGGACCGCAAGCAGATCGAACACGCCCTGTCCAAGCGGGCGCAGACCATGCTGCCCACCGGACCCCGCGCAACGCTGACGCTGGACGAAGCCTTCAGAGCGGGCGCGGCGAACGCACCCGTGACCGTCGTGGTCTATGCCTGTTCGCGCTGCCCCTTCTGCAAGGTCATGGTTCCCGCGCTATATGCCGCGGTCACTGACGGGCCGCTGGCTGGCAAGGTTCGCCTGTATATGCGTCCGTTCCCCTTGAAGAGCCACCCTGGCTCGACCGAGGGCGGATTGGCTTTGATGAGCGCAGCCAAGCTCGGCCGCTTTTGGCCGTTTGCCCTGCTGGTCTACAAACGTTTCAACAGCTTCAGCCCGGCCGTTCTTCCCGAGTGGGCCGTGGCAGCGGGGCTTGATCGCGCCGCGTTCGAACGCACATTTGCCGATCCCAAGACCCGCGACGAGCTGGTTGCCTGCAAGCAGGAGGGACTGCGCAACAGGGTCGACGCCACGCCCAGCCTCTTCATTGATGGCCGGCCCTATCTTTACGATCTGACCGAGGAGGCCGTGGTGGACGTCTTGCAAGAAGCCTACGATGCCGCAGTCGCGGCGAGGAAGTAGCCGATGAACGACTTTTCACCCGAGAGGATGCCCGAGGCCACGGCGGTCTCGCTGGCGCAGCAGAAGCTGGATGCGATGAAAATCGCCGAGCACTCGCGCTGCTTGCTCTGTGGCAAGGACAACCCTATCGGGTTCAAGCTCGACTTCCGCGTGGTCCGGCCCGGGATGGTTCTCGCGACCTT
>PMJO01000155.1 GCA_003158455.1 Myxococcales bacterium | reverse complement strand
TGCCCGCCAGGTCAGCGCGGCTGGTGCTGATGCCCAGGCTGGCCTCGGGCAACGCGGCCTTCAGGCGCAGGGCACAGCGCGCGGCCTGGGTGGCCTGGTCGATCGGGGTGGCCTGACTAGCGAAAACGATCTTGGTCGTGCCATTGGCCATGCGCTCGGCCCGCGCCCCATGTGCGGCCAGCAACTCTTGCCAGGCCGATGGGCGCGGTTGGTCGCCAGTCCCGCTCGACACCATCACCACGGCCACCACCCGCTGCTCGTCCCCCGACAAGGCTTCGTGCCGACGGGTTGGCTTCACATTTTGTCCCGCCGCCGCCAAAGCCTCTGCCACCAATGCCAGCTCGGCTGACAGCTCTTCGGCGTTGTCGGGCCGCTCGGCCGGTTGCAAAGCCAGCATGCGCTCCAGCACCCCTTGCAACGGCGGCGGAATCCCATAATCGAGATCCGTGGTTTCCCAGGTATGAACCCCGCCGCCGTCGCTCTCGTGCAGTCGCGGCGGCGCGCCGGTCGCGCATTCGTAGAGCACGCAACCGAGCGAGAAGATGTCCGCGCGCCGGTCGACCGCGTCCCCGTCGCGCTTCTGTTCAGGCGCCATGTACATCGGCGTGCCCACGGTTGTCCCGGGCCGGGTCACCGGCAAGTCATCCTGCGCCCGGCGCGCAATGCCGAAGTCGAGCAGCTTGGCCTGGGCCAGGTCCGCCCCGGGCAGGAACACATTCGACGGCTTGATGTCCCGGTGGACGATGCCGCGGCCATGTGCCACGGCCAGGGCTTGCAGCACGCGGCTGCCCAAGCGCGCCGCTGCCACCGGCCCAATGGCCCCACGAAAAAGCCGATCCGCCAGGGTTTCGCCATCCAGCCACTCCATCACCAGGTATGGCTCACCCTGCGGGGTCGTGCCGTGTGCCACATAGCGCACGATGGCCGGATGGGAAAGCGCAGCCAGCGCCTCTGCCTCGCGAAAGAAGCGCTCTGTCGGGTTGTGTCCGTGCCGGCGCAGAACCTTCAGCGCCACCGGCTGTCCGTCGAGAATGTCGCGCCCGCGGAACACCATCCCCATGCCCCCGCTGGCGACCAACGCCTCAACCAGGAATCGCTCCCCGAAACGCCGCTGCTCGTGCGCCGCATATGGCGTTGCTTCTTGGGTCTCGAACAGATCCTGGTCCCGCACGGCGTCGGATCAGACGAATACCACGAAACGCCGGCGGAAAGCAGGGGACGCTGACCCAGAGATGACAGGAAGCGGCGGCACGGTCAGGCCGCGAGTATGTTGATGTCAACGACCTCGTAATTCGGGGGCAGTTCCCAACCCTCCTGATCCTTGGTCTGGAGGCAAAGCTCGATTGCCTCGCGGATATTGGCGAGAGCCTCGTCGTGGTTCTTGCCTTGGCTGATGCATCCAGGAATGAGCGGGCATTCCGCCACAATCCAGCCGTCTTCGCCAGGTTTCAGCACCACTGGGAGCTTCATGCCTAGACGTTACGCTGTGTTTGCTCACATGCCAGGGGCAGCGTGTCGCGGGCCAAGCCTGGACCGGACCGGAAGTCGGACCTCTCGAGGTCGGAGGCGATTCTTCTCGGGCAAAGGCAGCTCAGCGACGGCGCCCCCAGTAGACGGGACCGCGGCTGACTACTGCGTGCAGTCCGACGGGATGTCCGGCGTAATAGAGCGCATCGTCTCTATTTCGACGACGGCCCTCGACGTCTTGGTTGCATGGCCGTAGGGCCCGTTCGATTCGACCTTCGCTGTCATGTCGACGAAGAGAGGTGGAGAAAGCCCGACAGCAGTTCCACCATCCGCTGTGCCGCTGATCTGCGGGAACCAGGGCTCAAGAGCGTACAAAGCCACCCATAGACGTTCTCCCGTGTTGCACAGGTCGAGATAGAAGTCCTCGGGTGCGTTGATCAATCGACCCCGTAGATCCATTATGGATCCAGAATTCTTGCTTCCACACGAGGTGACAAGCAGGGACAACAAGAGAAGTGAGGCGCCAAGCCTACAGAACCGCCTTCGCATCAATAACCTCCTGAAAGCCTTTCTCGGCCATCGTCCTAGGTGCTGCTCAACGGGGCTACTCGGCATTCGACCAGCCAACGATATTCGAGTCTTTCCGTTGCCGCCAGCTTTGGTGAAGCATCGCCTATTTCGGAGTCAACTTCATCACCGTGCCGTCGCTTCTGTTAGCCCAGTAGACACTCGTGGAGTCCACGGCAATTCCCCAGGGACCGTCCTGCTCGGAGGCGAGTGTTGTGGGAGTGCCGCCGCCCAGGGGCACCTTCATCACGTTGCCGACGCCTCCGTCGGTCCAGTAGACGCCGGTGGCATCCACAGCTATGCCAACTGGAAACGACAGCCCGGAGGCTAACGTGGTGCAAGTGCCACCACCCAAAGGTATCTTCACTACACTGCCGAGACGCGACTCTTCTGTCTGGTCAATGTTGATCCAGTAGACGCTTGTGGCGTCCACCGCGACGTCGCCGGGGTTGAGCTGCGTGGCGGCCAGCGTGGCGGGAATGCCACCGTTCAATGGCACCTTCATCATCGTACCGCCGAATGGCCCCGAGCCCATGTTCGTCCAGTAGACGTTTCTCGCGTCCACGGCGATCCCGGCAGGAGAGGACTGCCCGTAGGCGAGTGTGGCAACGGCGCCACCGTCCAGCGGCACCTTCATCACCGCATCGCCGGTGATCCAGTAGATACTTGTGGCACCCACCGCGATGGCACCGAGGGTTGACTGTCCGGAAACAAGCTTTGTGACGACGCCACCATTCAGAGGCACCTTCATTACGGCACCGGCGAGGTCGTCGCTCCAATAGACGCACGTGGTGTCCACCGCGATGGCATCGGGATACCCGGCCGTGCGGGTGACCGCGGTGGGCGTGCCGCCGTCCAGATATACCGTCATCACAGTGCCGTAGTTGATATTGGTCCAGTATACGCCTGTGGCACTGACCGCGATTCGCCAGGGGCTGGATTGCCCAGAAGCGAGAGTGACGAGACAGCGACCCG
>PMJO01000169.1 GCA_003158455.1 Myxococcales bacterium | reverse complement strand
GATCACGGGAGCAGCGCAGATGGATGGGGCGGTGCTGGTGGTATCGGCGCCGGACGGACCGATGCCGCAGACGCGTGAGCACATACTGCTGGCGCGACAGGTAGGGGTGCCATCGATCGTTGTGTATCTGAACAAGGTAGACATGGTGGCAAAGGAGGATGCGGAGCTGATGGACCTGGTGGAGTTGGAGTTGCGNNTCGATCTGGAAGCTGATGGAAGCGCTGGACAGCTTCATCCCGGAGCCGAAGCGGGAGACGGACAAGCCGTTCTTGATGCCGGTGGAGGATGTGTTCACGATTTCCGGGCGAGGGACGGTGGTGACTGGGAGAGTGGAGCGAGGGATCGTGAAGGTGGGAGAGGAAGTGGAGATCGTGGGATTCAAGGACACGCAGAAGACGGTGGTGACCGGGGTAGAGATGTTCCGGAAGCTATTGGACGAGGGGCGAGCGGGTGACAACATCGGGGCGTTGTTGCGCGGGACGAAGCGGGAGGACGTGGAGCGAGGGCAAGTGTTGGCGAAGCCAGGGTCGATCACGCCACACAAGAATTTCCGCGGGCAGATCTACGTATTGAAGAAGGAAGAGGGGGGGCGGCACACGCCATTTTTCAAGGGCTATCGGCCGCAATTCTACTTTCGGACGACGGACGTAACGGGAGAGGTGAAGCTGCCGGAAGGGATGGAGATGGTGATGCCTGGGGACAACGTGAACATGGAGATCAATCTGATCACGCCGATCGCGTGCGAAGAGAAGCTGCGTTTCGCTATTCGGGAAGGCGGCAAGACCGTGGGTTCCGGTGTCGTGACCCAGATCCTTGAGTAGGTAGACCTGGCGGAGTTTCCCAAAGGACACTAGAAGGGGGCGCAACGTGACACCCAAAATCAGGATTCGGCTAAAGGCCTACGATCACCGCCTGCTCGACCAGTCGGCGGGTGAGATTGTGGACACTGCCAAGCGGACCGGCGCGAAGGTCGCAGGCCCCATCCCGCTGCCGACCAAGATCAACAAATACTGCGTGCTGCGTTCGCCCCACGTCGACAAGAAGTCGCGTGAGCAGTTCGAGATCCGCACGCACAAGCGGCTGCTTGACATCATCGACCCCACCCAACAGACGCTGGACGCGCTCATGAAGCTCGACCTGTCGGCCGGCGTGGATGTCGAGATCAAGACCTGAGGAAGGCCATGCAGATCGACGTCGTCAACATGGAAGGCGAGAAAGTCGGCCAGATGGAACTGGCCGACGAGGTGTTCGGCTGCAAAGTACGCGAACATCTCCTGTGGGAAATGGTGAAAGCCCAACAGGCTGCGCGACGCGCGGGCACCCATTCGACCCTCACGCGCAAATTCGTGCGTGGCGGCGGCAAGAAACCCTACCGCCAGAAGGGCACCGGCAACGCGCGCCAGGGTTCGACCCGCTCACCTAACTTCGTGGGCGGCGGAAAGGTCTTCGGGCCTCACCCGCGCGACTACGAATACACCTTGCCCCGCAAGGTCAAGAAGGCGGCTTTGGCCTCGGCACTGTCCCTGCGCGCGCAAGAGAAGAAGTTGGTTATCGTCGAGCGTCTGGTCATCGAGACGCCCAAGACCAAGCGCATGGCGGGCGTGCTCAAGGCGCTGGGCGTCGACTCAGCGGTGGTGGTGGACGGCAAAGGCAACGGCAATCTGGTCAAGTCGGTGCGCAACCTGTCCGCCTACACCTGCCTGCCGCCCGAGGGGCTCAACGTCTACGACATTCTCATGCACTCTGGACTGGTCATCGCCAAGGACGTCGTCAAGGCAGTCGAGGCGCGTATCGTGGGCGGCGGTGGTGAGGCTGCGGCTTAGGAAAGGCAAGTCATGCGCTCCCCTGAAAAAATCATCAAACGCCCGCTCCTGACGGAAAAGGGCTCCATGCTCAAGGAGACCGGCGGCCGACCGGAGGAGAACCTCGATGCGGAGCAGGTCCAGCCCCAGCTCCTGCTCGAAGTGGTGCGTGATGCCAACAAGATCGAAATCAAGCACGCGGTCGAGAAGCTTTGGAACGTCAACGTTCTCAAGGTGCGCACGGCGATCGTGCGGGGAAAGCAACGGCGGGTGGGGCGCCATATCGGGCGGCGATCCAATTGGAAACGCGCATTGGTAACCCTGGCGGCCGGCCAGAAGATCGAATTCTTCGAGGGAGTCTAGTTCATGGGCCTTCGTACTATCAACCCGACAACGCCCGGTGTGCGTGGCAGGATGGCGCCCGATTTCTCCGAGATCACCCGAGGCAACCAGCCGCTCAAGGCACTGACCGAAGCCAAACCGTCGACCGGCGGCCGCAACCATTTCGGTCGCGTGACCTCGCGTTTCCGAGGCGGCGGACACAAGCGTCGCTTCCGGGTCATCGATTTTCGTCGCGACAAACTCGGTGTGCCGGCCCGGGTGGCCAGCATCGAGTACGACCCCAACCGCAGCGCGCGCATCGCTCTTCTGCACTATGTGGACGGTGAGAAGCGATACATTCTGTGGCCGGTCGGGCTGGCGGTGGGCGATACGGTGGTTTCTTCGGCCAGTGCCGACATCAAACCCGGCAACGCCTTGCCCCTACGCAACATCCCGCTCGGCACCACCATTCACAACGTGGAACTGAAGGTAGCGGGGCGTGCGCAATTGGTTCGCTCCGCCGGCAGTGGGGCCCAGCTCATGGCCAAGGAAGGCGATTGGGGCCAGGTGCGCTTGCCCTCGGGCGAGGTTCGTCTGGTTCACCTCAATTGCCGGGCCACGGTCGGGCAATTGGGCAACCTCGAGCACAACAGCGTGCACAACGGCAAGGCCGGTCGAACTCGCTGGCTGGGTCGGCGTCCCCACAATCGCGGCGTCACCATGAATCCCGTCGATCATCCCATGGGCGGTGGCGAAGGCCGGTCGTCCGGCGGCCGCCATCCCTGTTCGCCCTGGGGCCAGCTCAGCAAGGGGCTCAAGACTCGGCAGAACAAGAGGACGGATCGCATGATCGTCAAGCGTCGGGGAAAGAAGGCGTAGCCATGGCACGCTCAGTCAAGAAAGGTGCATTCGTGGACAGTCACCTGATGAAAAAGGTGACCGACATGCAACAGCAGAAAGCCAAGAAGGTCATCAAGACCTGGTCGCGTCGCTCCACCATCATTCCCGACATGGTCGGCCTGACCTTTGCGGTGCACAACGGGCGCAAGTTCCTGCCCGTGTTCGTGACCGAGAACATGGTTGGGCACAAGCTGGGTGAATTTGCGCCTACCCGCATCTTCCAGACTCACTCGGGTGATCGCAAGGCTGCCGCCGGCGCGTCTGCGCCCGGTGCGCCCGCGGCGCCCGGCGCGGCAGCCCCGGCTCCGGGTGCGGCGCCTGCGGCACCCGCGGCGGAGAAGAAGTAGGAAGAGAAGGACGACGAACATGGCACAGGCAATGTTGAGACGCTTCCGACAGTCGCCACGCAAGGTGCGCATGGTGGCCGACATGATCCGCGGGCGGAACGTGGCCGAGGCGCTGTCGATCCTGCATCTTCAGCCGCGCAAGGCCGCCCGGATGTTGTCAAAAGTTTTGGGATCCGCGGTCGCCAACGCGACCACCAACGACAAGGCTGACGCCGATGCGCTGGTGGTGGTCAAGGTAAGTATCGACCCGGGACCGACCGAGAAACGCTGGCTAGCACGGTCCATGGGGCGTGCCAACCGGATCAACCGCCGAACCTCCAACGTGACCGTCGTGGTCGACGTGGCGCAGGAGTAATCGCAATGGGTCAGAAGACACATCCGATAGGTTTTCGTCTCGGCGTCGTCCGCGGCTGGAGTTCACAATGGTATTCGGAGAAAGATTTTGCGAAGTGGTTGCATGAAGACATCCGCCTCAAGAAGTTCGTGAAGGAGAAACTGGGGCATGCCGGGGTAGCCTCAGTCGAGGTCGAACGCGCCGCCAACAAGGTGAAGATCAACATCAGCACTGCGCGGCCGGGAATCGTCATCGGCAAGCGCGGCGCCGGTGTCGAGACCTTGAAGAAGGAAGTCCAGGCGCTGACCTCCAACGAGGTGTTTCTCAACATTCAGGAAGTGCGCAAGGCCGAGACCAATGCGCAGCTTGTGGCCGAGAATGTGGCGACGCAGCTCGAACGCCGGGTGGCCTTCCGTCGCGCCATGAAGAAGGCGGTGCAAACCGCGATGAAGTTCGGCGCCAAGGGCATCCGTCTGGCTTGTTCTGGCCGCCTGGGCGGCGCCGAAATGGCTCGCTACGAGTGGTACCACGAGGGCCGCGTGCCCCTGCACACCCTGCGCGCCGACATCGAGTACGGCTTCACCGAGGCCAACACCACCTACGGCGCCATCGGGGTGAAGTGTTGGATTTTCAAGGGCGAGGTTCTTCCGCAACGGTCGGCTCGGCTGGCCTAGGCGCAACGAGAGGAAACCATGCTGGCACCTGATCGAGTCAAGTGGCGCAAGCAACAGAAGGGAAAGATGCGCGGTGTCTGCAAAGGCGGCGCGTTCGTCTCCTTCGGCGAATATGGTTTGCAGGCGATGACGTGCGGCTTCGTGACCGCGCGCCAGATCGAGGCGGCCCGCACCGCGATTTCACGTCACGTGAAGCGGGGTGGAAAGTTGTACGTGCGCATCTTCCCGGACAAACCCATTTCNNACCCGCATGGGCAAAGGCAAGGGCACGCCGGAGGAGTGGGTGGCGGTGATCCGGCCCGGCCGGGTAATGTACGAACTTGAGGGCGTCACCGAAGAATTGGCCAAACAGGCCTTTCATCTGGCCGAGCACAAGCTGGCCGTGCGCTCGCGAGTCATTGGACGGGAGCACGCGCTATGAAAGGCAAGATCCAGGCAAAAGACCTGCGCGGAAACGAGCCGGCCGAATTGGCCCGTACCCTGCGAAAGTTGGAAGAGGATCTCTTCCAGTATCGGTTGAAGAAGAACACCAACCAGCTCGAGAACACGATGCTGGTACGCCACACCCGGCGGGACATCGCGCGGGTGAACACGGTGCTGGCCGAGCGGCTGCGCACGTCGCCTGTACCGGCTACCCCCGCCAAGGAGAAATAGGTCGTGGCCAACCAAGTATCCAGCCCCGCCCCAGGCGACCAGGCCGCCGCGAGTTCGCGACCCCAGTCGCGGAAGCGAAAGCTGATCGGTATTGTGACCGGCGACAAGATGAACAAGACGCGGGTGGTGACGGTCGAGCGCCGTCTGGCCCACGCCAAGTACGGCAAGTACATGACCAAACGCGCGAAGTACAAGGCGCATGACGAAAAGAACGAATACCGGGTGGGTGATCGCGTGCTGATCGTGGAGTCACGTCCGCTTTCGCGCCAGAAGCGCTGGCGGGTGGAACGGCTTCTGGATCGACCCCAGGAAGGGTAGCCCGGCTCGCGCAGTCAAGAAACGGATGACAGGTTCAGATCATGGTCCAGACGACGACAACTCTCGATGTGGCCGACAACTCGGGTGCCAAGAAGATTATGTGCATCCGGGTGTTGGGTGGTACTAGACGCAGGTACGCTTCCTTGGGTGACATAATCATCGTGTCCATCAAGGAAGCCATTCCCAACGCCAAGGTGAAAAAGGGTGAAATAGCCCGGGCGGTGATCGTGCGGACCAAGAAAGAGGTGTCGCGCCCGGATGGCTCCTACATCCGCTTCGACGCGAACTCGGCGGTCCTGGTCGACAAGGACAACGAGCCGGTGGGAACCCGCATTTTCGGGCCGGTGGCCCGCGAACTGCGCGCCAAGCGCTTCATGAAGATTATCTCTTTGGCTCCGGAGGTGCTGTGATGCACGTTCGCAAAGGCGACACCGTGGTGGTGATTGCCGGCAAGGAGAAGGGCAAGCGCGGTCGGGTGCTGCGCATCCTCTCCCGCAAGGGCCGCGTGGTGGTCGAGCGGATCAACATGATCAAACGTCACACCAAGCCCACCCAGCGCAATCCGCGGGGCGGGATTCTGGAAAAGGAAGGCTCGATACAAGCCTCGAACCTCGCGCTGTGGTGTGGAAAGTGTAGCGCTGGTCGGCGCTGTCGCGTCGAATTCAAGGAAGGAAGCAAGAAGCGGCGCCTGTGCGTCAAGTGCGGGTCGGTGATTGAATCGGCATAGCCGCCAGGGACAGAAGGAAGAAACTGATGGCTGAGCAGAACGACAAACCTGAAAAAGCCGAAGCGGCCAAGCCGCCCAAGGGCGGCAAGCCAGTGCTGACTCCCGAGCAGGAGGCGGAAGCTGCGGCCAAGAAAGCTGCACGCGCGGCGGGCAAGGGCAAGGAAGGCAAGGGCAAGGAAGGCAAGGGCAAGGGTGGAGCCGCGAAGGGTGAGCTTGCCGCCGAGCGGGTCAAGCGAAGTCAACCGTCACGCTTGCGCAAACTCTTCGAGACCGAGCTGCGCCCGCGCCTGATGGCCGAGCTGGGCTTGGTCAACGTGATGCAGGCGCCCCGCCTGCTCAAGATCACGGTCAACATGGGTCTGGGCGAGGCCGTCACCAACCCCAAGATTCTGGACTCGGGCGTCGAGGACTTGGCGCTCATCACCGGCCAGAAGCCGATTGTCACCAAGTCCAAGAAAGCCATCGCGGCGTTCAAACTCAAGGGCAACCAGAAGATAGGCGCCATGGTGACCCTGCGGCGGGATAGCATGTATGAATTCTACGATCGCCTGGTTAGCTTCGCGCTTCCCCGCGTGCGCGACTTCAAGGGCGTTTCGCCCAAGGGGTTTGACGGCCGCGGCAACTATACCCTCGGGATTCGCGAGGGGAACATCTTCCCCGAGGCGAGCTTCGAGCGCGTGGAGAAGTCCAAGGGCATGAACATCACGATCACCACCACAGCGCGCACGGATGAACAAGGCCGTGCGTTGCTGCGCCACCTCGGGATGCCGTTTAGGAGCTAGCGAAAAATGGCGAAGACCGTCGACATGTTTCCCCCCAAACCCAAGTTTGCCGTCCGCCACCGCAATCGCTGCAAGCAGTGCGGACGTGCGCGCGCCTTCTATCGCAAATTCGAGTTGTGTCGTATCTGTTTCCGGCAGCTCGCCCTGCGTGGCGATGTTCCCGGTGTTATCAAGTCGAGCTGGTAGGTGCCCATGACCGATCCCATTGCTGATTTCCTTACCCGGATTCGCAACGCCATCATGGCGCGACAAGGTGACGTGATGTCTCCTTCGTCGCGTGTAAAGGTGCGCCTGGCCGAGTTGCTCAAGGACGAGGGCTACATTGCCGGCTTTGACGTCCACGACAACTTCAACGGGCAAGCCGAGATCGTGGTTCGCTTGCGCTGGCCCGAGCCAGGAACCAACGCCATCACGGGCCTGCGCCGGCGCTCGCGTCCTGGGCAGCGCGTGTACGTCGGAAGCGACCGGATTCCCAAGATCCGATCCGGGCTGGGCATCGCCGTCCTGTCCACTTCCCACGGCCTCATGACCGATCGGGCGGCCCGCAAGGCCGGGGTCGGGGGCGAACTGCTTTGCGAGGTCTGGTAGATGTCACGCATCGGTCGCAAACCCATTCCGGTCCCCAAGGGCGTGACGCTCAGTCAGAAGCCTGGCCAGTTCTCGGTCAAGGGGCCGAAAGGTGAATTGGCCAAGAACCTCCCTGCTGGCATCAGCATCAAGCTGGAAGGCGATAAGTTTGTCGTTTCTCGGGTGGATGATTCGCGCGAGAAGCGGGCGTACCACGGTCTCGTGCGCGCGCACCTCGCCAACATGGTCAAGGGCGTGACGGAAGGCTGGACGCGCGAGCTTGAGATCAATGGCGTCGGCTATCGCGCCGAGGTCGCGGGTGACACCGTGACCTTTGCCCTGGGCTACGCGCATCCGGTGGTTTTCAAACTGCCCAAGATCGTCAGCGCCAAGGTGGAAAAGAATCGGCTGACCCTGACTTCAGCCGACAAGGATCTCCTCGGCCAAATCGCGGCTAAGGTGCGCGAGCTGCGGCCTCCCGAGCCCTACAAGGGCAAGGGCATCAAGTACGTGGAGGAAGTCATCAAGCGCAAGGTTGGCAAGGCCGCGGCAACCGGCGCCGCAGCCGGCACAAGCTAGCCGCGACGACCATCTGCAAAAGAAAAGCGAAGGACTCATGGCACGCAAGAACAAGATCGAAAGTCGCACGCGCCGGCAGCGCTCGCAGCGCAAGCGGATTTCGGGATCGCCGGAGCGGCCTCGCCTGGTGGTTTTCCGCAGCGCCAAGCACATCTACGCGCAGGTGGTGGACGACCTGGCGGGCAAGACCCTGGTGGCGGCGTCCGACCTGGTGGCGAAGAAGAATCCACCGGCGGATCCGCCCAAGGGCAAGAAGAAGGATCGGGCCAAGCAGGTGGGTTCCTGGGTGGCGAAGAAGTGTCTGGAGAAGGGCATCAAGCAAGTTGTCTTCGATCGTGCCGGCTATCGCTACCACGGTCGCGTCTCGTCGATCGCCACCGGTGCGCGCGAGGCGGGTTTGAAGTTCTAGGGCCAGAGTGACTAGGAGCAAGAATGGCGATTAACTACGAAGAAGTTGGCGAACTAGTCGACAGCGTCGTCTTCATCAACCGCGTCGCCAAGGTCGTCAAGGGCGGCCGGCGGTTTTCGTTTTCCGCCCTGGTGGTAGTCGGCGACCAACGCGGGTATGTGGGCGCGGGCTTGGGCAAGGCCAATGAAGTTCCCGAAGCGATCCGCAAGGGCACCGAGCGGGCCAAGAAGAGCCTGTTCAAGATTCCCCTGGCGGGAACCACCATTCCCCACGAAGTCAAAGGCACGTTCGGCGCGGGGACGGTTCTTCTGCGCCCCGCTAGCCCCGGCACCGGCGTGATCGCGGGCGGTGCGGTTCGACCGGTGCTCGAGGTCGCGGGCGTGCAGGACATACTCACGAAGTGCATCGGAACCTCGAATCCCCACAACGTCATCCACGCCACCATCGACGCACTCAAGAAGCTGAGCAGCGGTGCCCACATCGCGTCGCTACGGGGTATGCGCTTGGAAGATATTACGGCAGCGGATTAGACCATGGCCAAGAAGCTGAGAGTGACCTTGATCCGGAGCGGCATCAACCGCCCCGAGCCACAGAAACTGACCATCTGGCAACTGGGCTTGCGCAAGATGGGGCGCAGCGCGGTCTTGCCGGACAATCCGGCGGTACGCGGGATGATCCGCTCCGTCGCCCACCTGGTTAAGGTGGAGGTTGCAGAGTAAGTCGCGAGCGATAGCCGAAAGGAAACTGGAGCATGGGTACCACGTTGCACAACTTGAAGGGACCGCGCGGCGCCAGGCGGAACCGCAAACGCATCGGCCGCGGTCCTGGCTCGGGCACCGGTGAACAGTCAGGCAAGGGCGTCAAGGGCCAGAAGGCCCGCACTGGTCATCACGGTGCGCGCCTCGGTTTCGAAGGCGGCCAGATGCCCATGCAGCGCCGGCTGCCCAAGCGAGGCTTCAAGAACATCTTTGCCGCCAAGACGTTTGCCGTGAACTTGCAGGATATCGAGGAGCGATTTGAGGCGGGAACAGTTACTATCAATGAACTCCATGGGGTAGGTCTGATCCCGCGGCGCTGCCGGTGGGTGAAGGTGCTAGGGTCGGGAGAGTTGAGCAAGAAGTTCGTGGTGAAGGCCAATGCGTTTTCGGCAAGCGCGAAGGACAAGATCGAGAAGAAAGGTGGACGCGCCGAAGTCGTCGCGGGCTGAGAGCGTCAACCGGAAACGGATGAAGTCGATTTCTAGGGGGAACTAAGATGGCCTCTGGCTTCCAAAATATGGGAAAGATCCCGGAGCTGCGGAGGCGCATTCTCTATACGCTTGCGCTCCTCGCGATTCACCGCGTCGGGGTGGTGGTGACCACCCCGGGCGTGAATGCAAGCGTAATGAACAAGATTGTCAACCAAGCCTCGGGCACCTTCCTGGGGTTGTTCAACATGTTCTCGGGTGGCGCACTGGAGAAGATGTCGATCTTCGCCCTGGGCATCATGCCCTACGTCAGCTCATCCATCATTCTGCAGCTTCTCACGGTGGTCATCCCCAAGCTTGAGCAGATTCAGAAGGAAGGCGAGATGGGTCGGCGGAAGATCAACCAGTACACACGCTACGGTTGCATCATTCTCTCGTTCATTCAGTCTTTCTTCATCGCGCGCTGGCTGGTGTCGAACAACTCCGCCTACGGCCATCTGGGCGAGGTAGTGCCCGACCCCAACTGGCACTTCTACCTCCTCACCATGCTGTCGCTCACAACCGGCACGGCTTTCATCATGTGGCTGGGCGAGCAGATCACCGAGCGCGGCATCGGCAACGGCATCTCGCTCATTATCTTCGCCGGCATAGTGACCGATATCCCCGACGCCTTGGCTCGCCTCTGGATACGAGCCAAGGACGGCAACATCACCGCGTTCTCCTTGGCTCTAATGGCGCTAATCGTGGTGGTGGTGGTGGCTACCATCATCTTCTTCGAACGCGGCCAGCGCCGCATCCCGGTCCAATACGCCAAACGGGTGGTGGGGCGAAAGATGTTTGGCGGGCAGTCCACTCATCTGCCGCTCAAGGTCAACACCTCGGGCGTTATCCCGCCCATCTTCGCATCGTCGATCTTGATGTTCCCGCAACAGGTCGCCTCGTTCTGGAACAATCCCATCGCCAAGGCGTTCTCCGAGGCGTTGCATCCCGGTGATTGGCGCTACGGCGTGCTCTACGTGGGCCTGATTGTCTTCTTCTGCTACTTCTACACCGCGGTTACCTTCAATCCCGTGGACGTGGCCGACAACATGCGCAAGTATGGCGGCTTCGTTCCCGGCATCCGTCCGGGCAAAGCTACGGCCGCCTACATCGACAAAGTCTTGACTCGCATCACGGCGGGCGGTGCTCTTTACGTCTCTGCCATCTGTGTGTTGCCCACCTTGCTGACCACCAACATGGGCGTTCCATTCTACTTCGGAGGCACGGGCCTCATGATCGTGGTTGGTGTCGCACTGGACACCGTGCAACAAATCGAGTCCCACCTCATCACGCGCAACTACGAGGGATTCACCGGGCCCAAGGGACCGCGCATCCGCGGAAGAGGCGGACGCGTTACGGCTCCGGTAGGCGGCTGAGCTTGCGGTTCGCCGGAGATCCATCGCATGAGCATGGTTCGCGTACCCAGCGCTCACTGGGCCGGCGGGATGCTCAAGAATCGAGCGGATCGGACGTGAAGGGCATTCAGCTCAAGTCAGCGGCCCAGATCGCCAAGCTGCGTGAGGCGAACCTCGTGGTTATGCAGGTGCTGGACGTTCTGGCCGCGGCGGCCGCGCCCGGGGTGAGTACCTGGGAACTCGATCAGCTGGCGGCAAAGCACCTGAAGCACCTGCGAGCCGAACCGGCGTTTCTCGGCTACCGGGGCTATCCTGCGGTCCTGTGTGCTTCCGTGAACAACACCATCGTGCATGGCATCCCACGCAAGGACATAGTGCTCAAGGACGGCGACATTCTTTCCTTGGACTTCGGCGCCTTCAAGGACGGTTGGTGCGGTGACTCGGCCCGGACCCTCGAGATAGGCAGGGTCTCGCCGCAAGCCCATGCTCTGGTCGCGGCGACGCGGGAATCGTTGGAGAAGGCGCTGGAGCAGTGCGTCGTCGGGCGCCGGCTGGGGGACGTGAGCTGGGCAGTTCAGAGTCATGTCGAGGCACGTGGTTTTTCCGTCGTACGCCAGTTCGCGGGGCATGGTATAGGGCGGCACATGCATGAGCCACCCCAGGTTCCCAACTACGGCGAAGCCGGCAAAGGACCCCGTTTGAGCCCCGGGATGGTGTTGGCGGTCGAGCCAATGGTGAATCAGGGCGGTCCCGACGTGGTAATCGAGGAGGATGGGTGGACTGCGGTTACCAAAGATGGTAGCCTCTCCGCCCATTTTGAGCACTCGGTGGCAATCACCGAGAACGGCCCGATGGTTTTGTCACGGGCGTGAAACGGGGCAAGGGTTCCATGAAGGTCAGAGCATCAGTAAAGAAGATCTGCGACAAGTGCAAAATCATCCGCCGCCGCGGGGTGGTGCGCGTTATTTGTGAGAATGCGCGCCACAAGCAGCGGCAAGGCTGACCAGGACGAGCGCAAGACAAGAATAGGAAGGAAAGTTCATGGCACGTGTAGCAGGCGTCGATCTTCCCCGGAACAAGCGCATGGAGTACGCGCTGACGTACATCAACGGCATCGGGAAGACCAAGGCGCGCGAAATCCTGAAGGCCGCCGGTGTGTCGCTGGACAAACGCAGCGACGCACTGGACGACAACGAGACCCGCCATATCCGCGAAATCATCGAGCAGATGGGAATGAAGATCGAGGGCGACCTGCAGCGTGAGATCTCGATGAACATCAAGCGCCTGATGGACCTGGGTTGCTACCGCGGGCTGCGCCACCGGCGCAGTCTGCCGGTTCACGGCCAGCGGACCAAGACCAATGCCCGGACCCGCAAGGGACCGCGCAAGGGCCAGATGATCAAACGCAAGACGGAGGCAACCGGAGCGTAGTAACCAATCGGTTGGTCGTCTTCGCGTAAGGGGACGTCGGCCACAAACCTCACAAGAGAGAGACAATACGGAACATGTCGACTGAGCAACCAGTAGTAGTCAAAGCTAAGCCCAAGGCCAAGAAGGCCAAGAAGAGCATCCAGAGCGGGATCGCACATGTCACCGCGTCGTTCAACAATACCATCGTCACTATCACCGATGTGTCCGGCAACGTGGTGTCGTGGTCGTCGGCGGGGGTGAAAGGGTTCAAGGGTTCGCGCAAGTCGACGCCGTTTGCCGCGCAATTGGCCGCCGAGGACGCGGCTCACAAGGCCATGGAGCACGGGATGAAGTCGATCAATGTCTTCATCAAGGGTCCTGGTTCGGGGCGTGAGTCCGCCCTGCGCGCGCTGGCCGCCACCGGCTTCAAGATCAATGTCATCCGCGACCTGACCCCGATTCCCCACAATGGCTGCCGGCCGCCCAAGCGGCGCCGGGTTTGATGAGTTGTTTTTGCGACCCCAGAGTGAAGTGAAAGCATGAGGAAGGTAACCTAGCGATGGCGAAGTATTCCGGTCCGGTTTGTCGCCTCTGTCGCCGTGAGGACGTGAAACTGTTCCTCAAGGGCGATCGTTGCTACACCGACAAGTGCGGCTACGAGCGGCGCGCCTACGCGCCCGGGCAGCATGGGCAGGCCCGCCGCAGGAAGTTGTCCAACTACGGCTCCCAGTTACGGGAGAAGCAGAAGCTGAAGCGAATGTACGGCTTGGCGGAGCGGCAGTTCCGTGGCTACTACCACAAGGCCTCCCGGATGAAGGGCGTGGCGGGCGAGAACCTGCTGCAACTGCTCGAGCGGCGTCTTGACAACGTGGTGTATCGCTTGGGCTTCGCCTCGGATCACGCGGAGGCGCGCCAACTGGTCCGCCACGGACATTTTGTGGTCAATGGCAAGAAGGTCAACGTGCCTTCTTTCCTTTGCGCCGCCAACGACAGCGTAGCGGTCAAGGAAACGTCTCGCAAGGTGACCCGCATCTTGGAAAACTTGGGGGCGGTCGACCGGCGGGGGGTGCCCAAGTGGCTGCAACTGGACAAGGACAATTTTCAAGGCAAGCTCGCCACGTTGCCCGCGCGCGAGGACTTGACCATGCCGATTCGCGAGCAGCTCGTCGTAGAGTTGTACTCGAAGTAGATCACCCGCCCATTAGGATTTTAGATAGGAGAACCGAATGTCGACCGCGAGCTCACAAACTGTGGCGGCGTCTCAACTGGCGTTTGTTGCGAAGAACTGGCGCGACCTCATCCGTCCGCGCAAGCTGGAAGTGGATGCCGAGTCGCTGACGGATACCTACGGGAAGTTTACCTGTGAGCCATTGGAGCGGGGCTTCGGCACCACCATCGGCAACGGGCTCCGTCGGGTCCTGCTTTCCTCGCTGCAAGGCGCTGCCATCACCGCCATCAAGATCGAAGGCGCCGTGCACGAGTTCACCTCGTTGCCCGAGGTGGCGGAAGACGTCACCGACATCGTGCTCAACCTGAAAGAGGTCATCATCCGGCCGCTCGATGGCAAGCCGCATACCCTGCGTCTGGACAAAGACGGTGAGGGCAAGGTGACCGCGGGAGACATCCAATGTCCCGAGGGAATCCAGATCCTCAACCCTGACCGGCTGATCATGACCTGCTCCAAGGGCGCGAAAGTGCGCATGGAGATTGAGGTCAGCACGGGTCGGGGCTATGTGCCGGCCGAGCGCAACAAGACGCCGACCATGGGCGTGGGCACCGTCCCCATCGATTCGTTGTTTTCGCCCATCCGCAAGGTGAACTTCGCCGTCACCAACGCGCGCGTGGGCCAGCAGACCGACTACGATCGCCTGACCCTGGAAGTGTGGACGAACGGCACGGTCAAGCCGGAAGACGCGGTGGCCTTTGCCGCCAAGGTCTTCAAGGACCAACTGACCATCTTCATCAACTTCCAGGAAGGCGCCGAGCCCGCACCCGAGGCCACGGTTTCCGAGGAGCAGCAGAAACTCAACGAGAATCTGTGGAAGTCGGTGGACGATCTGGAGCTGTCGGTGCGTTCGGCCAACTGCCTGCAGAATGCGAATATCCGCTGCATCGGCGAGTTGGTGCAAAAGACTGAATCGGAGATGCTGAAGACCAAGAATTTCGGGCGCAAGTCGCTCAAAGAGATCAAAGAGATCTTGGCCAGCATGGGCCTGTCCCTGGGCATGAAGCTGGAAGGCTGGCCGGGCGACGGTCCGCCCAAGAAGGCATGATCGCGACCCACCCAACTAGGCAAACATGCGACACAGAAGAGCAGGACTGCATCTTTCTCGAACCCCGGCCCACCGCAAGGCTCTGTTTTGCAACATGGTGGCGGCGCTACTGACCTATGAGCGCATCCGGACCACGGACGTCAAGGCCAAGGAGGTGCGCCGGCTCGCGGAGCGGGCCATTACTTGGGCGCGGCGGCTGGGCACCGTGCTGACCAAGAAGGCCGAGAAGCGCACCGACGAGGAAAAGGCGCGGGTGGTGCACGCGACCCGCATGGCTTTGCGGGCGATTCGTGACCGAGAGGCCGTGCTCAAGCTGTTCGAAGAGATCGGACCGCGCTACCTCACCCGGCATGGCGGGTACACGAGAATCGTGAAACTCGGCCCGCGCCCGGGCGATGCGGCTCCCATGGCGCTTTTGGAACTCATCCCGGCTGAGGGTGGGGCGGAAAAGCCTGAACCCAAGCAGGAAAAGGGCAAGGCCAAGCCGAAGAAGGAGCCGGCGGAAAAGGGCAAGGCCAAGGAAGAGGCCGGGCGGCCGAAGAAAGCCGCGTCCAAGGCAGCGTCGCCCAAGGCAGCGTCGCCCAAAGCACAGGTCAAGAAGGAGTCAGCGGCTCGTGCCGCCAAGCCGTCGGGCGCCACGGTCCGGCGGGCGCCGAGAGGCAAGCGGGGCGGGGGCGAGTAGGGGGATCGGCGCAACCCCGGCCTGCGCGCAGCAGACTCTAGCTAGCTCTTTCGCACAGAGGGCGCCGGGGTCTCCGAGGTCGGAGGAGAGAGAAGGGGTTCGGACAGGAGATGAGCCACCATTGCCCGTCGACTGCGCTGGGCGTCCTCTGCGCCTCTGTGTGGAATCGCCAACCCCCAACTCTGCGGTTGACAGCGCAACGCGGGTAGCGGTAACACGACGACATGGGTGCGTCAGCGACTGACCTGCCTGGCCTCGGTAGTTCCTTTGCTTGGTCGCTTGTGTCTCTGGCGGTCGTCTGCCTGCTGGCGTACGTAGCTTTGCGCTGGTTCTCTCGTCGAGCTGTCGGGCGCAGCGAGGGTCCAGTGCGGGTCCTGGCTCGCTGTTCATTGGAACCTCGGCGGGCGGTCTATCTTCTGCAAGTAGCGGGTCGTTGTTTTCTGGTGGGTGTGGGAGATGGCCCCATGTCGCTGCTGGCTGAAATCGATCCCACGACGGTGACCAGCGAGACTGGCGCCGGGGCGCCGGTTCAGCCTGGCCTGCGATTCGCCGAAATGCTGTCCCGATTCCGGGGGAGAGCGAAGTCGTGAACTCGGGGTTGCTTGGGACAGCGGTTGCGACCGATGCGGGCCTGGCCTCGCGGCCGCTCTTGCTCCTCCTCGTGATCGGTGCGCTCTCGCTGCTGCCGTTCGTTCTTTTGCTCATGACCAGCTTCGTGAAGATCGCGGTGGTTCTTTCGGTGCTGAAGAGCGCGCTAGGAACGCCCCAGATTCCGCCTTCCCAGGTGGTCACCGGGGTGGCCCTCATCCTGACCTTGTTCGTGATGGCCCCCACCGGCGTGCGCATGTTCCAAGCGGTAGAGCCGCTGCTTGGTCGGGCCGCCGGGGCCGATCTGCTGAGTGGGCAGACTGCGGAGGCATTGACCGCCGCCGTGACCAAGGCCAAGGAACCTCTGCGCGAGTTCCTGCTCAAGAACGCCAGCGCCAAGGACCGGACGGTGTTCCACAGCTTGGCCCTGCGCATGCGCACGGCGGAGGAGAGGGCCGGGATTTCCGAGCGCGACTTCCTCATCGTGGTGCCGGCCTTCTTGACCTCGGAGCTGCGGCGCGCATTCGAGATCGGGTTCTTGCTCTTCGTTCCCTTCCTGGTCGTCGACATGGTGATTGCCAATCTGCTCTTGGCGCTGGGCATGCACATGCTTTCGCCCACCACCGTGTCGTTGCCCTTCAAGTTGCTGCTCTTTGTCCTCGCTGATGGCTGGCAGCTTCTTCTACGTGGCCTGGTGGAATCCTATGTCTAGTCTCCTCGGCAACGAGTTGATCCTGCGGGTAGTGCGCGAGGGCTTGTTGCTCGTGATCCTGGTCTCGGCTCCACCACTTCTGGCCAGTCTGGCGGTCGGGTTTGTCGTGAGCATTCTGCAGGCTGCGACCCAGATTCACGAGCCAACCCTGGTGTTCGTACCCAAGCTGGTGGCGGTGACCCTGGTGCTGATCGCGATAGGCCCGCTGCTCGGGGCCCAGGTGCTGCGTTTCACCCAAGCCCTGCTGCTGGCCATACCAACCATCCGCTAGTGCCGCGTGCCAGAAGTGACGAACGGGTTCCAATCGATGCGCACGACACCGAGAGACGCTGGAGCACGAAGCGAGGCGGCACCAGCTTCGATCTACGGAGGGAAGAGCCCCTCCCCCCGTCGGGCAGAGCCCGACGGCGAGGGCGAGGGCGAAGCCCGAGGGGCGGGCAGGGTGGGCGGCAGGTTCCGAGTGCCGCAGGCTTCCCCCCTTCCCCCGCTCGGCCTTGCGGCCTCGCGGCTCGCGCTTTGCGCTCGCGTGCTGCCCGAGGGGTCCATGGCCATTTCTTCCACCACTTTTGACGGGCAGCACTGACCGCCGCTATGTTGCCGGCCGACCTCGAACGAGCCCTAGTTGTCTTCGCCCTGGGCGGCGCGCGTGCGGTGCCATTCGTTTGGCTGATTCCGGTGTTCGGAGGTCCGAGCCTGCCCGCGCGGTTGCGGCTGGCCCTGGGTCTGGGGCTGTCCGCCTTGTGCTTCCCGCTGGTCGCGGGCCGGATTCCGCCGGGGGGACCAGTCATTTGGGTGTTGCTCTCGCTGCGCGAGGCCGGGGTGGGGATGGTCATGGGGTTGGTGGCCGCCTGCATGTTTCGCGCAGTGGAGGCAGCCGGGCGACTGACCGACACTCTGCGCGGGGCAAACCTCGCCGAAGTGATTGCGCCTGATCAGGGCAGTCGCGGCAGCGCACTTGGTGATTTGCTGCTGCTTCTGGCTGTGGTGATCTTCTTGGAAATGGGCGGCGCTGGTATCCTCGCTACCGCACTTGCCCGCAGCTACGAGGCGGTGCCGCTCGCCGTGCCGTCGCCGGGCCCGGCCAGTTTGCAATCAGCCGCGTTCCTGGTCATCGTGGCTTCGGCCAAGTTGATCGAGGCTGCTATCGGATTGGCGGCTCCTGCGGTGGTGGCTCTGCTTCTGGCTGACTTGGCGCTCGGTTCCCTGGGCCGCGCGGTTCCGCAGATGCCTCTCTATTTCACCGGCATGCCAGCCAAGGCGCTGCTGGGCGTGGGCGCGGTGCTGGCCGGGCTGGCGACCTTGGATTCCGCGCTGACTGTCGGGTTCCGCGGTTTTCTTGGCTTGCTGGAGAGGGCAGCGCAACTCGGGCGCTGACGGTCGCCGATGGCTGAATCCACCTCCGCTGTCAAGACCGAGGAACCGACACCGCGGCGTCTGGCCGAGGCTCGCCGTCGCGGCTCGATTGCCGTAAGCCGAGATCTATTGTCCGGCCTGACCGGGCTCGCCCTTTGCGTAGCCTTGGTTCTTGGCGGCCGGGCCTGGATAGGCGGCTTCACCGCCTACCTGCGCCTGGCTTTGGGCGATGCTACGTCGGGAATCAGCCTGGCATCGGCTGGCCGGGCAGCCTTGCGCGCGGCCAGGGATGGGTTGCTCGTGCCACTCGGGGTCGCGGTGGCGGCTGCGCTTGCCGCCGGGCTCACCCAGACGCGTGGTCTGTTTTCCACTTACCCACTCAGATTCGACATCAGGCGCGCGCTGCCCTCAGCCGGGCAGCTATTCGGGGCCGCGGGCGAAATGGCGAAGAATCTACTGAAAGCCCTGGTGGTGGCTGGGCTGGCCTGGTGGACCTTGGTTCCAGCCCTGTCGGACATGGCGCATCTGGCGGGCGCATCGTCGGGTTCGACGCTGGCGGTGTTTGGTCTGCTGGGCGCGAGGCTAGGTTCGCGTTTGGCAGTGGCCGCGGTGGTGTTGGGGGCGGCGGACTATTTGTGGCAACGCCGCCGGCACGCAAAATCACTGCGAATGAGCCGCGAGGAATGGAAGCGCGAGTACAAGGAGAGCGAGGGAGATCCTTTGCACAAGGCCGAGCGCCAGCGCCTGCATCGCGAGATCTTGCAGCAACAGGCGATCAACGAAGTGCGCCGGTCCAATGTGGTGGTGGCAGATGGTGATCGCAGCGCCGTGGCGCTCCGCTACGACCCTGCTGGGCCTGGCGCTCCGGTGGTGGTGGCCAAGGGCGAGCGGCTGGTTGCCGCCATGATCAAAGAAGTGGCACGGCAAGCCCGGGTGCCTGTCTTTGGCGACAGTGTCTTGGCCCAAGCATTGCGCGAGGTGGAGGAAGGCGACGAGATTCCCGAGTCAGCCTTCGAGGCCGTGGCCCGATTGCTGGCACGGCCGCGCGACAAGTCGTAGCTGGTGGAGCGACGTAGCGCGGCGCCTTTCCCCGAGCCGCTTGCAAGCGACGCTGTTCGACATCTGTTACAATCAAGCTTCGCGCAGCACGAGGCCTCCATGGTCAGCGGCGAGATCGACAAGAACCGCATCCTCCCCCGTTCTCGCCGGCACGATGCCTTGCGCCTCGCTGTCATCGCGCTCGCCTACGTTGGCGCCCATCAGGTGTCATTTCTGTTCCCGGACACGGCCAAGGTGCTCATGGCGATCTGGCCGGCAGGCGGCATCGGATTGGCGGCGCTGCTGCTGTGCCGGCTTCGACTGTGGCGCGCGATTCTCGTCACGCTGTTCGTGGCAGGGTACTCGGCGGATCTGCTGGCCGGACGTCCGTGGGTCAGCAGCCTCGGGTTCATGATCGCGAATGTGCTCGAGTCGTTCTCTTGCGCGTGGTTAATGACGAGATGGTGCGGCGAGGGCATTCGCTTCGCCCGGCTGAAGGATATCGCGGCACTGGTTCTTTCCGCCACGGTGCTGAATGCCTGCACCGCCTGCGTGGGCGCAGGCGCGGCCACGCTCACCCATTCGGCGACGTTTCGCGACTTCTGGCTGGCGTGGTGGATCTCCGACGGTCTCGGCATCCTCCTGGTTGCGCCCGTGATCGTCACCCTGGCGAAGGCAGGAGGACCGCTTTGGGGCGTTCGCCTGGACCGGGCGATTGAATGGTTTCTTTTCATGGCCGTGTGGGTCGGGCTTTCGTGGATGGCCTTCGAGCCGCGCTTCATCGATATGCCGCCTTATCCCTACATGCTGGTGGCGATCCTTGCCTGGCCGGCTTTGCGCCTTGGTCAGCGCACGGTATCGCTTGCGCTGCTCAGCCTTGCGGTAATTGCCACTGTCAGCCGAACAGTCACCGTCGGCCCCAGCATCTGGGGTGGAAGTACGACGGTGACCCGTCTGCTCGACATCCAGATGTTCCTCGGCTTCACGGCCAGCATGGGCTACTTGCTGGCCGCAAGCCACGCAGAAGCCAGAGCACTGCTGACGGCTTTGCACCAGAGCGAGGAGCGGTTCAGGGCCATCGCGTCTGGCTCGCCCGACCACGTCCTGGTCCAAGATCGCGACCTGCGCTACACATTTGTGCTGAACCCCCAACTCGGGCTGACCGAGGAGGAAATGCTGGGCAAGACCGACCACCAGTTCCTCCCCCGCGCAGCTGCCGACAATCTCACAACTATCAAGCGGCGGGTTCTGCAGAGCGGGAATCCCGTGCACGTGGAGGTTCCGCTTGTTGCAAAGGATGGACGCGAAGAATACTTCGACGGCGCGTATGTGCCCCGGCGTGCGGCGGACGGAACCGTGGATGGGCTGATCGGGTACTTCCGCAACGTGACCGAGGCGAAGCGGATGGAGCAGGCCCTGCGCGACAGCGAGAACAGCTATCGCACGTTGATCGAGCAAGCATCCGAAGCGATCTTCATCGCCGACGACAAAGGAAACTACATCGAGGCAAACTCGCGCGCCTGCGCCCTGGTCGGCTATGCGCGGGAGGAGATTCTTCGGCTGAACCTGCGGGAACTGATGCTGCCTGAGGAGATCGCAGCCACGCCGGTCCGCCTGGGGGAGCTGCAAGCGGGCCGGCCCCTGCTCAGCGAGCGTCGGATGCGGCGCAAGGATGGCTCGGTCTTCTTCGCCGAGATCAGCGCCAAGCGGCTGGCCGATGGCAGGTGCCAGGGCATCGTGCGTGACATCAGCGAGCGCAAACAGATGCAGGAGACGCTCCGTCAGAGCGAGGAGAAGTACCGCAACCTATTCAACAATGCCGAAGTCGGGATGTTCAGAACCACGCTCGACGGATCCGAGATCCTCGACTTCAACGAGAAGTACCTGGAGATCTTCGGACACACGCGCGCGGAGATGCTGGGCAGCGCGACAGTCATCCACTGGGCCGATCCGGCCGAGCGGGCGGCCCTGGTGGAGAAGTTGAAGGCGGAAGGCAGGGTCAAAGATTTCGAATGTAGGATGCTCGGGAAAGACGGTCAGGTGAAGCAGTGCCTGACCTCGGTGCGGTCGTATCGTGAACAGGAGATCCTGGAGGGGTCGATAGTCGACGTCACCGCCTGGAAGCGCGCTGAGGCTGAGCGGCTCAGCCTGGAACAGCAGCTCAGTCGGTCGCAGCGGCTGGAATCGCTTGGGCTGCTCGCCGGCGGCATCGCCCACGACTTCAACAACCTCATGGGCGCCATCTACGGCAATATCGAAATCGCTTTGGACGAGCCGCTGGACAAGGATGTCGCGGCCACACTGTCGCGGGCGATGGCGTCGATGGGTCGGGCGCGCGATCTGACGCGGCAACTTCTCACCTTTGCCAAGGGCGGGGCGCCGGTCAGGGCGATGGGCAGGCTGTTCCCCTTCGTGGAAGAAAGCGCCAGATTCGCCCTCAGCGGCGGCCACGTGAGTTGTGCGTTCGATGTGGCGCCGGACCTTTGGACGTGCAATTTCGACAAGAATCAGATAGGGCAGGTGATCGACAACCTTGTCATCAATGCTAAGCAGGCCATGCCTGGGGGAGGCAGCATCCGGATCTCCGCGGGCAACGCCCGACTTCGTGAGCACGAGGCTGCGGCACTGCCTGCCGGGGACTACGTGGTGGTCTCCGTCGAAGACAGCGGGATGGGAATGCCGTCCGACGTCCTGTTGAAGATCTTCGATCCATTCTACACCACCAAGGAACAAGGCCGCGGCCTCGGTCTGTCGACATGCCATTCCATCATGCGACGGCACGATGGGGCCATCACCGCCGAATCGACGCCGGGCAAGGGAAGCACATTTCGCCTGTATCTGCCGGCGGTGGGCGCACCGGGCGTGGGCGACATGCAGGAAAAGACCGCGGCAGTACATAAGGGTGGGGGCCGGATTCTGGTGATGGACGACGAGAAGACCATTCAGCATATTTTCGCAGGCATGCTGAGGTCGCTGGGCTATTCAGTGGAAACCGTGGCAGATGGCAAATTGGCAGTGGAGGTGTTCGCCAGGGAACGCGAGGCGGGCCGACCATTCTGCGCCGCGCTCCTCGACCTCACGATACCTGGTGGCATGGGCGGAAAAGAGGCGGCGCAAGAACTGCGGGCCCTGGATAGCAATGTGCCGCTGTTCGTGACCAGCGGCTACGCCGAGGATCCGGTTATGGCAGATCCGGCGGCGAATGGTTTCCAGGCCAGCCTGCGCAAGCCGTTTGCAAGGTCCGAACTGTCGGAATTGCTTGCCAGACACCTCAAGCGGGACCTGATATGAAATGCAGGAGAATACGATGCGCAAAGCGATAGCCATGGTCTTTGCAGGTGGGCGGGGCGAGGAGTTGTCGGTCCTGACCGAGCGACGCCCCAAGTCGGCCGTCATCTTTGGCGGCATCTATCGCTGTATCGATTTTGCCCTGACCAACCTGGCCCGGGCCGGGATCGGACAGGTGGGCATCTTGGCGCAGTATCGGCCGGCGTCGCTCATGGATCACGTGGGCACGGGCATGGCCTGGGACCTGGTGGGCACCAGCCGCGGCGTGCGCTTTCTCCCGCCCTATCTCAAACTTTCTGTCAGCGAATGGTATCGCGGGCCGGCGGATGCACTCTATCAGAATCTCGAGTTCGTGGAACGCGCGAACGCATCCGATGTGGTGGTGGTGTCGGCCGACCACGTGTACTCCATGGACTATGGTCCGCTACTTGATTTTCATCACGAGCGCGACGCTGACCTGACCATGGTGTTCGCTCCGCGCGATGCGGATGCCGGCCGGTTCGGCATCGGCGAGCTGAACGCCACCGGCCAGATCATCAATTTCATGGAGAAGCCTGAGTTCCCTCGCACCAACTTGGCTTCCATGTCGGTCTACGTGTTCAAGAAAGAAGTGCTGGTTGAGGAGTTGCGTCGGGCGGTAAGCGGAGAGGAGCAGACCGTGACCTTCCAAATCCACGAGGTCCTGCGCCGGATGATCTCCCGGCGTCGGGCCTACGGGTTTATTTTTCGCGGCACATGGTCGTACTCGCGCACGCTAGACGAGTACTACGCCTTCCACCAGGACGTCTTGGGAGCTGCACCCGCGGTGGACATCGCGGCCTGGGACGTGCAGTCCAACCTGATGGCGGGGCGCGCCTCACCGCCGCCGCCGGTTCGCTGTTTGCCTGGGGCCCGCATTGTCAATTCGCTGGTTTCGGCAGGCTGTGTGATCGAAGGGACGGTTGAAGATAGTGTGCTGTCCCCGGGTGTGCGGGTGGGGCCGCGCGCGGTGGTGCGTGGCTCGGTGCTTTGGGACGACGTCGTGGTGGAGGCGGATGCACAAGTGTTCGCCGCGATCGCGGACAAGCGCGTGGTCTTTGCCCACGGCTGCCAGGTCGGGGTCGGGGAATCGGTGGCCAGTGAAGAGAAGCCCGCTTCACTTTCCGGTGGGGCCACGGTGCTGGCCATGAATGTGCGCCTGCCGGCTGGCGCGCGGGTGGGCAAGAACTGTCTCGTCCACTTCGAGGCCACGGAGAACGACATCGGGATGCAGGTGGCCTCGGGCAAGAGCGTGTGGCCCGCGGCCGCCGCCAGGCCGGTGCGGTCATGAAGGTGACCTTCCTGGCGCGCGAGTTTCCTCCCCACGTATACGGAGGAGCCGGCGTACATCTCAAGAACCTGGCGCGCGAGCTGGCGCGCAGTGTGGACGTGGAGGTTCGTTGCGTCGGCGATCAGGACGTGACCGATGGCCGCTTGCGGGTGCGCGGGTACCAGGCTTGGCCGCGCATGTGGGAAGGCGAGGACAAACTCTTCAACAGTGCGCTGGGGACGTTTTCGGTCAACCTGTCGCAAGTCCGCGATCATATTGATGCTGACGTGGTTCACTCGCACACCTGGTATGGCGCCTTTTCAGGCTACATGGCCAAAGTTCTCTACCACCTTCCCTATGTGGCTACCGTGCACAGCCTGGAGCCGTTGCGGCCCTGGAAGGAGGAACAACTCGGCCGTTCGTATCACCTCACCTCGTGGGCTGAGAAAGTGGCGCTGGAGAATGCGGATCGAGTCGTGGCGGTGTCGACCGACGCGCGGCGGGAGATCCTGGAACTATTCAACGTGAACCCCAGACGGGTCGTGGTGATCCACAACGGCATCGAGCTCGACGTGTGGAAACGGGTGGAGAGCCACGCAACCTGCAAGGCGTACGGCATTGACCGCGACTACATCTTGTTCGTCGGTCGGACCACGCGGCAGAAAGGGATGGTGCACCTTATCGACGCCATGAAGTACGTGGACCCGGGCGTGCGCCTGGTCTGTTGTACCAGCGCGCCCGACACGCAGGCGGTCGAGGAAGAGATCGCGGCCAAGGTGGCGGAGCAACCGCGCTGTCTGTGGATCAACACCCTGCTGCGTGAGGAGCAGTACATAGAACTCTACAGCAATGCTGCGCTGTTTGCCTGCCCTTCGGTGTACGAGCCTTTCGGCATCATAAACCTGGAGGCCATGGCTTGTGAGCGGCCGGTGGTGGCCAGTGCGGTGGGTGGCATCAAAGAGGTCGTGGTTCCGGAGTGCACCGGACTGCTGGTGCCGCCGGCTGAGCCGCTGGCTTTGGCTGAGGCCATCAACCGCGTGCTCCGCGATCGGGACTGGGCGCGGAGTCTAGGCCTGGCCGGTCGCAAGCGGGTGGAGGAGCATTTCTCCTGGACGTCCATTGCCGCGAGAACCAAGGGGATGTATCAGGAGTTGCTCGACGAACGCTCCGCGGCGTGAGGATTTGTAGTACAAGAAGCCCATGCAGCAAGTTCGGATTGTGATCGAAAACGTGACGCCGGTGGTCGACTGCGGCCGTTTCGCGGCCAAGGCCGTAGTGGGCGACAAGGTGGAAGTCGCGGCCGACATTTGGAAGGACGGGCACGAGTTGCTTCGAGCCGCGGTCCTGTGGCGCAAGTTGGCGGCGGACGAGCTGAGTTTCGGCACCATGCCGACGGCCCCGGATCGCAAGCGCAACGATTGGCGTGAGTCGGTCCTCTCGACCGATCCGGACTTCAACGATCGGTGGTATGCGACCATCATGCCGCACGAGGTAGGGCCGCACGCGTTCACGGTGGTGGCGTGGACCGACCGCTTCGGCTCCTTTGTCGCCGAGCTGAAGAAGAAGGTCGAGGCGGGGCAGGAAGTGGGAAGCGAGCTGCTGGAAGGCCTGCGCATCGTCGACGCCTCGATTAAAGCGGCCCATGGCAGGGACAGGGTGTCGCTCATTGAAACTCGGCACGCGATTGCTTCCGCCAAGACGACCGCCAAGCAGGTTGAGCTGATTCTCGATCCGCTGCTGGCCGAGTTGATGGCGACCTGCGATCCGCGCGATGACTTGCAGATTTTTCCCGCGGAATTCCCCCTCTGGGTCGATCGCGAACGGGGCCGTTTTGGTGCCTGGTACGAGATTTTCCCGCGCTCGCAGGGCACTGAGCCCGGGCGCAGCACGACCCTCGCTGAAGCCGAGGCGCGCTTGCCGGAGATCGCCGCCATGGGGTTCGACGTGCTCTACCTTGCGCCCATCCATCCCATTGGCCGCAGCCATCGCAAGGGGGCGAACAACTCAGAGGAGTGCCGGCTCGGCGATCCGGGCTCGCCCTGGGCGATAGGCAGCGATGAAGGTGGCCACGACGCCATCCATCCTGAGCTGGGCACCCTAGCCGACTTCGACCATTTCGTGGCTGCGGCGCGCGGGCTCGGGCTCGAGATCGCGCTCGACTTTGCCGTGCAGTGTTCGCCCGATCATCCTTGGGCCAAGCAGCACCCCGAGTGGTTCAGCAAGCGGCCCGACGGAACCATCAAGTACGCCGAGAATCCGCCCAAGAAGTATGAGGACATCTACCCCATCAACTTCGACACCGAGGACCGTGAAGGCCTGTATCAGGCGTTGCTCGATGTGGTGTTGTTCTGGGTGAAACGGGGTGTGCGCATCCTGCGCGTCGACAACCCGCACACCAAGCCGGTGAGCTTCTGGGAGTGGCTGATAACCCGCGTGCACCGCGATCACCCGGACGTGCTCTTCTTGGCCGAGGCTTTCACCCGGCCCAAGCGCATGAAGAGGCTGGCCAAGCTCGGGTTCACTCAATCCTACAGCTACTTCACCTGGCGCAACACGCGCCCGGAGTTGGAGGAGTACGCCACTGAGCTGTTTCTCACTGATACGGCGGATTGCCTGCGGCCGAACTTCTTCGCCAACACGCCCGACATTCTGCACGAGTATCTGCAGCACGGGGGACGTCCGGCTTTCATGGTGCGCCTGATCCTGGCCGCGACCCTGTCGCCGAGTTACGGCATCTACGGCGGTTTCGAACTGTGCGAGAACCGCGCGCTGGCGGCCGGCAGCGAGGAGTACCTAGACTCCGAGAAGTACCAGTACAAGACCTGGGACTGGGACCGGCCCGGGAACATCAAGGAGCTGGTCACCACGGTGAACCGGATCCGGCGCAGCCATCCTGCACTGGCTTTGGCCCGCAACATCAAGTTCCTCGAATCGAGCAATCCCAACCTCATCGCCTACGCCAAGACCACGTCGGAGCTTGCCGACGTTCTGGTGGTGGTCGCCAATCTGGAGCCGCACAGCGTGCAGGACGGGACCGTCCGGCTGGTCCCCGAGCTATTTCATCGGAGCGAGCGCGGCAAGCCCCTGGACGGAGGCGTCCCGGCTAGTTATGAGCTGACGGACTTGTTGACCGAATCGACCTACACCTGGCGCGGCGAGTGGAACTACGTGCGCCTCGATCCGAATTGGATGCCGGCGCACATCCTCCACCTCAAGCCATCTGCGACGTGACCGCAGCTTCGCGGTAGGCTACCCTCAAGTGCCATGGCCATTGTGAAACCGGTTCGCAAAGCAGTACTCCCGGCCGCGGGATTCGGGACCAGGTTCCTGCCGGTGACCAAGGCTGTCCCGAAGGAACTGCTGCCCATCGTGGATGTGCCGGCCATCCAGATCAATGTGGAGGAGTGCGTCGCCAGCGGGATACGCGATATCATCCTCATCACCAGCCGGGGCAAGGACGCCCTGGTTGACTATTTTGACCGCGCGGCTGAGCTGGAGGAGGCGCTGGAACGCAAGGGCAAGCACGAGCAACTGGAGATGATCCGGCGGCTGACCGATCTGGCGCACATCTCGGCCATTCGACAGGCGGAGGCGCGCGGCCTGGGCCACGCGGTGCTGTGCGCCCGCGGCTTGGTCGTGGACGAGCCCTTCGCCGTACTCTTGGGCGATGATCTAGTCGAAGGTGACCCGCCCGCCACCCGGCAGCTGCTTGATGTCTACGCGAAACATGGCAAGGGCGTGGTGGCACTCTGGGAGGTTCCCCAGGGTCAGGAGCACCTCTACGGAATCGTGGACGGCGAATCCGTGGGCGAGGACGTGTTTCGCCTGAACACGCTGGTGGAGAAGCCCGAGCCTGGCAAGGCGCCTTCGCGCTTGGCTATCGTGGGCCGCTATGTCCTACCGCCCGAGATCTTCCCCATTCTTGCCAGCACCAAGCCAGGCCAGGGTGGCGAGATTCAACTGACCGACGCGCTAGCCACTCTGTGCGCCAGCGAAGGTCTCTACGGTGTGAAGTTGAGGGGCGAGCGTTTCGACGCTGGCGACCGGACCGGCTACGTGCTGGCCGTGCTTCGCTATGCGCTCCGCCGATCGGATATCGGCGCGGCGGTGCGCGCGGGTGCCGAGAAACTTCTGCGCCACACGTGACCGCGGCACCGGGAACTTCTACGGCGGTACCTGGCACCTTGTTGCAGGTGGCGGTGACCCTGCCGGTGGACGAGTCGTTCACCTACCGTGATCCTCGGCCCACGGCTCGCTTGCCGCTCGGCACCGAGGTGATCGTGCCGTTCGGTTCACGCCAGGTGACTGGTTTCGTGGTGGGGTATCCGGAAGCCGCCGTCGGCCCGGTGCGCGACATCACGGACGTGGTGGGTGACGGTCCCGCCATTGAGGAACCGATTCTGGACCTCTGCCGCTGGGCGGCCGGTTACTACATGGCCCCGCTGGGCGAGGTCCTGCGCTCAGCTCTTCCGCGTGGCGAGCGGGCAGTCGCCTCACGTCGGGTCCGTCTCACCGATGCGGGACGGCGCTTGCTCGACCTAGAGGCCAACGGGCGTTCGCACATGGCCGGGATCACGCTCGATGCGGAAGACCGCGCCTTGCTGGCCAGACTGCGCGCGGCGCGCAGCTTGAGCCCGACGGCCTTGGCACGGGCAAAGTCGGGTGCGACGGCTCGCATGGCACATCTGCTGGAGTGCGGGCTGGTGGAGATCGTCGACCGAGTGGCGGGTCCGAGCAAGAGCCGGCGCAAGGCCGAGGGGCGAAGCCAACCCTCTGAGGGTTCCCATGCAGATCGCGTGGGGAGCCCGCCGGCNNAGCGGGGAGGAGGGGCAGGTGGGGAGCCGAAGGGTTTGGGAACCCTCTGAGGGTTCCCATGTCAGCGACACCGCGCCGTCGCGGCCTGCGGTCGCGCCTCCCGTGCTCAACCCGCACCAGCAAGCCGCGCTCGACGTTCTGGTGGCGGCCCTGGGCAAGGGCTACAGCGGCTACTTGCTTCACGGCATCACTGGCTCGGGCAAAACCGAGGTCTACCTGCGCCTCATCGCGCAGGCGCGGGCACAGGGTAAGGGGGCGTTGGTGCTGGTGCCCGAGATCGCGCTGACCCCACAGCTCGCGGCACGCTTTCGCGCTCGTTTTGGCGACGATGTTGCGGTCCTGCACAGTGCTCTGCCTGCCGCGGAACGTCTGGCGGCCTGGCGGCGTCTGCGCAGTGGTGAGGTCGGCATCGCGGTGGGCGCCCGCTCGGCGGTGTTCGCGCCGGTGCACGGGTTGGCCGTGGTGGTGGTGGACGAAGAGCACGACGGATCCTTCAAGCAGGAGGACGGCGTGCGCTACCACGGCCGCGATCTGGCGGTGATGCGGGCCCACCAGGCCAAGGCTGTGGTGGTGTTGGGCTCGGCCACTCCCTCGCTGGAAAGCTTTCGCAACGTGCTGGTGGGGCGGTTTCGCCGGCTGCTTCTGCCCACGCGGGCCAATCCAGCCGCGGCAGCACGGCCGTTGCCGCCAGTCGAAATCATCGACCTGCGACGCCACCAAATGGGGCCGGATCAACTTTTGGCCCCGCCGTTGGTGGAGGCTGTGGCGGAGGCCCTGGCGGCTGGCGAACAAACCATTCTCTTTCTCAACCGGCGCGGCTTCTCCACCCTCATGCACTGCCCGGCTTGCGGTGCGGTCTTGCGCTGTTCGAGCTGTGACGTGTCCATGACCCTGCACCGCGGGCGCGAAAAACTCATCTGCCACTACTGCGGTCGCGCGGCGGCCATTCCGACTCGCTGTCCGGCGTGCAAGCAGGCCGCGTTGCAAGGGCTGGGAACCGGCACCGAGCGAGTGGAGAGCGTGGTGCGCGCGCTTTTTCCCTCAGCCCGGGTGGCGCGGCTGGACCGGGACACCACCGACGGCCAGCGCAACCGGCTGGAAAAACTGCTCGCACGGGTGCATGAACGCCAGATCGATATCCTAGTGGGCACCCAGATGGTCACCAAGGGCCACGACTTCGGCGGCGTGACTTTGGTGGGTGTGCTGCAGCCTGACCAAGGCATGCACTTGCCCGACTTTCGTGCGGCCGAGAGGACCTTTCAACTGCTTGAACAGGTGGCGGGGCGGGCCGGCCGTGGCGATCGGCCGGGCCGCATCGTGGTGCAGACCTTCTGTCCGGAGCACCCGGCTATCCAGTTTCTGCGCACTCACGACTATGAAGGCTTCGTGCGTGATGAGTTGGCGCGGCGAGAAAGTGCCAGCTATCCGCCGTTTTCGCGTATGATCGCTCTTCGCTTGGATGGCCGTCATGAAGCCTCGGTTCGCGCCGCCGCCACTTCAGCGGCTGCCCACGCCCGTGCGCAGGCAGGCGCCGCCGTGCACGTGCTGGGCCCGGCCGAGGCACCCATTGCTAGGTTGCGCGGCCGCAGTCGCTATCAGATCTGGTTGCGTGGGACCGATCGGGCCAAGCTACAGGCCACGGCGCGGGCTGCCGCCGAGGTGACCTTGCCGCGTGACCTGCGCCTGGCTATCGACGTTGATCCACAGAGCGTTTTGTGATGGCACAAGGGAACGAAGAACTTTCGCAGTTGCTCGGCCGGTTGGCTGCGGGCATCGATGACGTCATCGATGCCGAGATGTCGACTGCGCTCGAGGCGGTGGGGGACGAGGGGCCCCCCTCAGTCGGCGAACTGGCTGGGATCGGCCTGCCCATTTTGATGGGCCACATCTTCAGCGCCGGAGCTACCGGCCGTCTGCGGATCTGGCAGGAGCCGGTTGAGAAGAGCGTCTACTTCGAAGCCGGTCTGCCCGTCATGGCGGCATCGAATGATGTCGCGGATCGCATGCTGGCCATGCTGGTCCGCGAGCGGGTGGTGTCCACGCCCCAGCGGGAAGAGGTGGAGAAGGTCGTCGATGCGACCGGACGCAAAGTGGGGGCGGTGCTAGTCGACATGGGCCTCTTGCGCAGCGATGAGCTGCTGCCGGCGGTGCGTCGCCACTACGAAAGCATCATCCTCACGCTGTTTGGCTGGACCGCCGGGCATTGGCAGATGGAACCCGGGATGATCGCCGGACCCGACCGGACGCGACTTCTGCGCCATCCGGCGGCTCTGGTCCGTGAGGGACTTGCGCGTGGCTATTCGACAGAGAAGATCGCGACTCACGTCGGCTCGGGCAAGAACCTGTTCGCTCTCGACACCTCGGGCAGCGCAGCCGATTTGGTGGCACAGATGCTTCCCGACCCAGCCGAGGCACGTGTGCCTCGGTTGTTCGATGGGGTGCGCTCATTGGACGAGGTCGCACGCTCCAGCGGGTTGCCTGACACGATAGTCTGGCAGATCGCGTTTGCCCTGTCGTGCTTTGGGGTACTGCGACCCGCCCGGTCTGGGGGCGTAGCCAACCCGGGCTTTCGCATCGGAGTGCGCGATCTGCAGATCGCGCGTGAACGGGTGTTGGCGCGGCAGGCGCTGGCACAGGAGGGCGACTACTTCCAAGTCCTGGGTGTAGATCGACAGGCGGACGCCACGGAAATCCGGCGTGCCCACCAGCGTCTGGCGAGGGAGTGCTCGGCAGAGGTTTTGGGGCCGGAACTGACCCATGAGCTGAAACCGGTGGTCGAGATAATTCGTGAGGTATTGGACGAAGGGCTGCGCATACTTTCCACGCCCGCCTTGCGCGCGGCCTACGAGCTCAACCTGACGCCAGAACCGGAGGCGCAGGCGCTGGTGCCGGAAGCGAGCGCCGAACTTTCGTCCGCGGCGCCCAAGGGTTGACAGCGTGCGCGTGATCTTCTTCGGTTCTCCAGCCTTCGCCCTGCCGTCGCTGGAGGCGGTGGCGCGCGAACACCAAGTGTTGGCGGTGGTGAGCCAGCCTGACCGACCAGCGGGACGGGGCAAGAAGTTGCAGCCGCCTCCGGTGAAGGAACTGGCCGTGCGGATTGGGTTGCCAGTCGAGCAGCCGACCAAGCTGCGCGACGGCTCACTAGCCATGGCTCTTTCCGCTTTGCAGCCCGATGTTTTCGTGGTGGTGGCCTATGGTCGCATCCTGCCCCCGGATTTATTGGCCGTGCCGAAACTGGGCGCGTGGAACGTGCATGCCTCACTCTTGCCCAGGTACCGTGGCGCTGCACCCATCCAGTGGGCCGTAATCCGCGGCGATAGCCAGACCGGAGTGTGCGTGATGCGCATGGAGCAAGGCCTGGATACGGGGCCGGTGGCAGCATCGCGTGCGGAGCCGATTTGCGACGACGACACGGCAGGAACGCTGGCCGAGCGGCTGGCGTCGCTGGGGAGCGAATTGCTGGTTGCGACCTTGCAACGCATTGCCGATGGCAGCGTCACACTGCAAGTACAGGACGAGGCAGGTGCAACGTTGGCACCGCTCATGAAAAAGGAAGACGGTTACCTCGACCTGGGAGCCCCTGCCCGGGCCGTGTCAGCGCAGGCGCGCGGGGTTGACCCATGGCCGGGCGCAACCGTGTTCGACGTCGACGAACCGATGAAGGTTTTTGGCGTGCGCGTGATAGCGGGGCAGGGTACCCCGGGCGAGGTACAGGGCCTCGTTCCGCAGGGGTTGGCTGTCGCGTGCGGAGGGGGCGCTGTCGCTTTTGCCGAGCTGCAGCTGCCTGGCCGCAAGCGCTTGCCCGCTGCCGCAGTACTTGCCGGCCACCCGATCCCGGTCGGCACACGCTTGCGGAGCACGCCCAGCTAGAGCCGAGGCGATGATGGTTGTCGGGGCGAGAGGATTTGAACCTCCGGCCTTTCGGTCCCGAACCGAACGCGCTACCAGACTGCGCCACGCCCCGATTTTGTTTTCCTTCGACCTGGAAGCTGGCCGGGCTGAAACCCTGCTCGCTCCCCTCCAAGGCGGCGAAAACTAGCACGACCAACCGACGTCGCCACGAGAAAACGACCGCAGCCTAGGTCAGTGTGGCTCATCCGAGTCGTCTTCCTTTCTCGCCGCACTCTGGTCCAGATCCTCTTCGGCAATAGGCCGGCTGATGCGGTAGGCGCCGTCCAGCCAACTCCCCAGGTCCGCCATCCTGCAACGCTGTGAGCAAAAGGGGCGGCAAGGCGCCATGGCCGCATCGAAAGGTATGGCTCGCCTGCACGTAGGACAAAGACGTACGCCTGTCACCATGTCAAACTAGCACGCCGCATGTCCCCAATCATGCCCGCGACGTGCTACGGTTGCGGCGGTGAGGCTAGCTGTCCTCTCTTGCGTCCTCCTGGTTGCTGCCGGCTGTAGCCACAGATGGCCGAGCGGCACTCTGGGGGTGACGCCACCAGAGGCGGCAGACGGGAGAGCAGAAACCGTGATTTTTCGTCTCGACAACGGCTTGGAAGTGGTTCTGGAAGAGAACCACGCCGCGCCCGTGGTGGCATTTCAGGCTTGGGTCAAGATTGGCTCAGCCGACGAGCCGCCAGAGATGGCAGGCATCGCGCACGTCTTCGAACACATGCTGTTCAAGGGGACCAAGCGGCGTGGTGTGGGCCAGATCGCTCGGGAAGTGGAGGGCTCTGGTGGCGAGATCAACGCCTGGACCAGCCACGACGAAACTGTGTACCACCTCGTCTTGGCCAGTCGGTTCTTCGATGCCGGCCTCGACATCCTGGCCGACACCCTGCAGAACGCCGGCTTCGACCCGGCCGAGTTCGAGCGTGAGCGCCACGTCGTGCTCGAGGAGATCAAGCAGGGGCTCGACGACCCAGAACGCCAGGCGGGGCAGGGCCTCTTTCGCGCGGTTTTCGACCAACATCCCTACGGTCGCCCCATCATCGGGACCGAGGCCACCGTACGCCGCCTGCGCCGGGAAGATCTGGTGGCCTTCTTTTCCAAGTGCTACGTAGCCAGCAATTTGACCATAGTAGTGGTGGGTGACTTCGAGGCTGACAATGCCCGCCAGAAGATCACCCGAGCATTCTCCTCGATCCCCGCGGGAGTCCCGGTTGCACCCCGGCCGCCGCAGATCGAGCAGTCCCAACTGCGTGTGGTCGCGGCTGCGCGTGATGTGAAGGAGACCCAACTCCTGCTGGGATTTCGTACCCCTGCCATCAACCACCCCGACGTCCCCGCACTTGACCTTCTGGCGGTAGCGCTCGGCCAGGGCGACAGCTCGCGGCTCAATCTCGAGGTGGTGCGCAATCGCCAACTCGTTACCAACACCTCGGCCTATCTGTTCTCTGCCCGTGATCCGGGGCTCATGGTGGTGGCCGCCAGCCTGCCTCCTGGGCGGGTCGATGACGCTGCCCGCGCCATGCTCGACGAGATTCTGCGTCTGTCGCGCGAAGAGATGGCGCAAGAGGAGTTGGCCAAGGCTCGCACTATCCTTGAGAGTGACCGAGTCTACGACAAGGAGACCGTCCAGGGTCATGCGCGCAAGCTGGGCTTCTTCACCGCGATCGCCGGCGACGTTGGCTTCGAAGATCGCTATCTTGCCGGCCTGCAGAAACTGACCCCGGCTGACCTGCGACGAGTGGCTGAGCAGTACCTGCGGGTCTCGAACCTGACGATTTTTGCGCAGGTGCCCGAGCCGAAGGCTGACAAGCAGAAGGCAAGGACAGAGAAGACTGCGGCCTCGATCAAGAAGCTGGCCGAGGCGGCCGAGGCCAGAGCCAACCTGCGCTTTGCGCGCGCCACCGCCGCCGGCGAGGGGGACCATGTAGTCACGCACGTCTTCCCCTCCGGCCTAAAACTGTTGGTCCTGCGCGACGCTTCGGTGCCCATCGTGGCGGTGCGCGCGACTTGGGTGGGTGGGCTGCGCTACGAGGACGAGCGATCGAACGGAATTTCCCACATGTTGGCTGCCCTGTTCTCGCGCGGTAGCAAGACCCGGAGCGCAGAGCAAATCATGCACGAAGTCGAGGGCATGGCGGGCAGCATTTCAGGCTACTCGGGTCGCAACAGTCTTGGCTTGCAGGCCGAGTTTCTCTCGCGCTATCTCGAGCGCGGGTTCGACCTGGTGGCGGACTGCCTGCTCAACGCCACGTTTTCTGACGAGGAGTTGGACAAGGAGAGGCGGATTGTCATCGACGACATCCGCGCGCAAGAAGACAACCTGGGTCAGGTGGCATTCCGCCTGTTCCATTCGGGCATGTGGAAAAAGCACCCCTATCGCCTCGATCCTCTCGGTACTGCGGAATCCGTGGCGGGGTTCACGCGGCGCAAGCTTCTGCAACACTTTCGTCGCCACTACGCGATCAAGAACCTGACCCTCGCGGTGGTGGGTGACGTCGAGCCCAGCCGCGTGATCGCCAAGGTCGCGACACTTTTCTCCGGCGCCTCCGACGCTGGCGTTCCGCCATCCGATGTCCCCGCCGAGCCGCCCAGCGAAGGGCCGAGCCAAGTTTTCAAGTTCCTGGCCAAGGAGCAGGCGCATGTGGTGATCGGCTTCCCGGGCGTGACCTTCGCAAGTCCCGATCGCTTTTCTCTGGAGGTGCTGGCGCATGTATTGTCGGGACAGGGGGGCCGTCTCTTCAGCGAGATTCGCGAGAAGCGAGCCCTAGCCTATCGGGTGAGCGCCTTCTCGCTGGAAGGAATGGATCCGGGCTATTTCGCCGTCTACGTGGCCACCAGCCCAGAAAAAGTGGATGAAGCTGTGCGCGCCATCCGACAGGAGCTGAAAGCCGTGACTGAAAACGGCATCTCCCCCGACGAATTGCAGCGAGCCCAGCGCTATCTGATTGGCACCCACGCCATCGGACTTCAGCGCAGAAGTGCGATCGCGGCCGCGCTGGCCTTCCATGAGGCCTACGGTCAGGGCTGGCAATCCTATCGCCGCTACGGCGACAACATCATGAAGATCACGGTCGCTGATGTCATGCGGGTGGCCCGCAAGTATCTCGACCCGCAGCGCGAAGTGGCTGCCGCGGTCGAGCCAGCCGCGCAGACGCCCGGTGCCGGGCGCGCGGCGGCGCGCGCGGGTGGCAGTGTGACGGGCTCTCGCGGCCGCTCCGGCCAGGGCTCTCCCGGCTTGCCGCTGTGGCACGACCCGGAGACGCGATCGATTCCCCGGTAGATCGCAATGCCATCGGCGGCGGATAGCCCCAGAAACTTGCTGACGAGTCTCATCCTCGTCTTCCCGCTCTTTCTCATCTATCAGGTGGGGGTCCTGTTCACCCTACCCATGCTGAACGGGGCGGACTTCGTCACAACCCTCCTTTTTCGGACCTTCAGGCTGACCCTGACGGGCTATCTTGGCTTTCTGGGAGGCGTCCTGGTTCTTTTTCTGGCGACTGTGCTGGCACTTCGCGGACGCCAGCACTTCAACCGCGCGGTGGTGATCCCGGTCTTGCTCGAAAGCGTGATTTGGGCCCTCACCATGGGGTCGCTAATCGTTTTCATCATGACTAGGGTGCTCGGCATTTCGCCCAGACTAGCGGGTGGGCTCGAAGGGCAGGGGCTGGTGACCCGCTTTGTGATGTCGCTGGGTGCAGGAGTCTACGAAGAAACCGTGTTTCGCCTGGGCTTGTTGGGTGGCCTGGTCTTTGTGTTGGCGAAGTTGGTACGCATGGCCCGATGGGCTGCACTGCTTGGCGCCTTCTTGCTTTCATCGGTGGTCTTCTCCGCGATGCACCACTTGCCGCCGTACGGCGATCCTGTTGCACTCGGCCCCTTCGTATTCAGGGTCCTGGCCGGCCTCTTCTTCGGTCTTCTCTTCTGGCGGCGCGGGTTCGCGGTAGCCGTCTACACCCACGCCTGCTACGACATCTTCGTGCTCGTCATCAGATAGGGTTCCAACTTCGGCGTCGGGTGCGCGATGAAGTCGAGCTGCTTGCTATCGACGCTTATTGGCAGTGGGCTTTTTGCCAGCGGCCTTGGGGGCGGGCTTTTTCTTGGCCGGCTTTTTGCCAGCGGCCTTGAGGGCGGGCTTTTTCTTGGCCGGCTTTTTGGCAGCAGCCTTGAGGGCGGGCTTTTTCTTGGCCGGCTTTTTGGCAGCGGCCTTGGGGGCGGGCTTCTTCTTGGCCGGCTTCTTGGCAACAGCCTTGGGGGCGGGCTTCTTGGAAACCGGCTTGCTGGAGGCTGCCTTCTCGGGAGGGAGCTTCTGGGCGTCAAGCTTCTTGGGTGCCGGTTTCGGCGCAGCCACGTCTTTTCCTAGATCCCCCACGGGAGTTTCACGTGTGGATGGAGTGGGCTTGGCAACCGGAGGCTTCTTCTCCTTCGCTTTGGACCCGGCTGCGGGTTTGCTGGGAGGTGAATTTGACGGGAGTCCATCGTCTTCTGCGGCCAACGGCGACCCGGGAATGTCCTTGCGATTGTGGACCAAGATGCGGCGTGCATCCGCAAAGGTGATCTCCACTTTGCTCTCCGAAACGGTTTCCGAGATGAAGCCCTTGCCGAACTTCGGGTGGAAGACAATCTGGTTCTCCCGGTAGCACTCACGGAACTCGTAGGGTTTGGCGTCCTTTTCGCCGTGCTTCGCGAAGAACTCCTCCCAGGTGGGCTTCTTCATCATGGCGCGCTTGCGCGCTGCGACAGGTTCCGGAACGTCGTCCTCTGCCTCGCCGCGTGGTTTCCTGAATGAGTGCACATCGCCACAGGGATTGCACTGGACGCGGCGAATCTCGTCCTCGTATTTGGAGATGACGACGTGAGTCGTGTCAGCCTTGCATTTTGGGCAAAAGGCTTCTACATCGGATCCGACCTCGTCGACCTCATCTTCGAACATGAAGTCCATTATCAAAGCCCCGAATTCACGACAACTTCGGCTAGTAACACAGCTAACTGCGACGTGCAACAAATCACGTGGCGTAACACCCGAAAAACACGACACTATTTTCGCCAAGCGCTGCGGCAAACTCATGGTTTGCAAATAATTTCAACTGGTTGCGCGATGAACTGCGAAATAGACGCAAACTGCAAGAAAACCCAGGCCAGGCGGGCCTGGAGTCGCGGCGCCTGTAGCGCCACCAGGTGCCGCTGTTGTAGAAGAGGGTGCAGGCCGTAGATGCGCTACTTCGACGCCCGAGTCATTGAGAACCGTTCGCTCGGCGGTGGGTATTTTGTTCTTCGCCTTGGGGGCTGCGAACCACTCGCGGGGAGTCGGCCTGGTCAGTTCATAATGCTTCGCGGTGACTGGGGCCGCGACCCTCTCTTGCCACGGCCGTTGTCGCTCTTGTCGGTCGCTCATGAGGGGCGCGCGGACCTGCTCGCAAAAGTGGTAGGCAAGGGCACCGCGTTAATGGAGCGGTCGCCTCCTGGGTCGCGAGTTTCGGTCCTTGGACCCCTCGGCAATAGCTTTCCGGCTCCTTCGGCGGATGTGACTGACCTACTAGTGGCTGGGGGCGTCGGCTTGCCGCCGCTCTTCATGCAGGCCGAGTCGGCCGCACACCTCGGCCTCGCCAACGGTTCTGAGATGCTCTATGGCGGTCGGACTTCGCGCGACTTGGTCCTGCTGGGCGAGATTCGCGGCTTTGGCATAGCCCTCCGCCTGGCCACCGAAGACGGCTCGCTCGGCCGCCGGGGACGCGTGACGGACGAGCTGGAAGCCCGACTCGATCGCGGGCGCGCAGCGGCCTCGGCCCAGCCCCTGCGGATCATGGCCTGTGGCCCGCGCCAGATGCTTTGGGCCGTCGGGCGCATCGCCCAGAGCCACGGCATCGATTGCTACCTCTCCCTGGAGGAGCAGATGGCCTGCGGAATCGGCGTCTGCCTTGGCTGCGCGGTGGCGGCGCAGACGCGCCCCTACCGCTACGTGTGCAAGGACGGTCCCGTCTTTCCTGCCTCTGAGGTAATGGCGCATGTCTCGGTCGCGTCGACCAGCCAGAGCAGAGGTGGCGCGCAATGATTCTTGGCGCCGATTCTTTGGAAAAGGAATCGCCAGCGCTGCTCACGACCTGCGGCGGAATCGAATTCCGCAATCCTGTGCTGACCGCTTCGGGCACATTTGGCTATGGCCAGGAGTTTGATGCCCTGATTTCCTTGCGCGGGTTGGGCGGATTGGTGACCAAAGGCATTTCGCCCGAGCCCCGCTTCGGCAATCCGCCCCCGCGGATCTGCGAAACCGCCGCAGGAATGCTCAACTCCATCGGTCTGGAAAACGTCGGCGTCGAGGCCTTTGCTCGGGAAAAGCTGCCGTTTTTGCGTTCATGTGGAACCCGTGTGTTGGTCAACTTCTTTGGCACCACGTTCGACGAGTACGTCGACTGTGGTGCCCGGCTGGCCGCGCTCGACGGGGTGGATGGTCTGGAGATGAATGTATCCTGCCCCAACATCCAGGCGGGAGGGATCGAGTTTGGCCGTGATCCGCTCGTACTAGGTGGCCTGGTGAAGGCCTGCCGGGCTGTCGTCCGCAAGCCCTTGTGGGTGAAACTGACACCCAACACGTCGGATATCGTGGCGCTGGCGCGCGCCTGCGCTGACAACGGGGCCGACGCTGTATCCATCATCAATACCATCACCGGAATGGCCATCGACGTGCGCACGCGCCGGCCGAAGATCGCGACGGTGTTCGGTGGCTTGTCTGGCCCGGCCATCAAGCCGGTTGCTCTGCGCATGGTCTATCAGGTGTATCGGGCCCAGATTCCCATCGCCATCTGTGGAATAGGTGGCATCCAGGACGGTAACGACGCGATCGAGTTCTTGCTCGCGGGAGCGAGTTGTGTGCAGGTCGGCACCCAGAGCTTCATTGACCCAGCCTCGGCAGAACGGATCATCCGCGAAATAGAGGAGTACTGCCGTGCTCAGGGTGTGACCGACGTGCGCGAACTGGTGGGAGGTCTGGCGCTCGGCCAATAGCCGTCGCCGGCCTCCGGGAGAAGTTGGGATACAAACGCTGCGCTGGGCTACGCATCCCCTTCTCGGAATCTGGCGACTCACAGGGTTACACCGAATTAGCAGACGGGAAATACGCCGGAAACCTTGGATCGCTAGTCTTTCTTTCGTCCGATGGTTCACGAAGAGGATTGAAGCCAAAGCCAAGCCCCTCTACTCTCTCCGCCTGGTGACACATGAAGAAAATCGAAGCAATCATCAAGCCGTTCAAGCTCGATGACGTGAAGGATCGGCTACGCGAGATTGGCGTGCAGGGCATGACGGTCTCCGAAGTCAAGGGATTCGGGCGTACGGGAGGCAGGAAAGAGGTGTATCGCGGCTCCGCCTACGTCGTGGACTTCGTGCCCAAGGTCCGTGTCCAGATCGTGGTCAAGGACGACATGGTCAAGGACGTGGTGGAAGCCATCATGTCGGTGGCTCGCACCGGTCACATCGGGGACGGAAAGATCTTCGTTTTGCCCGTGGAAGAAGTCATTCGCATACGTACTGGCGAGCGTGGCGAGGACGCCCTCTAACCAGAGGGATTGAGTGGTTCGCCGAAGGACAAACATGCGCAGTGAACGCGCAAGAGGAGCGTAGCAATGTCACCAGCCGAGGTTCTGAAACTTATCAAGGAACGTGGACTCAAGCTCGTAGACTACAAGTTCGTCGATCTCCTGGGTCAGTGGCAGCACACCACCATGCCGATCCACCGGATCACCGAAGAATGTTTCACTGAGGGATTTGGCTTCGACGGCAGCTCCATCCGCGGCTGGAAGGCCATCCACGAGTCCGACATGATCTTCGTTCCCGACGCCAGCACGGCGTGCGTCGACCCATTCTTCAAGGAGCCGACCCTCTCGCTCATCTGTGACATTGTCGACGCCGTCACCCATCAGCCCTACAGTCGCGATCCGCGCTATGTCGCCAAGAAGGCCGAGGCGCACATCAAACAGATCGGCCTGGGTGATTCCGTGTACCTGGGTCCAGAACCGGAGTTCTTCATATTCGACGAGGTTCGTTTCGGCGAAGGGCCGAACCACTCCTTCTACAAGGTCGATTCCATCGAGGGTCGCTGGAACAGCGCGGACGATGAAGAGGGGGGAAACCTCGGCTACAAGCCGGACTACAAGCGTGGCTACTTCCCGGTGTCACCCAACGACACCCAGTACGATATCCGCGCTGAGATGGCGTTGACCCTGCAAGGGATCGGGATCCCCATCGAGGTTTTCCACCACGAGGTGGCGACCGCAGGNNGGGATGCACTGTCACCAGTCGATCTGGAAGGGTGGCAAGAACGTCTTCGCCGGCGACAAGTACGCCGGTCTGTCCGAGACGGCGCTCTACTACATCGGCGGTCTTATCAAGCACGCTCCAGCCTTGCTGGCCATCACGAACCCGGGGCTCAACAGCTATCGCCGTTTGGTGCCCGGCTTCGAAGCTCCGGTCAACTTGGCCTATTCGTCGCGTAACCGCTCGGCCGCCATTCGTGTGCCCGTGGCCGCCTCGGCCAAGGCCAAGCGCATCGAGTTCCGCTGCCCGGACCCGACCACCAATCCATACCTGGCGTTCGCCGCCATGCTGATGGCTGGCGTCGACGGCGTCGAGAACAAGATCAAGCCCGGCGATCCGATGGACAAGGACATCTACGCCCTGTCGCCTGAGGAAATGAAGGACGTGCCCAAGGCGCCCGGCTCACTCGATCAGGCCATTGAAGCGCTCAAGAAGGATCACGCCTTCTTGCTCAAGGGCGACGTCTTCACCAAGGATGTCATCGAAACGTGGATCGATTGGAAGGAAGAGAACGAGATCAAGCCGTCGCGCCTGCGCCCGACCCAGCTTGAGTTCGCCCTCTATTTCGACGCATAGCGAGCAGGTACTTCAGGCTAGCGCGAAGGCGCTGTCGCAGCTGTGGAGAGCAGGGAATCTCTTTTTGCGGATGCGTCAGCGCCTTCTTGCGTTTCGAAATGGGCATTCCGAGCGAGGAGCTGCACCGAAAGCGGTTGCACACAAAGCAAGACCTAGCCTAGAGTTTTCTGTCTAGTCTTGCTTCCTTTCGGTCGGTCAAGCCGGAATGTCCACTTTGTCTTTCGGAGAGCGGGTCGTCCGTTCTGCTTGGCGCATTGCGCCACAAAGAACTCTATCCGAAATCGTCGGATGGGGCGCGAGGCGCACCTTGCCCCGGCCGTTTCGCTCTCTGTTGCTCAAGTCCTTCGCCAGGAAGTACGAGATTGATCTGGCGGAGGCCGAATGGCCCCTTGACCAGTACCGAAGCCTGCACGAACTCTTCACGCGCAAGCTGCGACCGGGCGCGCGTTCGGCTGTCTCGGCTTCTGATGCAGTGGTTGCCCCTTCTGACGGCGTGTTGTGCGATGCGGGCACGGTCTCAGCTGGCAAGCTGCTGGAGGCGAAAGGCTCAGTCTTCACCCTGTCCGACCTGCTCGCGGATGCTGAGTTGGCGGTTCGCCTGGACGGGGGCCAGTATCTCGTGACCTACCTCTCGCCGCGCGACTACCACCGCGTTCACGCGCCCGTGAGCGGAAGAATCTCCGGGTGGACGTACATCCCGGGACGACTGTTTCCGGTGGGCAGCCGCAGCGTTGCCCGTGAGACCGGGTTGTTCGCGCGCAACGAGCGTTTCGTCACCGTCGTCGAGGGAGCTGCCGGCTTGTCGGTCGTGGTGATGGTGGCTGCTGTGGGCGTGGGTCACATCACGGCCAGCTACGATCCGGAGGTGGCTACCCACGCATCAGGATTTGCGACCGGCGCTGTGCGCAGGAAGAGTTTCGCTGAACCGCCACGCATTGGGCGCGGCGACGAGTTGGGAGTTTTCAATCTCGGGTCCACGACCATTGCCGTGTTCGAGCCGGGGCATGTGGTTCTCGAAAAGTTGGCCGTAGGGAGTACCCTGCGCATGGGCTCTGTGGTGGGAAGGCTCGTCCCTCCCTTCTCTGGTGTCACGTCATGAGCAAGAATGATTCCGCCGCTGGCCCGCCTCCAGGTGTCCCGCCGGAGACCGTGGGCAAGACCGAGCCGCTGGCAGAAGCCAACCAGGGCCGTGATCCGACGCTCAAGTGGTGCGTACCGGATCTGGCTGGCAGTCCGGCTTCCCCGCCTGTGACCCAGCCGCCAGCTGGTGATCCGGCTCTCAACCCAAGAGACGCGGAGACACCCAATGTGTCGACCTTGCCCGGTCCTCTCGCAGGTGGCGCGATAACAGGGGCGTTGCCTGAGGCCATCCAGGAATCCACCCACGACGTGGCTTCGCCTACAAGTGAGAGCATAGAAATCATTGTTGCCGACGGCCCGGCGGAGGCCGGTGAGCTTGAGCCGCTCGGGAGGCCGGAAGCGACGGCGGGCGTGACTTCGCCGCCGGAAGCAGCGATGGAGGCTGTGACCCCGCCGCCGGAACCAGTGGCTGTCACAACCCGGCTGAGAGCAGCGATGGAGGCTGTGACNNGACGCCGCCGCCGAAACCAGTGGCCACTGCAACGCCGCCGAGAGCAACGACGGAGGCTGCGACCCCGCCGCCGAAGCCGGAAGAAGTGACACCCCCGCCAAGGCCAGCGACGGAAACTGTGACCCCGCCGCCGAGAGCAGCGATTGAGACTATCACTCCCCTGCCGAAACCAGCGGCTGTCACTCCGCCACCAAGACCAACGACGGAGGCTGTGACCCCGCCGCCGAGAGCAGTGACGGAGGTTGCCACTTTGCCGCCGATACGAGACATCGAGCCGGCTACTCCGCCGCCCAAGGCCGTCCCGGCGCCTGCGCCGCGCGAAGAAGCCCCGGCGTTCGTACCTGGTTCCTCGCCGCAAGGAGGCGCGCCAGTAGCGCCAGGCGAAGGCGCCGCCCGGCCGGCGATGCGGGCAAGCTCCACGACCGGTGCAGTGCCAGAGGCCCCTATACGGACGGCCGAGACCGCCGAGGTTGGCGACGCCGATTTCGAAGTCATGGAGTCAGGGGAACCGCCGTCTCTTTCGTCATCTGCAGCCCTTGCGCCCCCCCCACTTCCTGGCGCTGCCGGCGCGTCGGCGACCACGGCGCAGCCGTCGCCGCAGCCGTCTTCCTCGGACGCGGCCGGATCGTTCGGGGACGTGGCCGCCGCGTCCGTGGCTAGAGAGGCTATGCCGCTACCCGAAGCTCTGTCGCGCCGGCCTCTCAAGAAAAGGCTCAAGCCTTGGTTCGAGGAGGTTTTCGACGAGAACTACCTGCGCACGCTGCCATTCATGACCGCGCAGCAGACGCTGCGGGAGACGGCCTTCATCGAAAGCGCGCTTGCTCCGCCACCGGGAGGCGAGCTGTTGGATATTGCGTGCGGTTACGGCCGACATGCCATCGAGCTTGGCCAGCGTGGATTCCGGGTTACAGGGCTTGATCTTTCCTTGCCGCTTCTCATTCGTGCGGCCGACGAAGCCCAGCGTCGCGGGCTCTCGGTCAATTTCGTGCATGCGGACATGCGTGAGATGACCTACGACAGCNNCCAGTTCGCTGCCGCCTACTGCGTACTCACGTCATTCGGCTACTTCGACGAGGAAACCAACCTCCGCGTCGCTTCGTCGATCTGCCGCGCGCTCAAGCCCGGCGGCCGGTTTCTGGTTGATGCCATCAACCGGGACTACATCGTGTCCGATCTGCCCAGCCGAGTCTGGTGGGAAGGCGACGGCTGCGTGGTGCTGGAGGAAGTGGATTTCGACTTTCACACAAGCAGGGTTCTGATCCGACGTTCGATCGTGTTCGGAGATGGGCGTCAGGTCGAGAACGAGATCTCGATACGCGCCTACAGCCTGCATGAGATGGGCAGAGTCCTGCGCCGAGCCGGGTTCCAAGTGGTTGATGTGTCTGGAAGTCTCTCAGGCAAAGAGCCGTTTCTCGGGGCCGCATCGCGGCATGTGGTCATAATCTGCGAGCGTCCAATGACATGACGCGACAACTCTGTGCGGTATTTTGCGTATTTGCGCGCAGTAACTGAACAATCCGGCGGCCTGACGACACTAACGTCTTGGAGATAGGGGGAGTCAGCCTGGAGCGCGTATGAGGCCCAGCTTCGTGCCTGCTTCGCGCTGGACTGCCAGGCGCCTCAACGCTAATGAAACCGATGGCTGGAGTCGAACATCATAGTGTACGAAAGGTAATTAACGATGCCAGGAATATTCTGGCGCCCAGGCCCGTATACGTGTAGGAGGGAGCTTTTCAAGGCATTTCTTATCGAGAAGTCACGATGAATCGTACAGCAGCAAAGATGAAAGAAGCTCGCAGGCAGCGGCCGGCAAATGTAAGTCACCGCGTTAAGCCTGGGCGACGCCATGGACGGACCATCGCTGAGGAGCCGAGTACATTGCCGCGACCAGCTAACGACGTTGGCATCGACCTGGGACTGCCGGAACCGCCGATGGGCGAAGCTGCGTTCGTGACGGCTGTCGACGATCTGCCCGCCGAGCTGGAGCCCATCGAGAAGGTGGTGGCTGCGGTTCAGGAAGAGGAACTTGAGGTTGATTTGGTTCCAATTCCCGAAGAGGAGGGCGAGGAAGACTCGGAAGGGGAAGAGGAGGAGGTGGTGGCTGCTCGTCCTAGTGGGCCTGAGGGTGAGGTCAAGAAGGCCGAGGAGCCACAGAGTTTCCTCTCGATGTACTTCCGCGACATGGCGGAACTGGAAGTGTTGCGGCCTGAGCAGGAGTTCGAGACTGCGCGCCACATAGAGGAACTCGAGCTGGATCTGTGGCGGGTCATCCTGACCTTCACGCCGTGGGCAGAGCACGCCGCCGCGACGGTGGAGGCTGCGATCGGCAAGCCTCTGCCTGAGTTTAGGCCATATCGAAACTTGGCCGAGCGGGCCGGTCGCCGCGGCAGCGCGGCGAAGAACCGGAAGTTAGAGAAACTGGTGGACGGTCTAGCTGCCAAGCTGAAAGAACTCGACATCGACCGAGTCTTCGTCGATGCCGCCATGGCGGAGATCCATCGTTTGAACGGGGCGGCCAGGCTGGGGCGTCCTATCGAGGGTCTTGGCTTCCCGACCACAAACAAGGCGTTCCGCCAGTTCGTGGAGAGCGTGTCCTTGAAGGCGGCAGTGGTTAAGCGCGCCAAGAACGAATTCGTGAAGGCGAATCTGCGTCTGGTCGTGTCGATCGCGCGGCGCTTCAACCATGGTCGTCTGCCCCTGCCTGATCTGATCCAGGAGGGCAACATCGGGCTGATGAAGGCGGTAGAGCGCTACGACTATCGGCGTGGCTTCCGCTTTTCCACCTACGCGAGCTGGTGGATTCGTCACGCCATCAGCCGGGCGCTGGCCGACAAGGGCCGGGCGGTGCGTTTGCCTGTGCACATGATCGACGCCTATCACCGCATCGCAAAGTCGGAACGCGAACTGCAGTCCAAGCTGGAGCGGCCTGCTACCACCGAGGAGATTGCCTCGGTAACCGGGATCGAGGCCGAAAAGTTGGAGAAGATGCGCACCTTCTTGGCCGATAACCCGGTGTCGCTCGATCGTTCGCTTTCTGAAGACGATGGCAGGCGGCTTATCGATGTGTTGGTGGACCCGAACGAGGCGCCCGCCCCGCCTGACCAGATGATGAGCAGCGAAACCCAGCGGGAGATGCTCAAGCTGCTGAGTGTGCTCAAGCCCATCGAGGCAGACATCCTGCGCAAGCGTTTCGGGTTGGTCAACGACCGCGAACGTACGCTGAAGGAGATCGGTGACGAATACCGGCTGTCGCGCGAGCGGGTACGCCAGCTGCAAGAGCAGGCCCTAGGCAAGATGCGCAAGGCAATGGCCAAGCGCGAGATGCTGTAGTCGCGTGGGGAGCGCGCCGGCTTTGCCGGCGGGGCCGAGGGGCGAAGCGAACCTCTTGAGGGTTCCCAAGATCGCGTAGGCTCTGGCGGGCTTAGCCCGCCGGTTTGGGAACCCTTTGAGGGTTCCCATCTAAGAAGACCTCACGCAACTTGTGGCCGGGTCGGACGAAAATCCTACATGGTGCTCGCCATATGGGCGTGTTCGTTCGCTTGCGGAATCGCAGTCGCGATTCTAGCCTATGCCCCAGCAGCGGCGGGGCTTGGGGCGGCAGCGCTCGGGCTGGCGGCCTGGCAACTGAGCCGGCGCGCGTGGGTCACTGCGGTGGCGGCAGGTCTGCTGGCAGCGGGGGCAGGGCTCGCCATCCACGCGGTTCGGCATTGCCAAGTCCCGCCCGCCGTGCCTGAGGACACCATGGTTCGTGTGTTGGGCCAGGTGGTCATGGGGCCGGAGGCGGGAACGGGGGAGGGCGAGAGCAAGAAGACAAGGTTTTTGTTGGCGGTTCATTCGGTCGACGCGTGCTTGCTGGAAGCCAGGGCCTTGGTGTCCGTGGTGCAGGGCGTGCCCGACCTGGCACCGGGGGATGAGGTGGCGTTCTCCGCGCGGCTTTTTCTGCCACGCGGGTTCGCCAATCCTGGCCTGCCCGATGCGCGTCTTCTTTCCCAGGCCCAAGGAGTGGATCTGCTCGCCAGCGTTCGGACCGCTGCGGATATAAGGGTCGTGCCCGGGCTGCAGGGCGCGAACTTGCAGCCGCGACGCTTGGCCTTTCGCCTGCGCTCGGCCATGGCTCGGGTGATCAATCAGCGCCTCGACGGTGCTGCGGCGGCGTTCGTGCGCACCATGGTGCTGGGCGAGCGCACCGAGGTATCGCCCGAGGTGGAGGAAGGTTTTCGCGCGGCCGGAGCCACGCACGTGCTGTCGGTTTCGGGTCTGCACCTGGCGGTGGTGGCGGCACTGGTTTTCGGGCTGTTGCGTCGCCTGGCCCTGCTGGTTCCCGGTTGGTCCTTGCGTGTGAATGCCACTGCGCTGGCCGCTGCGCTGTCCCTGCCCGCAGTGGTTCTGTACACCTTGCTCACCGGCGAGGCCATCGCCACCCTGCGCTCGGCTTTCATGGCTGCTGTGGCGTTGGGCGCGATGCTGTTCAACCGACCATTCTCTCTGGCCGCCAGCATAGCGTTCGCAGCCCTGGTCTTGTTGGTGCAGTCGCCACTCGCTTTGCTGGACGTCTCGTTTCAGCTTTCATTTGCCTCGGTGATTGCGCTGGGATTCTTTGCGCAGCGGTTCTCGCCTGCGGCGCCGCCCAAGGGCGCCAGCCGGTCGCGGCGTGCCCTGGGTTGGCTTGCCCGCTGCCTGGCCGCAAGTTCGGTCGCAAGTCTGAGCACCATGCCACTCGTGGCGCACCACTTTGGTCAGGTGACGCCCGCGGCTCCAGTGGGCAATCTGGTGCTGGTACCGCTGGTGGAACTGGCGGTTCTGCCTTGTGGGTTGGTGGGTGCTTTGCTGGCCCTGATTCATCCGATACTTGGGGCTGCGCCGCTTTGGATTGCGGGCTGGGCGTCGTGGGCGGCGCTCCATGGGGCTGAGGGATTTCGCCGCCTGGCTCCTATCATCTTGGTTCGCTATCCCAACCTGTTGGAGAGCGCAGCCCTGGTAGCGGGCGCCGGCTTTCTTCTCTACGGCCTGTCGCGCGGCACGGGTCGGCGCGGGCGATGGTTGTTGTCGGCCTTGCTGGCCGGCGGGCTAGCGACGGGCAGCTTGCTGGTACGCGACCTGCGCCGCAAAAGCGCCGACGAAATGCGGGTGACTTTCATCGACGTGGGGCAGGGGGATTCGGCTTTGCTGGAAGGGCCGGGCGGGTTCGTCATGCTGGTCGACGGCGGCGGTCGCTACGACGATTCCTTCGACACCGGAGCTCGCGTGGTGGAGCCCGTACTGCGCGCGCGTGGCATCGCACGCGTCGATCTGGTCGTGCTTTCCCATCCGCATCCCGACCATCTCAACGGCCTACTGCGCGTGTTGGAGCGCTTCGAGGTGGGAACCCTGTGGAGCAGCGGTGACGATGGCCACAACCCGAAGTACGGCGATTTGCTGGCGCTGGCGCGGCAGCGGGGAGTGGCGACGCCGGTGCCAACCCGGTTCGAGACCAAGGGCGTGCGCATCGAGCCACTCGGGCCTTGGGTCGGCGACGTGGTGGGCCCGCCGCCGGGATTGGATGCGAACAACGCCTCGCTGGTGGTGCGCGCGAGCTATGCCGGACACGCGGTGCTGTTCACCGGCGACATTGGGATTGATGGCGAGGCTGAGCTAGTGGCGCGGGGGGAGACGGGCCTGGCCATCGCCAGCGACATCGTCAAGGTTCCCCACCATGGCAGCCGGACGTCGTCGGGGGATGAGTTCCTGGCGGCGGTGCGGCCAAGCCTGGCGGTGGTTTCCGCAGGCAAGCACAACAGCTTCCATCTGCCCAGTGCTGCGACTTTGGCTCGATATGCCGCGCGCGGCGTGCGTGTGCGGCGAACCGATCTAGAAGGTGCGGTCACGGTGGCCGTCGATGCCCAAGGCCACTTGTCAGTCACCTGCGTGCGGGGTTGTCAATGACCTGCTACTCGTCGAACATGGTCTCTTCGGATGCCTCGGGAAGCTCCTGCCGGGCACCGGTGAGATCGGCGGTGGTCTTGCGCAGGCGCTGCGCCAGCACCTGAACGAAACTCCACAACAACTTGACCGACAAGCGCGGCTCGTTGCGGATGATTTCGTTGAAATCATGGCGGCGCAGCACCAGGGCGCGGGTGTGGTCCTCGGCGGTTGCGCTGGCCGAACGCGGTCGCTTGTCGACCAACGCCATCTCGCCGAGATGCGCGCCCGGTCCGAGATAGGTGACCAAGGCCCCGTCCTTGTGCAGCCGAACCTTGCCCATGAGCAGGATCAACATGTCATCACCCGGCTCGCCCTCACGCAGGATCTGGTCGCCGCTGTTGAAATCCACCACCTTGGTGACGGAGAGGACGCGCAGGATTTCCTTGTAGGTGAGGTGGCGGAACAGAGGCATCTGGCGCAGGACCTCGACCTTGCGATTGAGCTCCTGGACCCGCGTTTGGCCCGCATCCGTGGTGTCGGCGTGCAGGCGCATGATCACCGCCGTGATGTTGTCCTGGCCGCCACCTTTGTTGGCGTGGTCGACCAACTTCTGCGGGATGTCGGTCACATGGCCGTCGCTGAGAAAGCTGGTGACGTCCTTGTCTTGCAGGTAGCCGTGCAGTCCGTCCGAACAAAGCAGGAACTGGTCGCCCGGGAGGACCTCCAGGTCAATCGTATCGACCTGGGTCGTCTCGTAGACACCGAGGGCACGGGTGACGGCATTCTTGTACGAGGCGTAAGGGGAAGCAGCCAGCGACTCGCGGGTAACCTTGCCGTGGCGGATGAGCTCGTTGACCAAAGAATGATCCTCGGTCAGTTGCACGGCCTGGTTCTGCCGCACCATATAGACCCGACTGTCGCCGACGTGGACGATGAAGGCGCGCTCGCCCAGCAGCAAGAGAGCTGACAGGGTGGTGCCCATGCCACGTTTCTCGCGTTCCTTTTGCCCGCGTTCGAAGATGGCAGCCCCCGCCAGCTGCGCGGCGTTTTCCAGGGCCGAGAGGATGTCCTGCGTCGTGATGCCATCCTCGTGGCGGGCGTATGCGTTCAGCAGATCCTTGCGTGCCTCCAGCGCGTTGCGGAAGTCGGTCACCGCGATCTGTGAAGCGATCTCGCCCGAAGCGTGGCCACCCATTCCGTCAGCGACCGCAAACAGCGACAACTTCTTGTCGATGAGGAAGTTGTCCTCGTTGTGTTGTCGCTTCCGACCAACGTCGGTCGCGGCCCAGAAACTCAGCTCCATGGTGTGTCCTGCACGGTGACCGCCTCGCCGGGATCCAGCCTGAATAGCATCTATTCTGCGGGCCAGCAAGAACTGGCGCGGCAAGGCGGATGCCGTCTTGACACGCCCAGCACGACTGCTACAACTTTCCTTCCCGCCGCGGACAGCCTCGGCGCGGAGCACTCGGGGATCGTCTAATGGCAGGACGCCAGACTCTGGATCTGGCTATCAAGGTTCGAATCCTTGTCCCCGAACAAAGCTAGCGTGAGAGAATTGAAAGATACGACTGGCCCCATGGTCTAGCGGTTAGGACGGCGCCCTCTCACGGCGTAATCTCGGGTTCAAGTCCCGATGGGGTCACCACTTTTTGTTTGCGCTTCCGCCGCACCCCGGCTCTACTCACTTGGTGGTGGGTAGCAGGGAAAAGATGTTCAGGCACAGGCGTTTAGGAGTCGGAGTCTCGCGCGCTGCTCATACGTACGTCGTCTGCGCGCCGCTTGTGTAATGCATAGGTTGCACAAGAATTCTTGTGTAAACGAATGGTGCGACATGCTTTACACAACCTCAGCGTATCGTGAGCACCGTGAAACTATCCTTGCCATCGAAATTGTCCGTAGCGGACGTTTAGTGGGAGCCACTCATTCCGGCGCTTGGCAGGGCCAATCGTGCGCTGTCACGGTACGACGGGATCCTGTTTAGCATAACGCTTCGCGAACGAACCCGCCTGCATAGCGTGCACTGTCGCGGGCAATGTACTACGCGGTCGCGCCTAGATCCTCAGGCGCGGCTTCGGTCCAGCCTACTCGCCGAGCCACCTGGCCATCCGTCGCTTGGCCTCGTCCTGGTCGACAACACGCCCGGCTTCAACGTCGCGCAGGCCGCGTTCGATCTTCTCGCGGACGTAGATGTGGTACTGGATGTCTTCCAGCGAGGCGTTGTCAGGCAGGTCATCGAGCAGCCGGCGGACGGTTTCTTTTGGGGTGTGCATGGTGCCACTCACATAGACAGGATAGCGACCCGCGGCAAGCTCCTGGACCACGGATGGTGGAACCAGGACTTCCTGGTAGAGCTTCACCAACAGATCGGTCAGGCCGCACTGGTGCAGGTACTGGAGCGGCTACGTATTCGCGATCGCGACCGGGCGCTGGTCAGGCATTCTTGGCGTCTCGGGCGATCTCGGCGTCGGACAGCTTGAACACGGGCACGCCGTAGTCGGCCAGCTTGGTCATGAAGACCGGCTTGGGCAGGTCGGCAAGCTGCGCGGCGGCGCCACCTGACAGCCGGCCCATCTCGTACAGCTTCACGGCCAAGACGAGCCGCACCTCTTGCTCAGCGGCATCGCCACTCAGCTTGAGCGCCAGCAGGGTCTCGTCCGGAATGTTAAGTCGCACGACCATTGCCACACAATTCTGCCACCAGTTTGCCACGACACTCTACTTTTTGACGGTTCTAGCCGGAAAGCCACGGTCCGAAGCGGGTCACCCCTGCCGGGTCGAACCGTCGAAGATCACTCAGACAACCAGCGCAAGGCCGCGTCGCGCCTGGATTTTTTTTCCGAATGATCTTCGAGCAGTTCAAGTCTCGATGAGGTCACCATCTTCTTCCTTCATTGCCGGTGCACCATTGCGCGCTGCTCATGCGTCGTCCGCGCGCTGCTTGTGCTCGACACCACCGCGAAGCGGCCGGCGCAGTCTTGCTAGCGTGGCGGATCACGTCGCGCGATCAGCGCTTGCACCCGCCGGTCGCGCAGGTAGAGCCCGCCCCAGATCAGGACGGCGAAATAGATAGGGAACAAGACGTGGCTCACGAGCGGATCGCCTACACGCACGTGAGTCGCCACGGCGCCCCCCAGATAGCCAGTGAGCAATACTGCGCCCAGCACGGCGGTCCGCGGAATCAGGTAGACAACCACGCACACCAGGAGGATCAGCCCGATGGGGACCATCGTGCTGGCGGGATATCCGATCTGCGCAGCCGCCTTCATCACCGCCTCTACGCGCAGAAGCTTGGTGGTGCTGTCAAACAACAAGAACAGCGCCGCCACGCCGCTCATGATTCGTCCAGTCCAGAGCCGTTTCATGGTGTTCTCCCTGGGGCTTAGATGCCCGACAGCCCAAGCGCGCCCCAAAGAACATCGCTCATCGCGACACTGGTGAGCTTCTCGCTGGCGGCAGCGGGCCGCATCCATGCGGCTACTCTGTCATGACGGTATATAGTGTCCGGACTTGGGAACCAACGTTTGAACGGCGAGTACGAAAATGAGCCAAGAGATTCTGCAGCCCGGACTTGTGATTGAGGACACCTATCGCATCGTCAGGCGCATCGGTGTGGGCGGAATGGGCGAGGTGTACGAGGCGACGCATGCGCGCCTGGCAGGCCGCTACGCGATCAAGCTGCTCCTGCGCGAGATCGCGAGCGACCCGGTTCTCATGGCGCGCTTTCAGCGCGAGGCGCAGATAACTTCGTCACTACGCCACCCGAACATCGTCCAGGTGCTGGACTTCCGTCAGCTACCTGGCGGCGCGCCGTACTTCGTGATGGAGTTTCTGGAGGGCGTCGATCTTGCGACGGAGATCCAGCGCGTCGGCCCCATACCGCTGGCCCGCGTGCAGTCCCTCATCGACCAGATCGCGTCGGGATTGGCCGCCGCGCACGAACAGGGGATCGTACACCGCGATCTCAAGCCGGCGAACCTGATCCTGGTCGTGCTGCCGGGCACCCACAACGAGTTGGTCAAGATCGTCGACTTCGGAATCTCCAAGGTGCAAGCGGCAAACACGCAGCTCACCAGCGCCGCAATGATCATGGGGACGCCGCAATACATGGCGCCCGAGCAGGCCCTGGGTCAGGGGATTGACGCCCGCGCTGACCAGTTCTCACTGGCGAGCATAGCCTACGAGATGATCGCGGGGCGCTGCGCGTTTGTCGGCAACACCATCCCGAGCATGCTCTACCAGTTGGTCCACGTCGAACCGCCGCCGTTGATGGTCAATGGACAGCCGGTGAGCCCGGTCCTGGATGCCGTGATCAGGCGAGGCCTGGCCAAGCAGCCGGAGGCACGCTATCCAAACGTCCTCGATTTTGCCCGCGCATTCAGGGCAGCGGTTGCCGAGGCTGCACCGCGCATGGGCGCTGACTCCTCGGCCGTTCTTGCGGCCGGCGACAAGACGGTGCTTCCTGCCGCAGCGGCGCCAGTTGTCGCGATGGCCCCTGCCGCCAACGGCTCGTCCCCCGCCGGACCTCCCAATGCCCCAGAAACGCCGTTTGGCGTGAGCGCCTTCGCCACCGGCGCATCTCGGGAGGAACCAGACAAGCTGCGAAAGTTCCGGCGCGCAATCGCGGTCAGCGGGATCACGGTCGCGCTGGGTGCTGCTGCACTGGTGCTCTCGCTCAAGGCGTGTGCGCCCTCGTCCGGGCCACCCGCCGCGTCCTCGGCCCCGCCTAGCGCGGTGGCACCGCCGGCCCATCCTGCCGCCGCTCCTGCGCCAGCCGCGGAAGAGATTAGCGTTGAGGTTCAGGATGCGCCCCCAAACCTCAAGGTGTCGATTGATGGGAGCGAATCGCACGCGCCTCCAATCCACCTGGTCAAGGGGTCGGGCTCGCACCAGTTGGTCTTCCAAGCCCCGGGGTATCGGGCCAAGACCATGCAGCTCGATGCCAGCAAGGACGTCGCGATACTGCTCTCGATGAAGAGGTTGGCCCGATCGCAGGCTGTGGTCGAGCGCCCCGAGGCGCCCACGGAAGAGCCGGCAAAGAGCAAGCCCAGCCGGTTCAAACGCTCGTTCGATGCGGTCAAGCACGTCTGGCTAGGAAACTAGACCGCTTCTTCGCGTGCCTGCCACCGCGATCATCCACCTGGACATGGACGCGTTCTTCGCGTCGGTGGAACAGCGCGATGCTCCCGAGCTGCGCGGCAAGCCTGTGATCGTGGGCGGACATCCCCGGCGTGGGGTCGTGCTCGCGGCCTCCTATGAGGTGAGACCGTTCGGGGTTCGCTCGGCCATGCCCATGGCGGTCGCCATGCGACGCGCACCCGCGGCCATCGTGGTCCCACCGCGCATGACCGCGTACGAGGAAGCGAGCGACGCCGTGTTCTCCATCCTGAGCAAGGTCACGCCGCTCATCGAACCACTCTCGCTCGACGAGGCGTTTCTGGACGTGACCGCGTCGGTGAAACTGTTCGGCACTCCCAGCCAGATGGCTTCCGACTTGCGCGCGCGGATTGCCGCCGAGGTGGGGCTGCCGTCGTCGGCTGGGATCGCGTCGGTGAAGTTCGTGGCCAAGATCGCGTCGGACTTGGCCAAGCCGAACGGGCAGAAAGAAGTCGCGCCGGGAGAGGTCCGTGGGTTTCTCGCCCCGTTGCCGGTCGGACGTCTGTGGGGCGTGGGTCCGAAAACCGACGCCGCACTGGCAGAGCTGGGCCTGCGCACCGTGGGCCAGATTGCCGCCGCGGATCCCGACTGGCTCGACCGGCGCATCTCGGGCGGGCGCGACCTGTGGGAACTGGCGTGTGGGATCGACCCGCGCCCGGTGGTTCCCGATGGCGAAGCGAAGAGCATCGGCGCCGAGGACACCTTCGAGGAGGATCTTGCCGGTGCAAGCGCGCTGCTGCCCCACGTGCACGCGCAGGCCCTGCGGGTGGGACGGCGGCTGCGCCACGCGGGCAGAAAGACGGCGGTTGTGCAGCTCAAACTCAAGCTGGCGGATTTCACCTTGCTCACGCGCCAGAGCACGCTGCCGGAAGCGACCGACGATGGCCAGGCGATCTATCGCGCGGCGAGCGCGCTCCTGCTGGCGGAGAAACTGAAACAGAAGGTCAGACTCACCGGCGTTTCAGCGCAAAGACTGCTCGCGCCAGGCGGGCAGTTGTCGCTTTTCGATTCTGACCGCCGCACCGGTCGGCTCAACGCCGCGCTTGACCGTATCCACGACAAGTTCGGCTCGGCCGCAGTGACCACGGCGGATCTGCACGACACACCACGCAAGCAGCGAGAGTAGCGATCGGTCCGTCACCAGGCTGGATACCTTGGCAGAGTCTCTCCCCGTCGTCCCGTCCACCGAGCCTCAAGGACGCAGGTTCTGGCACTGCGGGCGTGCGCCATCGTAGCGGAGGATGGCCGCGGGAGACGAACGCCCCATGTAGACGAGAGTGGAGTGACTCACGAGCGAAAAACAGGCAGCGAAGATGTCAGCCAAAGGATCGAAGGTCAAACCGGTCGGCGCCAGCTGCGCGAAGGTGTATTCCCCGGCCGCGACTCTTTGGCGTATGGCCAACCGATCGAGAAGGGTCGGGTGCGTCCAGGCTATCGCAAAGGTGGCGTACTCCTGATCGAGAATGACACCGGAGCGCACCGCAGCCAACGACGATCGCGTGATGATCCACTTCTTGTCTGGGTTAGCGGTCACCAGCGAAGCCACGACCTGGGCGTGCCGTCTGCTGATCTCGCTCGCGCGCGACAGGTCCTGGCGGGGCAATCTCAGCAGGTCTCGTCCGTCCACCGCCAGGCAGCTGAATGCCAACAAGACGCTGAGCACGGGCAGCAAGCGCGCTCTTGCGAGTGGTCGAAGCTTCTGGCCTGCGCGCGCCAACAACCATCGCCAGCCCTGAGCAGCCAAGATGCATGCCAGCGCGAAGTGGAACCAAAGGTACGACGGCGATCCAGCCACACTGCGCGCGAGGTATAGCTCGGCAACCGCGTCCACCCCGAACACCACCGCCAAGGGAAAAAGCCAGGTGCGCCACGCGGACACAAGGCCAAGCGCAACCAAAGGCAACAGCCAAAGCCGGCCACCGTAGAACCCGGCCGCCAGCGCGGAGGCCTTGTCCCAGCTAGCCCATTGACCCGTGAATATCCTGCCTGGGTAGAAAAAGACGCTCCGCAAGAACTGCCCCTGACTCTGGAGCTCGAACATCGCGACAGCGAGCCCCAGCGCAACGCCCGCCACCACGCAGAATCGGAGAAGCCGCTTGCGGTCGGTGATGGCCACATGGACAAGCACTGCCACGAGCAGGCCGATGCCCGATTGTTTGGCCAGCACGGCGATCGAACCGCACAGCGCCAGCGGTACGGTTGCTGCCGGACGGAACGCCAAGATGGCGCACGTCACGACCGAGATCGCCAGCAGCAGCGCAGCGGGGTGAATCGGCGCCATCCAGAAGTACTGCTTCCAAGCCGAGAGCATGAAGATGCCACCCAGCAGGCCGGGAACAGAGACGCGTCTGCGACCCTCGGCGTGCCCGCTGGCCACCACCGCGACCAGCCCCAGCGAGAGCAGGAAAAATCCCAGGTTGGCGCTTCGACAGAACACGATGGGATCGAGCCCAATCGCTCGCGCCAAACCCAGGACGCCGAGAAACAGGGGTGGGTACAGCAGTGTGACCGTGCCGGCCTTCCAGTCGCCATAGATGGGCTTCCCTGCGAGCCCGCGCATCAGCGCGTTCAGCATATCCCCGTCGCTGGGATCGGCTTCGTAGCGGTACTGGATGAATGGCAGAAAGTGATAGGCGAAAGCGCCCGCCCAGATGACCAGCAAGACGCCGATCGCCGCCACCGCCAGCCGTTCACCGAGAATTGCCGCTCGGGCCTCCCCAGCTGTCTCGTCAGCTCCTGGGTTGGCGCTTCCTCCGGGCATCGGCTGTCACTGTATCTCAGTGTCTTCTACCGAGCGAGGAACGAGCGCGGCAGGAACGAACACGAGCAATCCCGGCAACAACAGCGCAAGCGCGGACACACGCGCGCCCTGAATTGGCATGGCGGCGTACAAGGCCTGTCCTTGCCGGTGTAGGGGCTGAGCGTGGGCTGCCGCCGCACCGGGTCCATAGAAGGGGAAGGAAAAACCACCCCGGGGTGAAGCGGAAACCCACTTTTGTGGGGCTTGTCGCGTCGTCATGAGAATCCGCATTAAGCGCGACGCAGCCTGCCGACAAGAGATGGCGCTCGCATCGAGCCTGCGGTCGAGGCATGATGACAAGCCATTGACGTGAGGCCGCAAGTCCACTACTAAGGGCCAAGCAGTTCATTCGGGCCTCCTTGACGGGGCTTCCCCATCCACGCGAAGGACGCGTTCATGAAGACAATCACCGAGTTCTCCGGGATTCTCTTGCGACAGGCGGCAGAGGCGCAGCAGACTTTTCGGGCCGCGCAGCCCCAAGCCGAGGAGCAGCCGGCCGAGCCCACGGCTGAGGCCGAGCCCGCGGCGGTGGCCGAGCCTGCGGCTGAGGCCGCGCCCGCCGCAGAGACGCTGGAAGAACCAGCGGCCGAGCCCCAGGCCGAAGAGGCTTCTGCAGCGCAGGATGTCGCTCCGGCCGAGGCGGAATCAGGTGGCGAACCGGCCGGCGAGTCTGTGCCCGAGCCAGCCGTCGAAACGCCAGCTCCGGACCTCGGCACCGGCCCCGAGGCTGAGGCTGTGGCTGCGGCTATGCACATCCAGGGCGATCGTTTGTCGCGCTTGATGGAGGCACTCTCCGTGGCCGGAAAACGTGCGGCCGGGGTACGCTTGGTGCGCGTCCTGTCGGGTGACAATCCGCCTGCCAACGCCCAGAAGAAGGGCGATTTCTACTACGTGCTGGACATGATGCCGCGGCCTGAGTCTCGGCGCGATGCGGACTCACGCGGCGATGATCGGCGCGGCCGCGATCGGGATGGCCGCGGCGGCGGCCGAGGCCCAGGCGGTGGGCCGGGTGGCGGCGGTGGCCGTGGTCCCGGCGGTGGCCGTGGTCCGGGCGGCGGTCCCGGCGGCGGCCGAGGCCCGGGCGGGTTCGGCGGGCGGGGTGGACGCGCAGGTGGGTTTGATGCCCTCGGCCGCGACGCCGATCTGCCCCGGGGTGATCTGGCCAAGGGAGGCGAAGGCTGGATGCTGACTCGCGCTCCTGACGAGCGACGAGGCGGGAATCGGGGCCCAGTGGATCCAACCAGACGGGAGCAAGGAGTCCGGCCCCCGCGGGGACCGCGTTTCGACGGCCGCGGACCCCGTCCGCCGGGCGGGCCGGCGGGCGATCGTCACCCGGGCGATCGTCCACCGCGCGGAGATCGGCCGCCGCGCGGAGATCGGCCGGGTCCGCGCGGCCCGGCTGGCGACGAGCGTGCGCCCAGGCCCGGCAACGAAGCAGCGCGCGCACAAGGTCCCAGGCCAGGTGGTGAGCAACGTCCGCGGCGGAATGGCGACGACGACCACCGACGTGGCCAGGGATGGTCTGCGCCGATGCGCCGCCGGGGTGGATGGGATGAGCCGGCCGTGGTTGACGCGAGTGCGGCCGCCGGCAGCGCGGCTCCACCGCCACAGCCCGAGCCCGCAGCGGCGGTGCCGGAGATGGCACCCCCGCCCGCGATCGAGTCGGCCGAGGCCAAGAAGGAATAGGGCGACGGACAGGCATGCGGAAGACTCTAGCGACGGTACGATGGGTAGTGGTCGGGTCAGTGATGCTGGGAAGCTCTGCCTTTGCCGGCCCAGCGCAGCCGCCGGCGAGCGAGGCGCAGCGGGCCGCGCAAGTCATCGAAAGGGCGCTTCAGAAGCACGGAGCCGATGTGCATCGCTGCTTCGAGAAAGCGCTGGCTGAGCGACTGGATGTTGCGGGCAAGGTCGAGATCGAGGTGGAGGTTGGACCGGCAGGGCGAGTGACGGCGACCAAACTCCTGCCGCACGGGCAGACCGCGCCCGGTGCGCTTTCGACATGCGTGCAGAAGGCAGCCGCGGGCTGGACCATCGAGGGGATCGAAGCAGGCGCCAAGGTTGTGCTTCCGTTTTCCTTCCAATCGCAACAGAACCAGTTCGTGGTTAGGGCGGAGGACGTGCCCGAGAGCGGACTTGGCTCTGCCTCGTCGGGCAAGGCCAAGCCGGGCCCCAAACGCGACGCCCCGTTTACCGTCAAGGTGTTGGCCGACGAGATCAACGTGCGTGCGCAAGACATCTCGCTGACCCAGTTGAACATTGGCCCGGCCAGCCGCGTGGCCATGCACCGTCACCCGCGCAGCGGCAAGGTGCTGTACCTGCTCAAGGGCCATGCCCGCCTGTTGGGACCTTCCGGGGTGGCGCCCATCAAGCTGGACGAGGGTGCGCTGGCTTTCGTGCCCGCCGGCTATCCGCACGTCATCGAGAACATGGGCCGCCAGAGCACGGCAGTCTTTCTGCAGGCGTTCGCGCCGCCGGGGCCGGAGCGCGTGTACCGCAACCCGACCGACGCGCGTGGCCGCGCCGATTTCGAGGTGATTCGCGACTCGGCCACGGCCAAGGCGCCGCCCGAGGGGAACGGTCAGGTGCTGGTGGTGACCGCCAGCGAGACTGCGGCGGTGCCGATTCTTGGCGGGAAGGGCACGATCAAGGTTCTGCTCGACCCCAAGTCGACCGGTGGTACAGGCATGACGGTCAACCTGCTGGAGTTTGCCGCCGGTGCCGAGCTGGCGCGACACGAGCACGCCCGATCGACGGAGATACTCTACGTCGCGATCGGGGAAGGCAAACTGACCGTGGGTAGCGAGGAATACCCCTTTGCCAGCGACAGCGTGCTGTTTTTGCCTGCGGGGCAGCCCCACGCCATCAAGTTCATCGTTCCCGAGAAGACCGACAAGGCTGAAAAGCCCGAGAGGCCGGTGGCCGTGCAATTCCTGACTGCGGGCGGTTTGACCGGAGCGGCGCATGGTCCAGCGCCGGCCGCGCCAAGCAGGCCAGCGGCCAAGCCGCGCCCAACCCAAGCGGGACCGGTCCCATAATTTCTGACCGGCGGCACCGGTCATGGGATAGTCTCCCGCCATGCGCGGCACCGTCGGGCCCCTATGGCTTGCCTGGCTTGCCACCGCCGGCGCGGCAGGCGGATGTACCATGTTTGACCAGGCGGGCGGCGGAAACCTGAGTTTCGATCTGCCCGTCACCTTCAAGATTGATTCGACCGATTCCCGCTGGTTGGCAGCTCCGCCCAGCGGCGTGCCGAATGTGGTCTGCAGCGGCCCGGCCGCGTTGGTCAGCAACTGCTGTCAGCCGCCCCCACCGATGGACCCGGTGGATTGCCAAGCGTACCCGCTAAGCTGCGACAAGAGCGGAATGTGCGTTTTGGCCTTTGACTACGACGACGTCGTGGAGATCTATCTGGCGAGTGTGCCCGCGCTACAGCACCGGCGCCATTTAGTATTCGCGCAGGCAACCCTTGCCCGCATCGACACCACGGTGGAGGCGGCCGACGCTGGCACCTTGCCCGTGCAGGCCGCCAGCCTCTACGTCGCGCCCTGGGGCGCTACCTCAACCGGGGCCGCCGGCGCGGTGTTCTTGGCCGACATCCCATTGACCTCTGGAACCAATCATGTGGATCTCACTGCGGGCGCGCGGGATGCGCTTTCAGCCTTTCTCATCGATTTCAACACGCGGTTTGTTCTGATCCTTTCCGGTCACGTCGCGATTGGCAGTGCACTTGTTCCCAAGACAACGCTTACGATCGCGGTGGCAGGAGAAGTGAACGCAAGTTTCTAGCGCTTGCCTGCGGGAGTCTCGAGCAGCGAAGGGCTTGGGGTCACGGGTGCCAGGGCTGGTAGCTCGCGGGTAGTCTGCAGGCCGCCAGAGATCCGTTTGCGCAGTTCCTTGCCAACCCTGAAGTAGGGTAGACGCTTCGGCTTCACCTGCACGGACGCGCCAGTACGTGGATTGCGGCCCTTGCGGGCGTGGTAGTGCCGGGTTTCAAAACACCCGAAGCCTCGGATTTCGATGCGCTCATCCCGGCACAACGCCTGTAGCAAACAATCGAAGACCGCGTCGAGCAAACGCCGAGCACGGTCTTTCGGCAGCTTCTGCAACTGCGAGATGTGCTCGACAAGCTCCGATTTCGTCATGGTCTAGGCTCGTTGCGAATCGCCCCGGAAAGGGGGCAAGTATGACCCCAACCCAGATCCCTTCACCGCATCGGGTTATCGGCGGAATGGGTGCAAAACTTTACCGGAGGTTTTAGCCCCTGCGGTGCGAGTGGTAGGATATCCACCATAGGTTATGGCCATCGTCACTCTCACCACCGATTTTGGGTCAGCCGACGTCTACGCGGCCGCCATGAAGGGCGTGATTCTTTCCATGGCTCCCGCCACCGTGCTGGTCGATATCACGCACGAGATCCCTGCCCGCGATGTGGTGGCGGGGGCATTGACCCTGGCCCAGGCAGCGCCCTTCTTTCCCGCCGGCTCGATCCACGTGGCGGTGGTTGACCCTGGGGTGGGCGGTCCGCGCGCGGATGTGATAGTGGAAGCGGCCGGGTGCAGCTTCATCGGTCCGGACAATGGCTTGCTGAACTTGGCGGCGCGCAACCCGAAGCGCGCCTTTCGTATCGAGAATCCCGCGTTTCGCCGCGAGCCAGTAAGCCCCACCTTTCACGGCCGCGACGTTCTCGCGCCGGCGGCCGGGTGCTTGGCGCGCGGGCTGCCGGCATCTGAAGCGGGACCGCCGGTCTACGGCATGACTGAACTGCCCATTTCCAGTAGCGGTCCGCTTGCGGGAGAAGGGCAGGGCGAGGTCATCCACGTGGATCGATTTGGCAATCTCATCACTTCGTTCGATGGCAGCCAGCCACCCACTGGCACATGGGAACTAGCCATGGAATGGAACGATCGCCGGTTTGTCGTGGTTGCTGGCCGGACCTACTCTGATGTGGCACCCGGCGGATTGGTCATCTATCCGGGCAGCAGCGGGCAGATCGAATTGGCGGTCCGCGATGGTTCGGCAGTCGACGAGACAGGGGCGCGACGGGGCACGCGCTTTCGCTTGCGGAGGACAGGATGACCGGAAAATCCGCGCGTCTGGGCCCGGTATTGCTGGCAGTAGTCCTGTCAGGGTGCTCAGTTGGCCAAGGCACGGGAGCGGCGAGTGGCAAGCTCTTCGTGCTCGATTGCTCATCCGCGGGCGACTACTGCGACAGCGCGGGAGTATGCGGCACTCCGTCGGCACCGGCGGACTACAACTTGAACCCCGACTTCTTTGCCGGTGAGCCCATCGACCAGCTCGCCCAATTCCCGAGCAGCAATGCGCCGCCCCTGAGCGGGTCGGAACCTCGCATGAATCGCATAACCATTCGCCTGCAGCGCTCGGGCAAGCAGATCGAGAATACCGACGCCCTCTTCTTCGACGTGGTGAATTCGTATGAAGTCGCCCGCTGCGTGCGTGGTCGCGAGGTCCCGATCGCCGGTCAGCCCAACCAGCACGACTATGACGATCGCTATTGCTTCCGCGCCTCAACCACCGGGCCTGCCCGGGTTCGCATTTCCGTAGAGAGCGGCATCATCCACTCGACGCTGAGTCCGCGTTCGACCTGCACCCGTCCGGCGGCGGCGACGGCCGACGACGTACTCCCGATCAATGGCGTGGTACAGACCGTGGATGGCGGAGCTTGGGAATCGTGGATCGAATTCGCGGATTTCGGCGCAGCGGCGCAGAACGACCAACCGGACCCAACTGCCCGTGCGCCGATCAGCCCAACCTTCAGGATCCAGCTTGAAGACCGGTTGCATGCCACAGCATTTTCGCTGACCCTGCAGGACGAAAAGGTGGTGACCGCACAAGTGGATCTGCAGCCACCGCTAGATCCCGACATAGGTGGCTCGCTCACCGGGTGGTTTGATTTCAAACTCGAGCGAGGGCAGAGCGCGCAGATCTTTCCCTGATGGGCCGGCTGTCGCTTGTCGCCTTGCCCATCGACCCCCTCCTGCCGGGGATCGCGGGGTCGCTGCGCGCGCGCGGCGCGATCGTGATCGAGGCGCCGCCCGGGGCGGGGAAGACCACCCGGGTTCCGCCGGCCCTGCTCGACGCGGGCTTTGGCCAGCGGGGAGAAATCGTGGTGCTGCAACCCCGTCGTCTGCCGGCGCGTTTGGCGGCCGAGCGGGTGGCCAGCGAGCGGGGCGAGCGAACCGGAGAGACCGTGGGCTACACTGTGCGTTTTGCCGAGGAAGCCGGGCCACGCACACGCATCCGCTTCGTCACTGAAGGGATCCTGCTGCGGCGCTTGTTGAGCGAGCCGAATCTTCCCGGGGTGGAGGTGGTGATTCTCGACGAATTTCACGAACGCCATCTAGCGAGTGACTTGGCCCTGGCTCTGTTGCGACGTCTGCAACTCGCGGCGCGGCCCGACCTGGGCCTGGTGGTCATGTCGGCGACGCTGGAAGCGGAGCCGGTGTGCGAGTTTCTGGGCGACTGCCCGCTGGTGCGCAGCGAGGGTCGGCAGTTTGAAATCTCCCTGGAGCATCTAGCCCAGCCCGACGCGCGACCGCTGGCCGATCAAGTCGCGAGCGCCGTGCGCCAGCTTTGCCAGGAGGGGCTTGACGGCGACGTGCTGGTCTTCCTTCCCGGCGCGGCTGAGATACGCCGCGCCAGCGAGAAACTGGCGGCGCTGGCCGAGACACGTGACCTTCTGCTGCTGCCGCTGCATGGTGATTTGCCCCCCGCGGAACAACGACGGGCAGTGGAGCCCGCCGATCGCCGTAAGGTGATCCTTTCTACCAACGTAGCCGAGACCTCGGTCACCATCGACGGCGTGGTCGCGGTCATCGATTCGGGACTGGCCCGCATCGCCTCACACTCGCCGTGGAGCGGTTTGCCCGTGCTGGCAGTGAGCAAGGTGAGCCAGGCGTCGGCGGTCCAGCGCGCGGGCCGAGCCGGCCGCACGCGGCCCGGACGAGCCCTGCGCCTTTTCACCCGACACGATTTCGAGGCGCGCCGGTCGCACGAAATCCCCGAGATCGCGCGTCTCGATCTTTGCGAGGCGCTCCTGACCTTGGCGGCCCTGGGCGTGCACGATCGAGCCAGCTTCGAGTGGTTCGAACCGCCGGCGGAATCTGGTCTGCAAGCCGCGCACGACTTGCTCCGGCGTTTGGGCGCCCTGGATGGACAGGGCAAACTGAGCGACACCGGCCAGCAAATGCTTCGCTTTCCGGTTCATCCCCGGCTGGGGCGGCTGATCGTGGAAGGCGAGCGGCGGGGCGTGGGAGAGGAGGCGGCGGGGTTGGCCGCCTTGGTCGCCGAGGGGGACATCAGCGACATGGCACGAACGCGGTTCGGGGGGCAGGGCCAGCGCGCCGGCGCGGCGGAAGGCGCCGATCTTCTGGAAAGGCTGGATCGTTTCCGTCAGGCGCGTGCGGTTCACTTTTCCAGGGAACGGTTGCGCGGTCTGGGGGTGGATTTGCGTGCGGTCGAGGCAGCCGAAATGGCGCGGCGGCAGTTTGCCGCGGCCTTGCGGCGGGATGGCCCGGCCCAGCCGCCCAAGGATCCCGATGCCATTGACGAGGCACTGGCCATGGCGACCTTGGCGGCCTTTCCTGACCGAGTGATGCGCCGACGCAGCCCGGGTAGCAGCGAGGCGCTGCTCGCCGCGGGCGGGGTTGCCGACGTCGGGGCGCAGCCGCCCGATGACTTGCTTTGCGCCGTCGATGTCGAGGAACGGACCGGGGCGGCGCGCAGGGACGGCCGGGCGGTGTCGGTGCGCCTCGCGGTGGGCATCCGTCCCGAATGGCTGCTGGACATCACGCCGGACGAACTTGCCCAGCGGGACGAGTTGCAGTGGAATGCCGACCGCCAGCGGGTGGAACGGGTAAGCCGGTTGCTCTGTGGCGCGATCACGCTGGAGGAATCGCGCCAGCCCGCGCCGCCTTCGGCCGAAGCGAATCGTTTGCTTTGCGAGGCTGCCCTGGCAAGCGGGCAGGGCAGCCAGCAAGGAGGCGACGTTCCCGCGGTCCTGCAAGCCAAGCTGGAGGTCTTGCGCCAAGCCTTTCCCGAGGCAGGCGTGCCCGCCCTGGGCGCGCAGGAGTGGCAAGCCATGCTGGTGGCGGCGTGCGAAGGCATCACCAGCTTGGCCGAACTGCGGGCCAACCCAATCGAGGATCGCTGGCTGGCCAGTCTGCCGGCGCCCGTCGCCCGGCTGCTGCGCGAGGAAGTGCCAGAAAAAATACGCCTGGCGGGCGGGCGCCTGGTTCCGCTGCACTATCAAACCGGCCAGGCGCCGTGGATTGAGTCGCGTTTGCAGGACTTTTTCGGCATGCCGGCCGGGCCAAGCATCTGCAAGGGTCGGGTGCGGTTGACCTTGCACCTCTTGGCACCCAACCACCGTGCGGTTCAGGTGACCAGCGATCTTGCCAGTTTCTGGCGGCAACACTATCCATCGATTCGCCGCGAGCTGTGCCGCCGCTACCCGCGCCACCCCTGGCCCGAGGATGGCGCCAGCGCGACGCCCCCAGCAGCGCACGGGCCAGGGACGCGACCGCAGCGCAGGTGAGCGCGTTCACTCCGTCGGGTGTTCGGGATCGAGACCGCATGCCCGAAATGCCAGACTCCGCTGCGCCTGATCGCCCTCACACACCCGCTCCTTGGCCGGCACCGGCACCGTCCTCGTCTCGCGTGGCAGATCCGCAGGCAACGCCCGACAAACAGGTCCCTGGCACCTTTCCGGCGATTCCCAGCCAATCCCCGTTTGTCGCCATCCTGTTGTGTGATTCGAATGACAGGCGGGGAAAGGAACGCGCCACAATGACTTTGCATTCAAGGTCCACCGGAGCCCGTCGTAGCCTTGCCAATCCCAGGTGTTACTCGCTGTTCGTTGCCTTGGCGACGGCCAGCATGGCTGGCGGTCCAGCTTGCAGTAGCAATGCCGCCAAGTCCCGCTCGCTTTCCGACGCCGCGACCGGGCCAGCGCCCGGCGGAGGCACGGCCAGTGTCGGCGGGGTGAGCAGCTGCATTTGATCGAGAATGCCGGTAGCCCGTAGCGCGGTGAACTGAGCGCGCGAGCTCGGCGAGGGCGGATGGGGCAGACTGCACCCCCTGCTCGATGCGCGCCCCTGCAGTTCCTGCGCCCGCCCGCGTATCCACGTCGCGGAGCCCACGGCAGACACCAGGCGAGACAACTGCCATGCGGCGGCGCAACCCAGGGAGCCCGATATTAACCCTTGGCAATCGTGACCCACTGAGCGACGCCCTGTTCAGCGAGGCGCGCCGTGGCTCACCCAAAGAGTGATCATCTGCTTCGCGTTGGGGCCGATCCCGCCGCCCGGCGGCATCCGCCCTGAGGTGATATCCGCGAGGATGGAATCCTTCTTGGCGAAGGCGCCCGGCTCGGTGGAGTTGGGCACGTCGTAGACGTCGAGTCGGAAGGTGGCCGGCGCGCCTCGGTTGGGTGGGGATCCATGGCAGAGCACACAGTGATCGGCCAAAAAGTAGCGGACATCGCTATCGTAGGTGGGCTCGGGGGGAACCGAATAGATGTCCTGGACGGCAGCCGAGCAGGCCGACAGGAGGAGAACGAGACCCATCCCGATGATTCGCATCGTCGTCCTTTCCGGCTAGAAGACCCAAACCGTTGCCGCCACCGTGAGCAGACCGAAGGTGCTGTACCCTTCCTCGTGATTCCGGCCGGCCGGCCGATTCCGCCGCGTCCGGGGATTCTGCCACTGTGAGTTTCGCAAACCAGATCCTGCCTCTCCTCAAGGCGAACTGTGTGAGTTGCCATGGGCCCTCGCAGCAGAACGCCGGCGTCCGACTGGATAGCTACAACGTGGTGAAGACCAATCTCACCGCGGCCACCAATGCCATTGCCAACGGAATCATGCCCCCAACCGGCGGGCTCTCAACCGCCCAGCGACAGCTCTTTCAGAACTGGGTGAATCAGGGTGCGCTCAACAACTAACCCGCGGTCTCCAACCATGACTCGCAAACACGTAGTCGCTCTTCTGGTGCTCCTGGCCGCCACGATTGCAAAGCCGGTACGGGTTGCCGCGCAGCCCAGCCAGCTCGTTGGGAGTGGCTCGGTCGAATATCGTCTCGTTCACAAGTTCCACACCATCTCGGCCACCAGCCATGCCATGGCCGTACGGGGCACCGTCGATGCGTCGGGGCTGAAGGTGATGGCGCGCGCCCAAGTGGGTACCTTCGACAGCGGAAACAGCAACCGCGATGCGCACATGATGGAGGCCGTGGAAGGCGAAAAGTACCCTTGGTCGGTCGTACGCGCAGTCCTGCCCGGGTTCAAGCTGCCGAGCGCGGCTGGGAGCACGAAGATCAGCGTACAAGCCTCGGTCGAGCTGCACGGGGTGGCGGTCACTCATCCCGTCGACATCACCCTTGAATCCAAAGACGGCGTTCACTTCCAGGCGCGCTTCACCTTCAGTGAGAGTCTGACCGCGCACAAGATCGAGCGCCCGAGCCTTCTCTTCGTACCGGTGGACGATATCATCACCATCGTGGGCAAGGCCGATATCACGGCCAAATCCTGACCGCTCGCGGGCCGTTGTTCTCCCGCGGGCAGACCTTGATCTTCCGGCTTGAGCGAGGCGTCGCTAGATCCAATGCCGTTCGGTTAGGCCTTTGCGGTTACGCCCTCGCGGTAGGGCGGTCCGCCGCGTTGTCGTCCGCGTCCTCGTCGCCGTCCTCGATTTCCGACCGATTGACGTTGAAGATGACCGTATTTCCCAACGTTGTGACGTTCGCCCTGCTGTTCCTCTAGATCCACATGGGCTGCCAGCGAGAGCCGCTGTCTTCTCAGTAGAGGTCATCTTCTTCTCAGGCCGAAACGAGCGGAGCCAGGGGCGGTCGCAAGTCCGGCCCACGCCTACGCTCGAGAGGATGATCGAGATTCTCCATGGGACGTTGCCGGCAGGCTCGACGTGAGCGCCGCATCCAGCTCGCGCCGACGTAGGGCCAGACCTGGGTCGAAGGGGTTCCTTGACGCTCTTTTGCGCAGAAGAACTTGGCTCGTTTTGACTAGGCACCGATATTTCGCAGCACGCAAGTCCGCAGCCGAGCCCAGAGAATCGGCGTAGAATGGCGGGCGGAGGCGCCCTGAGAATGCCCAAAACGTCGATCGTTCTTGTCGGTTCGATAGCGGCTGCCCTGTCGATGGCGAGCGCCTGCAGTTCGTCGGACACAGGAAGTGGCAAGGGATCCGGAGGCGCCGTGAGCGCGGGCGGTCTTCGCGGATCGGGCGGCGCACCCGGAAGTGGTGGAGCGACCGCCACCGGCGGCGCACCCGGAAGTGGTGGAGCGACCGCCACCGGCGGCGCATTGGGAAGTGGTGGTGCGAAGGGCACTGGCGGCGCCCTCGGCAGTGGCGGGGCCGTGGGTATGGGCGGAGCTTCTGGCAGTGGCGCTACCTTGGGTTCGGGCGGGGCATCGAGCCCAGGCGGCACCGGCGGGCGCTCGGGTTCGGGCGGAGTGCAAGGGCTTGACGGCGGACCGGCTTCGGGCGGCACGACGGGTGCGGGCGGGACACAGTGGCTAGATGGCGGGCCAGCGTCGGGTGGAAGGGTGGGCACGGGCGGACGTAGCGGCACCGGCGGCAGATCCGCCACGGGCGGCACGCAGGGTTCGGGCGGGGCCGCAGGGGTCGACGGAGGTGGCGCGATCATCGACGCAAACGGCGCGGACACCGTCGACGCCAACCTGGGTATGGATGGCGCTTTCGACGGCGGAACCACCGTGGCCGGTATTCCGGTGGGCCATTGCGGAGCGCGCAGCGGTCGCTACTTCCCCGCCACGTCTTGGATCTACACCGACATCAGCAACGCTCCGGTCCGGTCGAATTCGGCGGCCACCACGACCTGGTTGGAGAGCAATGGCGGTTGGGGCAGCAGCAACCAACTCCGGATCGACACCTCATTCGTCATCCTCGACGCCGACGCCAACACGCCACGGGTCGCGCCCACTTCGAGCGATCCGATGGAATACAGCACCGATTGCGATCCCAACGTCAGCATGCCGATTCCGGCAAACGGACGCATCGAAGGGGAAACCGGGTACGTGTGCGGCGACCGCGTGAACGGAAATCCCGAGGGCGATTGCCACATGCTGGTGGCGGATTTCTCGTCGAACATCCTGTTCGAAGCCTACCAGGCAACCTACGCCCAGAACCTGTTCTACACGACCTGCACCATCGCGTGGAACATGGTGCGCGACGTCTGGGGCGCGCCGCCTGCGCCCGGGTCGACGCTGCCGCCGGTGGCCACCCGCAATTGGGGCATCGGCCGTCAGTGCACGGGTCCCGACGCCGCCGGCTTCCCCATCGCGCCGCTGCTGTTCACCATCGGCGACGTTCAATCCGGAAAGGTCGAGCACGCGATCCGCTTCATCCTGCCCAACAACCGTATCCAGAAAGCAGCGACTTCTACGGATCCGCACCCAGTCTTCGTCTGGCCGGCCACCCACGCTGGCGGTCCCACGGCGATTTCCCCGAACGCGCCCATCTACGGCTCGCGCTGGCGCCTGAAAGCCGACTTCGATGCGACGTCGCGCGGCCTCGATCCGGCAAACCCGGTGGTGAAAGCGGTCGTGTACGGCCTCCAGCACCACGGCATGCTCCTCTCCGACGGTGGCGACATCGCGCTGACGGCGGAGGACGGAACCGGCTGCAGCCAGACCTGGGATGATCTGTGGGGCTCAAAGGCCTCGCGCGTGCTGAACGGTATCCTGCCGAGCGATTTCGACGTGCTCGACACGGGCGGCACCGATTCCGGCTACGACTGCGTTCGCAACACGCGCTGACCCGGTCGTTTAGCTAAGATCGGGTCGTGACGGGGGCGACTGTGCCCTGGGCGACAGATGCGCCCTTGCCGACCCTCCGCCCACACCACGATCTGCCACGAGGTCCTCACGGCGACACACCGACGGAGGGCCAGACTTGGGTCGAAGGGATTCCTTGACGCTCTTTGGTGCAGAAGAATCTGGTTCGTTTTGACTAGGCACCATGACCTTCGCGTGGTTCTGCGCTACTCGGCCCGCGGGCGCGATCGCCGGCGGATATTGTCTTTCGGGATTGCGTCCACCTCGGGCGGAGGCGCCAATCTACGAGTCACCGCACGGGCCACGGCGGCGATTGCCGCAGCGGGAAAGCCTGCCACCACACCCAACCGGCGGCGCACATTGCGGAAGATTAGGTCGGTATAGATGCTGAGCGTGCGAATTACCGTCAGGAAGTCGAGGCAGCTCAGAATTTCATCGGCGATGCCGAAGGGAATGCTGAGGGGCAGGCGGCCGCGCGCATATTCCACCGCCCAGACGCCATTGGTGAAATTCATGGCGCGCGCCTGGCCTGGGCCGACGTAGATCCGGTCGCCAGGGACGTAGACCGATTTCTCGAATTGACCCTCTCCGTAATACCAGGTCTCGCCGTCGATGACCGTGTCCCAGAAACCGGTGAAGTGTCTTCCCGAATGGCCCTCCGATCCGATGGGCGTGCCCCAAATCATGATGTATTCGTTCAGCGAGGCGTAGTAGAGCTTCATCTGGATCAGCGCGCCCCCCGCGATGCTGTAGATCCAGGGCTGCGAAAAATCGAGAATGTTGGGATGGTGTGCGGCCAGCGCCTGGGCAAACACATCGAACATCTGGGGTTTGGGCTTGCCCAAGCACTGCATGGCACACTCGTGCACCACATCGGGATCGAACAGGTACTTTCCCATGATTTCTCCTCTCAAGGTGTCGTCGGCCGATTGCTTCCGCGTGCAAGGATTTTGCGCATGTTTGCTGCCACGAGTTTTATCACCCAGCCGCGTGGAAGTTGATTGATGACCCAATGGAGGATGCGATTGCGCCGGCCTGGAATCAGGCTGGGGCGCCGGCCGAGGGCCGCCAGGGTTTCGGCGACAACGACCTCGGGACGCATCACCTGGGCATCGCCCGCGACCTCGCGTTCGTACGTGGGCGTGTGGGTCGGTCCGGCGACACAAGCAATGACATCGACGCCTGCGCTGCCGAGCTCGGCCGAAAGGCTCTCGCCAAGCAAGCGCGCGAAGGCCTTGGTCGCCGCGTAGGTCGCGACAAACGGGCCCCCGTACACCCCGGCCAGCGACGACATGAGGATGATCCCTCCGCGCCCCCGCGCCTTCATCCGTTGGCCCAGTCCATGAACGACAGCCAGCGGCGTGCGGCAGTTGACGTCGAGCATGTGCAGCTTTTCATCCAGACTTAGATCGAAGAACGAGGCAACCCGCGAGTCGGCAGCGCTACAAACCAGCAGGCCCACGTCGAGAGGCCGGGTGGCCTCGATGATGACGTCAGATGCCTCGCGCGCACCAAGGTCGAGGGCCAAGGTCCTCACCTCCACACCTTGCTGCTGGCGCAATCGAGTGGCCAGATCATCAAGCGGCGCCGGCCGCCGAGCCACGAGCACGAGGTTGAACCCTCGATTTCCGAGATCTCGGGCGAACGCAGCGCCAATTCCCTCCGAACCACCGAGGATGATGGCCCACGGTCCGTAGCGGCGCTGAAACTTATTGTCGGGCACTTGCCTCACAAGGTGACACCCTATCCTGTCGGCTCACCGACCAGGAAGACTATTGCGCTATGGCCCCAGTGGGCACCGCCATCGGTCGACCGGTACAGGTATCCACCGTCGACCGCGGCGAGCAGGGTCAGGCCATCCGCCGATGAGGCAACGGCCGACCAGTTCTGCACGGAACCGGACTGGGCCCAGGTCGCACCGAAATCGGTCGAAACATAGAGGAAGCCGTTGCGAGCCGCCGTTACCAAATTGCTGCCGTCGGCCGATGAAGCCACCGACATGAAGTCGTGGACGGGATCGCGAGGCGTCCAAGTGACGCCGTAGTCAGACGAAAGGTAGACGTGGCCGCCGTCTTGAGCAACCGCGATCAGATTCTGTCCCGAGCTGGATGACGCCACTGCTGTCCATTCGAGCACCGGGCCCCGTTGAGTCCACGTCGCGCCCGAATCGGTCGAGACATCCAGATGGCCAGAGAACGTGGCGCCCAGCAAGTGGGTCCCGTCCGTCGAAGATGCTATGGCCTCGAAGCCCGTCGGCTTTGCCCCGGGATTCCACGTCACACCCGAGTCGGTGGACGCGTAGACGTAGTCTCCGGCGGCGAACAGTCTGCCGACGGCAGCCGAATGGTCGCCGTCGTCAATGGCGGCTCGATCTATCGATCGGTCGATGCGGGTGTGACCTGGGTTTCCGCCGGAAATCGGAAACACTTGACATAGGTATTTGCGGCTGTGCCACCCTTGGCCCGAGGATGGCGCCAGCGCGACAGCGCCGGCACCGCACAAGCCAGGGACGCCACCGCAGCGCAGGTGAGCGCGTTCACAAGCTGACGGCGTCGCACCCGGGCTGCGGGCACGCGAAGCCAGGTGCGATCAGGTGGGCAAAGCGATCAGGATCCTTTACGCCCCGGTCGGTCATCCAGCGCTGCGAGCTTTCGCGGAGATTCTCGCCCGCGGGGTTGCCGTGTAACTCGCCCAACCAGCGGCGGCCCGCCTCGGCCAGCAACGGGGCGCCGGCTGCCTCAGCGGTAGCCACAGCGCGCTCCAGTGCGACCACGGCCAAGGCACGCGATGGCGATGGTTCCAGCCAGCAGCTGCCGGCCTCCAGCAGGGCGCCCATGGCGACGCCGGTCTGGTGCACAGCCCGGGCCAGGCTGCGCGCGTGCCGGCGCGCTCGGCGCAGGTGCGGGGCGCGCTCCTCCACCGGCAGCCTCTCGGCCACGGCCAGTGCCACGCGGCCCGAGATCCAATCGTGTTCGATGCGGATGCCGTTGATCTTGAGCAGCGCGGAGCCGACAAGCCGCGGCTGCTCGGCCGCCAGCGCATCCCTGGCCTGCTCGGGACGCTCGCGGTACAGCGCCTGCTCGCAGCGCGCGTACAGGTGGAAGAAGTGCTGCACGTGGTACAGGTCGCGCGGCCAGGGATCCAGGACGCCCTCTATCTCGCGCGCGGCGCGCTCGGGATCGTCGCGGATTAGCCAGACCATGGACTGGTAGGTGCGCAGGTTGGTGGCGAGGTAGCGGTCGCCGGTGCGATCGGCGTCCGCGGTGTAGCGATCGAAGCATTCGGCCAGTTCGCGCAGTCGGCCTGACAGACGTAGCGAGAAGCACGCGAACGAGCGCGTGGTTGCCAGCTCCCAGCTTACGTTCAGACAGTGCGTGAGCAGGTACTGCTCGATCGCGATGAGTTCGGTCGCCACCGCGTCCCACTCGCCCGCGAAGTAGCGCACCAGAGCCTTGCTCATGCGTGCCAACCCTATGGTCGCTGCGTCCGACGATCGGCGGGCCAGCACCTCGGACTGCGCCGCCAGGCGAGCCGCCCAGCGCTGGTGCGAGCTGCCTAGCGCCGCCAGTTGTCCGGCCAGCACGGCCAGTCCCTGTGCCACCCGCCGGATATCCCCAGCCTTGAGTGCCAGCAGGACAAAACGCAGCAGGAAATCGTCGGCGCGCAGGGTGTCCACCACGCCCAGACCGATATTCACCGACCACAGCACGTCGAGCAGGTGGGCCTGCTCGGCCGGTATGCTGGCGGGCGGCCGTTCCTCGAACTTGATTCCGCGCACGCGCAGCCACAGCAGGCGCCAGGTCACTGCCCAAAGCGCGCGCCGCGGACCGCGCGCCAGGTGCAGCCCGGCTTGATCCAGCACTTCGCCCACGATCTCGAGCCCGCGCACGATATGGCCTCCGCGCAGAAGCTGCTCAGCCGCCAGGTGATGCAAGCGGAGCGCCAGTTCAGGCCCGCTCAGCGCGGCGGCCTGCTGGTACGCCTCCGCTGCCAGCGAGGGCATTCCGTTGCAGGCCTGGCAGTCACCCAGCGCGTGGAGAAGCTCGCGTCTTGGCCCGTGATCCGACTCCAGCGCCGCCGCGGTTTGGTATAGCTGCGCGGCGCGATCGAAGGCCAGCTTGGTGCGTGCCTGGATCGCCGCCTCGCGCGCGTAGTACTTGGCGCGCTCGTGGTCATCCGCCTCCAACCAGTAGCGGGACAGCATGTCGGTGCGCTCACGGCCCCATTTTTCGATGGCGTGCGCGATGCCGGTGCGCAGCTGGCGCAGCGTCGCCTCGTCCAGGCTGCTCAGCACCGCCTCGCCTATGCGGTCGTGGTACGGCTCGACCAAGTCCGATCCCTGTCCGCCCGCGCGCCGGATCAAACGCGCTTGCGCCAGGGCCGAGATGCCACGCTCCCAATCCTCGCACCCGAGGGGCACGCCGGCTGCGTCGGCCAGCGCCTTCTGTGGCAGTGGATCACCTGCCACCGCGATGACCTCTAGCAGACGCTGGCTTTGTGCGGGCAAGGTGCGCAGACGCTCCAGGATCAGGGCGTCCAGGCTCACGGCGTTTCCCGCGCTGAAGGCCACGGACCCGTCCCGCGGCAACACCACGTCGTAGAGGTAGCGCAGCAGTTCCAGCGTGAATAGCGGGTTGCCGCCCGCTTCCTGCACCACCGACTCGGCCAGGCGCTGCTTGACCGGCTGGTCAAGCTCGCCCAAGTCGGCTTGCCGATCCACGAGGGCCGAGACCGCCTCGGGCGAGAGCGGGCCGATCTGCACACGCATCACCGTGGGATGTGCCTCGATCTCGCTCAGCACTGCCGCCAGCGCATCGTCCGGGGAAACCGGCCGGCAGGTGGCCACCAGCATCAAGCCAGGCACGCTGGCGTTTCGTAGCAGCGCCTGCAAGAGCACGAAGCTGTCGCGGTCGGCCCACTGCAGATCGTCGATGAAAGCCACCACCGGCTGTCGTTGCGCCAAGCGCTTGAGCAGCTCGTGAAATCCGGAAAAGGCTCGGTTGCGCAGCTCATTCGCGTCGTGAATCTTCGGCAGCCAGTCGTGTGCGTGTTCCAGTCGCTCCAGCCGGCACAACACCGGGAAGATCTCGGACAAATACGCGACCCCCACCGGCAACACCTGCGCCAGCTCGGCGGCACCCAGGCCAGCCAGCCGGGAACTGAGCGCATCCACGATGCTGTCGAAGGCCTTGAAGGGCAGCGTCTCGCGCTCGTGGCAGCGGCCGCGCAGGATGAGAGGCCGGCGAAACGGTTCGGCGGCTGTGATCTGATCCAAGAAGCGTTCGACCAGCGCGGTCTTGCCGATGCCGGAAGCGCCCTGGACCAGCACCAGAGCAAGGTTGCCGTCGCACGCGCTGCCGTAGCCGCGGCGCAGGGCCCGCATCTCTTCCGTGCGTCCGATGAAAAGCGGGGCGCCAGCCCGAATCGTCCCCGTTTCAGCCTCAGACAGTGGCGGGGGCGTGGCGCCGGCGTCGAACTGGGCCAAGATCTCCGCGCCACCGGGACGCTGCGCTGGATCGCGCCGCAGAAGCTGCACACACAGCCGACTCAATTCGGGATCAGCCAGGGGATCCACTGCGATGGGTGCGGGCGGCTCCTCGCTCTGCTTCTTGAGCAGAATCTCCATCATGTCGCCTTGATGGGGCAGGCGTCCGGTCAGCACCTCGTACAGCATGGCGCCCACGGAGTACCAGTCGGCAGCGGGCTGCGAGAGCCCGCCCTTCGCCTGCTCGGGCGCCATGTAGGCCGGGGTTCCGGTCAGCCCGTCGCCCCCGAACGACCGCGTTCCGGCCGGTCGGGCGAGGCCGAAATCCAGCACCACCACTCGGCCCTCCGGTGTCACTAGCACGTTCGACGGCTTGAGATCGCGGTGAATGCAGCCGGCCCGGTGCATGGCATGCACCCCAGCACAGAGCTGCCGCAGTGTCATGTGCAGCCGCCGGCGATCAGGTTGCGCGCGTGGCGTCGCCCGCGTCAGCACAGGTTCAGCGTCGCGACGGGCCCATTCCGGCCGCGGCCGATCGGGTTGCGGAGAAGACGTGGCCCGCCCGGGTTTGGTGGTGCGTTGGGTGTCAACCGATTTCGACACGGAGGCCACTGGGACGTGGCTCGCCGGCGCTGCGCCCAACAGGAAATGGTCAAAGGGCACGCCCGCCACGTACTCCATGGTGAAGAACCACAGTGGCCCCTCGCCGATCAGCTCGTGCAGAGTGGCCAGGTTGGGGTGCTTGATGTCTGCGAGGGCGCGGAACTCGCCTTTGAACCGATACAAGTCCATGCCGTCCCAAAGGTCCAGCAGCTTGAGCGCAACCTCCATGCCTAGCTGTCGATCGAAGACCAGATACACGGTACCCATGCTCCCGCTGCCGAGGAGGCGGATGACTTTGAACCGATCTGTGCCTACGAACGACATCGCTAGGGCCCGACCGGGAGCTTTACGCGACGCGCAATCATGGCACACAGTCTACATGATGTGGCGATCGCCGCGGCGATTGCTGGTCTCCGGGTGCGCGCAGGTCCAGACCTGCGCTGTTCTCGGCAGGTTGTGGCTATCCGATTTTCTGATAGCGGGCAGCCGGCAAGCCGCAGATTGGGCACTTCTCGGGTGGCTTGCCCAACTCCAGGTGACCGCACACCGGACAGAGGTAGACGTCCATCGCGTCCAGATCCTTGCCCGCTTGCAGAGCGGCTAGGGCTTGCTGGTAGAGGTCCGCATGTACGCGCTCAACCTTGCTGGCATGTTCCAGCATGGTCTTGCCCTTGTGATTCTCGCTCTTTGCCTGTTCCACCATGGGCGGGTACATTTCGCTGTACTCGTAGGTTTCGCCGGCGATAGCTGCTTGCAGATTCTCGACCGTAGAGGCCACGCCGCCCATGTTCTGCAGATGAGAGAGAGCGTGAATGGTCTCGGCCTCGGCGGCGGCGCGGAAGAGCTTGGCGATCTGAGGAAAGCCATCCCGCTCCGCTCGGCGCGCAAAGGCGAGGTATTTTCGATTGGCCTGGCTTTCGCCAGCAAAGGCGGTCTTTAGATTGTCGATGGTGGTGGGCACGGAAAACTCCTTTGCTTGGGGCTTTGGATTGCCTTGAGACGCAGTCGCGCCAAAGCATAGGATGCTGTGCCGGGCGCGCAAGGAGGCAGGACGAATCGCCGAAGAAGGGCTAGCCCTCTGCCGCGGGCGCGGCCAGGGACGGATGCGCCATGAAAAACGGGATGGCCTCGGCCATGAGGTCGAGATTGGGATCGAGCTGCTTGCCGATGCCTTCGGTGATCGCGATGGCGATGTTCACGATGGTGAACGCCGGGGTCATGCGGATACGATGGCGCCGCAGAATGCCCAGCATGTCGACCAGCACCTTGCCGATCTGGACATCGGCCAGGCGCTGGCCCCAGTAGCGGCCCACGAAATCGATGACCGAAGCCCGGAAGGCATCGTAGGTTTTCTGGTCGTTGGCGTGGCTGGTGGACAGCGAGTACATCTGCTTGGCCATCGCGTCGCCATCCCGCTGCGCCCAGGCGGCAAAGAAGCGCGCCAGGGCCGCGCGGTGAAAGGGGTCAAGCTCCCCGACCAGGCCCAGGTCGACCAGGGCCACCCGATCGTCCGTGGTGATGAAGATGTTCCCCGGGTGCAAATCGGCATGAACGAAACCGTCCTCGAAGATCATCTTCATGAGGGCGTGCATGCCCAGCCGGGCGATGCGTTTGGGATCCGATCGGGTCTGGCCGACGCTCAGGATCTTGGTCCCTTCGATAAACGACATGCACAGGATGCGCTCGCTGGACAGCTCGGCCAGTACCTCGGGGAAGACCACCTCGTGCTCGTCGCGGAAGTTTTCGCGAAAACGTCGGTTGTTGTTCGCCTCGACGCAGAAGTCGAGTTGGGCGAATACCGCGCGTCCGAATTCCTCGACCGCAGACTCCGGTTGCACCGGGACAAGGGGGGGCAACTTGCCTAGCCAACGCGCCACCGTGCGCATGACCGCAAGGTCGAAGGTGCACAGCTCGACCAGGTTGGGTCGCCGCACCTTGACCGCCACCACGCGGCCGTCGGGCAGGCGCGCCTTGTGTACCTGCGCGACCGAAGCCGAGGCCAATGGAACCGTGGCAAATTCGGCGAAGATCTCGTGCAGTGGCCGATGCAGATCCTCCTCGATGGTGCGCACCACATGGGCAAAGGCAAACGGTCCCACGTCATCCTGCAGGTGCACCAAGGCGTGCGTGATGTATTCGGGAAGCAGATCGGGACGCGTACTCATGATCTGGCCAACCTTGATGAAGGTGGCACCCAGCCTGCGAAAGAGATTGAGCACGCAGCGGCCAAACCAGGCCTGGCGGCGTTTGCGTCCCGCGAAGGTGATGACCAGCCACACCCAGCCCGCGAGCCAACGCAATCCTTGCTGGATGAGCAGGACAAGTATGGTCAGGGCGCGGAGAAAGAGCCGCGTGTTGGTGAAAGTGGCTCGCACCATCGCAGGAGGCTATGATTGTCCCACTCTCCACGAATGACGTCTACCGACAGGTCTTCGCCCTATGCCGCGCTCGAGGAAAGGCTCGGCTATTTTTTTCGTGATCCCACTCTGTGCGAGACCGCGTTGACGCACAGATCGTGGATGAACGAGACGCAGAAGACCGATCGCTCGGACAACGAGCGCATGGAGTTTTTGGGTGACTCGGTGCTGTCCTTGGCCATAAGCGACATGTTGATGCGGCGCTATCCCGAGCATCCCGAGGGCGAGCTTTCCAAGGCACGTTCCGCCTTGGTCAATGAGGCGGGTTTGGCGCGCGTATCGGACGACCTGTTGTTGGGCCAGTGGATTTTCCTTGGTCGCGGTGAGGAACAGGCCGGCGGGCGGCAGAAACGGTCGCTCTTGTCCAACGCGCTGGAAGCGCTGTTGGGCGCTGTCTATCTCGACGGGGGCTTCGTCGCAGCCATGCAGGTGGTGGAAAAACTGTTCCAGCCCGCGCTGGCCGACTCACCGGGCAGCACTGCCCGCGATTTCAAGTCGCGTTTGCAGGAAGTCTCGCAAGCCTGCCTGCAACTTCCGCCGCGCTACACGGTCGTCGCCGAGCACGGGCCCGATCACGACAAGACCTTCGAGGTGGCCATCTCGCTTGGCGACAAGGAGTACGGCCGCGCGCGCGGAAAGTCGAAGAAAGAAGCCCAGCAGAATGCGGCCGAAATGGCGTTGGCGGCGTTGCAGGCTGAGCGCGGGGGGAGCTAGCGTGATCGATGCGAAGCAGATCCCCGACGATGTGCTTGCGGTGTGTCGCCGGCTGCGCCAGGCTGGATTCGAGGCGTATCTGGTAGGCGGCTCCGTGCGCGATCTATTGGTGGGCCGCAGCGTGGGCGATTTCGATGTGGCGACCAGCGCGCGCCCCGCGGACACCTTGCGGGTTTTTGGCGCGCGCTTCAGCGTTCCCACCGGGATCCAGCACGGCACGGTGACGGTCTTGGCGGGGGAGCCGCCCCGGTTGCGCCAGGTGGAGGTAACCACCTTTCGCGGCGAGGGCGCGTATCTCGACGGACGACACCCTTCGGTGGTCACCTTTGGCGCGACCCTGGCCGAGGATCTTTCGCGCCGGGATTTCACCATGAACGCCATCGCCTACGAGCCGGAGGCGGGCGCCATCATTGATCTTCACCAGGGCCAGCAGGACATCGCACGCCGGCTGGTGCGCACGGTGGGCGATCCCATCCAGCGCTTCTCCGAGGATGGCCTGCGCCCCATGCGCGCCGTGCGCCAGGCCACCCAACTCGGGTTCGAGGTGGACGCGTTCACCCTGGCCGCCATCCCCGCGACCATGGAAGCCTTTCGCAAGGTTTCCGCCGAACGCGTGCGCGACGAACTGTTGAAGCTGTTGCTGGCGCCTCACCCCTCGCGCGGCATCGAACTCATGCGGCAGACGGGACTGCTCGCGGAAGTCTTGCCCGAAGTGTTGGCCACGTTCGGGTGCAGGCAGAACCGTTTCCACAAGCACGACGTCTACCAACACAGCCTGGCCACCCTGGATGCCGTGTCGGCAGAACCCATCCTGCGTTTGGCGGCGCTGTTGCACGACGTGGGCAAGCCGCGCACCCAGACCGCGCAGCCGGAGGCGCCGGGTGAATTTGGTTTTTTCAAACACGAGTACGTGGGCGCGGAGATGGTAGAAGCGATTGCCGGCCGGTTGCGCATGTCGCGCGCGGAAACCGAGTTGTTGGTCGGGTTGGTGGCGAATCACATGTTTTTCTACACGCCTGACTGGACCGACGGCACAGTTCGTCGCTTCGTCAATCGCGCGCAGGCAGAGCGCATTGCACTGCTGTTTGCTTTGCGTGAGGCCGACATCGTCAGTCGCGGGCGGGGCGAGGATCGCGAGTGCGAAACCCGCGAGTTGCGTGCCCGCATAGCGCGCGTGGCAGCCGAGGACGCAGCCTTGCGGGTCAAGGACTTGGCGGTGAATGGAGCGGACGTAATGCGGGTGTTGGGAGTGGGCCCCGGACCGCAAGTGGGGCGGATTCTCAATCGTCTGCTCGAACGCGTGCTCGACGATCCGGCGCTCAATCAAAAAGAGATACTTGAGCGGCTTATTCCCGAGCTGGCGTCAGGGTAGCAACGGCGGGCGAGAATTCGTGGCTGATCATGCGCGTGAATAGCGCCCCACGAGAATAGCGCCCCACCAAATAGCGCCCCACCAGGGTTGCGCTTGTGAATGTGGCGCTGGTGACCCGGATCTGGCGACGGCCAGCGTGCCGATCGCCCCAGCGCACATGATTCTCGGCGTTTCTCGACGGACAGCAGACGTGAGCGCAGCTACGTCTGCGCGTCGAGAACAGAGGTCGGCCCTGGCGAGGCGCCGCGGAAGAGCTGGGGAGCCGCCGTGGCTCAGCTTGGCGGGGCGGTGGCGCCCAACCCGGCGCACTTCACGCCGGCAAAGCGATGCAACCACCAGGTGCCGGCGGGGAAGATGGCCTTGCGGCCAGCCAGGTGGTCGGAGCGCGCTTCGCGGTAGCGGTCGATGAAGCTCTGATTGCGCTGGAGTGCCTCGACCCTTGCCCTGGTATTCCTGCATGCCACACGTGGCGAGAGGCCACGGCGAGGCTCGCGCGTAACTGGGCGCGAGTTCCAGTGCTGGTTGAGCACGCCCCTGCGGCCGAAGAGTTTGATACCTTTCCCCCGGCGCTCAGCGGCTGCCTTCTCTTCAGCCTCGGCGACCTTTTCGCACAGGAGCTTGGAGTACTCGACATGGCTCAGGCGCTCGAAGCCAGGCGCTCGGCGGAAGTGCAGGTCGATGACGTCGGGCAGGTCGTCGTTTTCGGGGTCGAAGAAACGGACAGGCTTGCTGGCGGTCAGAGGCAAGTTGTGCTCGATGGCCGTGAGCGACTCGACGCCTGGCCAGTGGTGGACCCTTTGGACCAAGTGGCTCGTGACCGGGTTGGCGATGGCATAGACGATCTTTGCAAGCACGTCTTCGGCTCCGACCAACTCGACCACGGAGGTCTGCTCGCTGGCCCAAAACGCCTCCCACCTCCCCCAAAGGGCGTTCTGGTGCTTGGCGAAGAGTTTGTGAAGATGCTCGAGGAACTGGGGCAGCCGGCCGGATCTGTCGACGACGACCGCGTGATAGTGATTGCTGGTAGTGCCGACGCAGACGATGCTGACGCTGGCCTTGCGGGCGGCGAGGGCGACGCAGTAGATGAAGGCGTTGTTGGTTTCGCGGCCAGGGCGCATGAAGAAACGGCGCTCGGAGCAGCGCCGGGTGATCATGTAGCGGCGACCTGGGACGATGGCGCGAGGAAGTGACATGCCGAGATTTTCGGCAAACCAAAGCGCAGGTTGCTTGCCGCGTTGCGGATATTGGGTCAACCTTGGTGGGGTGTTTCGGGGTGTTTCGCGCTCCCGCGCCAGAGGTCCCTGTTATGCTTCTTGCCCGGAGGTAGCGCGATGCTGACGAGCCTTGGACAGAACAGGTCTGAGCGACGCAGGGCGGCCGTTCTCTCTTTTGCGGTATGTGCCTTCTTGCTGGGCGGTGCCTGCGGTGCTCGGAAGGAAGGGGAAGACACCGGTACCGCCGATGCGGCTTCGGCAGGTGGTAGCGGCGAGGATGTGGGCGGTGCTGGCGGTGTCGGTGGAAGTTCGTCCACGGGCGGGAGTTTGGGCATAGGTGGCAGTGCGGGAACCGGCGGGAGTTCGTCCACGGGCGGAAGTTCGGGCACAGGTGGAAGCTCCGGCCCAGCCAGCGGCACGGGCGGGAGTTCGGGCACAGGTGGAAGCTCCGGCACGAACGTCGGCACGGGTGGGAACGCTGGCAGCGGTAGCTCGCCAGGAACCGGTGGTTCGGCTGGAAGTACTGGCAACGGTGGAACGCAGGGCGGTGGCGGAATATCGGGAACGGGCGGTGTTCAAGCCACAGGCGGCGTGCAGGCCGCAGGCGGCGTGCACGGCACAGGCGGCGTGCAAGGCACAGGCGGCGTGCAAGGCACAGGCGGCGTGCGAGCCGCAGGCGGCGTGCAAGCCGCAGGCGGCGTACAAAGCACTGGCGGCGTACAAAGCACTGGCGGCGTGCACGGCACAGGCGGCGTGCAAGGCACAGGCGGCGTGCAAGCCACAGGCGGTGTGCAAAGCACGGGCGGCGTGCAAAGCACGGGCGGCGTGCAAAGCACGGGCGGCGTGCAAGGCACGGGCGGCGTGCAAAGCACGGGCGGTGTGCGAAGCACGGGCGGTGTGCAAAGCGCGGGCGGAACACTCGCGGGCGGAACTGGAGGCGTACAGATTCCCTCCGATGTGCCCGGCAACCCGGACGGCCACTGTGCGATCCCGGCTGACGCTCAGATCGAGGACGTGTCGAATCCGACCACCGTTGTAGGAACTGGCACGCCGTCGACTTGCACAGGCGACGCCTTCGTCGCCGCGGTGGCGAATGGCGGGATCATCACGTTCAACTGTGGCGCCGCCCCGGCGACCATCACGCTGACCGTCCCGGCCAAGGTGTTCAACGACAAGGGGCCAAAGATCGTGATCGACGGTGGCGGCAAAGTCACCCTGAGCGGCGGCGGCACCACGCGCATCCTGTACATGAATACCTGCGACCAGAAACAGGTCTGGACCAGCAGCCACTGCGACAATCAGGAGACGCCCCAGCTCACGGTGCAGAACCTGACCTTCGCCAACGGCAATTCCAAGAACGAAACCCAGCACGATGGCGGCGGGGCTATCTACGCGAGTGGAGGCCGCTTCAAGCTCATCAACTCGCGTTTCGTGAACAACGTGTGCGCCGACACCGGGCCGGATGTGGGCGGGGGCGCCATCCGGGCCTTCCAGCAGTGGAACGGGCTGCCCGTCTACGTTGTCAACAGTACCTTCGGTGGCTCCGACGGTCTCGGCAACGTGGGCTCGAACGGTGGCGCCCTGAGCAGTATCGGTGTGTCCTGGACGGTGCTCAACACCGTGATCAGCCACAACCACGCAATCGGCAACGGCGGCAACCCGACGACCTCGGGCACGCCGGGCGGCGGCAGCGGCGGTGGCATCTACAACGACGGCAACACCATGACGCTTACCTTGTGCGGCACACTCATGCAGTACAACCAGGTCAACGCCTATGGCAGCGCCATCTTTTTCGTCAGCAACGATCTCACGGGCAATATCGTGATCGACAGGTCCGTGATCACGGACAACATAGGCGGTTCGTGGTACCCCGTGTATCCACAGATCTCCATGGAGGCAGCCACGCCGATCACAGTCACCAATTCGACCATCCAATAGGTCGAAGCCCAGCAGTGGCTCTTGAGCTCGTGGTGTACGGCAATTCATCGCGAGCTGATCTACTGGGCGTAGTGCTCGGCCGGGCGTGAGGAGAACCGGGTGTGCCCTTGCAGCGGAGCAGCGATGCTACGACCGGGGCGTTGGGTAGTTCAGCATCTCCATCTCCGATGCGGGCTCACCGAGTGCGGGCGGGGCGGCGCCCGCTCGCAGGGTGGCGACTACGGGTCGCTCAATTTCACGCAGGCGCACTACGCGCTTCTCGCCTTGGTCGTCATGCTCGCAGCGCACGGCGAGCTGCGCGGGCTCCGAATCATTGGCAGGAAGAATCTCAAGCGATGAATCGGGCAAGAAAGCCGCTTCTGCGCGAGCGGCCATCGCGCGACCCAACTCGGCGCCGGCGTCTCCCTCGGGGAACAGCACCAGGGTCGGCCGCAGGCGCTCGGCCACGGCCGCGAGGAGAGGGCCATGGGTGGCGTCGCGCGGCGGTCCTTGCAGCGCCTCATCTGCGCAGCACAGGATGCGATCCGCGCCCGCGGTTCCCACTTCGCCAGCCAAAGCGGCGATTCCGTCGGGTGTGGTGGGCCCAAGTGCAAGAAGCGCATACACTGTCGCCCCAAGATCATCGGCAATTCGGCGCGCCTCCGCCAGCGCGAAGCGGGACGCGGGCGCTATCGTCGCGTCGCGAATTTCTGTGTAGGCAACAATACTGGCCATAGGAGCCGATGACAGCATTGTACCGGGGTCCGTGGTAAAGTGCAGCGACAAGCATGAACGTCGGCGAGAGCCCCCCTCTGGGCACGGACCCGCTCATTGCGCAGCTCGTCGCGGATCGCTACCGGGTGATACGCAAGCTGGGCGAGGGCGGGATGGGCTCGGTCTACTTGGCCGAGCACGTGGTCATCGAGAAGAAGCTGGTGCTCAAGGTCTTGTCTCCCGAGTTGTCGGGAAGGCAAGATCTGGTCGCGCGATTTTTGCAGGAGGCGCGCAGCGCCTCGCGTATCGGCCACGAAAACGTCATCGACATCTCCGACTTTGGCCAATCCGCCGAGGGGTTGGTCTACATCGCCATGGAGTACCTGGAGGGCAAGGATCTGGGCCAGGTGGTGCGTGCGGAGGGCGCGTTGTCTTGGCCGCGCGTCCGCGAAATCGTGATGCAGATCTGCCGGGCCCTGCGCGCAGCGCATGACAAGGGCATCGTCCACCGGGACATGAAGCCCGAGAACATCTTCCTCATCCATCGCGAGGGCCGGCCGGAGTTCGTGAAGATTCTCGACTTCGGCATCGCCAAGCTAATGGGCCTGGACCCAAACGGCCCGCGCCTGACTCGCACCGGGATGATCTTCGGCACCCCCGAGTACATGGCGCCCGAGCAGGCCGAGGGCAAGGAAGCAGACCACCGCGTGGATATCTACGCCGTCGGCTGCATCATCTACCACCTGCTGACCGGGCAGACGCCTTTCGTGGCCGATAACTTCATGGCGATGCTGACCAAGCACCTCATGGAGGACCCGGTGCCGCCCAGTGTGCGCCGGCCTGACTTGGCCATCAGCCCCGAGATGGACGCCCTTGTCAGCAAGGCGCTGGAGAAGGATCGCGACCAGCGCTACCAGAGCATGGAGGAGTTGCTTGAGGCGGTGTCGAGCTGCCACGGACCTGCATCCAGCCAGCTCTCGGTCATGAGCTTTACCCGCGAAATGGGGGGCGCACACGCCAGAGCCGCACTCAAGCCGACCAAGCCCCTGGATCGCGCATCCGATACTGAATTGGTGCCGCGTGGTTGGGCAGAGGCCGCGGCATCCGAGATCGGGGAACGCCCTGCCCGCCGCCGCCGGTCCAACCAGAAGCTCGTGCTTGCCGTCGTGGGCGTCGTCATTGGTGCGGCGGGAGGGGTGGGGCTTGCTTTGTACCTTCGCGAGCCTCCGGTCCCGGCGCCGGGTATCGGCGAAGCCAAGCTGACTCGGACGCCGGTTCCAGTTGCGGCACCGGTTCCGGTCGCGGCGCCGACTCCGCCGCCGGTTCCGACCCCCGCCGCATCCGTGGCGCCGCAGGCCGCTGTTCCGACCGCGCCGTCGGCCGCGCCATCGGCTGCGCCTTCTCCGGCAGCTCCGGCCGTCGAGACACCGCCTGTCGCCGCCGAGGTCACCGCGCCGGCCAAGCCTGCCCGCTCGTCAGTGCATCACAAGCCCGGCCACGCCCGCGCTTTGACTACGGCCACCAGGCCCGGCGCAGGCACAGCCCATCCTGCGGTTCCCGCGCCGCCCGGTCCCGCGCCGATCAAGCAACCGCCGCCGTTGGCGCCCGGCCTGAAGCCACCCCCCTGGCAGCAGTGAAATCCCGCACCGCCGCAAGAATTCGGTGCTCACCACCTCTCGGCTGACTTGGGTCCCTTCGGCGGCGGAGCGACCGGTGTTGGCTTGGGCTGAGCCGATTCCTTGGGTAAAGGAGCAGTCGCGGGCACAGCCACCAGCAGGTTCTTCTTCTCGCCTTTCTTGGCGCCCTTCCTTGCGCCGGTGTTGTAAGTGCGCTTGCCGCTGAGCTGAGAATCATTCGTAGCCAGCTTCGTCGCCTGCACCGCTGCGGGTGAGGGTGTGGTGTCAGGCATCTTCGCGGCTGGAACCGCAAGCGCGGCATCGGGTGGCGCTGCGGTCGGAAGGAGAGGTGCGGTGGGGTGAAGAACGCTTCCAGCGGCATGTACCGGGGCGTTGGGCTCGCCCTCCCGCGGTTTTGAGGTCTGCCCACCCCGGTACGACACGGCTGCGTAGACCACAAGTCCTGCGGCCACCAGCGCGCCACCCACCGCGACAGCCCGGCGCGCCCCGGGCCGAACCCGCTGGGTACGCTTGCCAGTGACGACCTGGCCCATCGTCTCGGTGAATGTGGTCTTGGGGGGCCTTGCCGCGGGAGTAGGGGTCGCTGCGTCCGTCTCCTGCTCAGGCAGGTGACTGGTGGGCCTCGCGATCGTGGCACTGACCGGGATGGATCCAGCGGAAAGTCGGTTCGTGGGCCGCAGCGCCTCTTGAAACTCGGCCATGGTTGCAAAACGCTGGTTCGGGTCCTTGGCCAGCGAGTGCAGGATGGCCGCTTCAAGCGCGTCCGGAATACCTGAGTTCAGCGTGCGCGGTAGTACAGGCTGGCTGCCGATGTGCATCATGAGCATGTCGCCCAGTCCCTCGCTGACAAAGGGAGGCGCGCCACACACCATCTCGTAGACGATGATGCCAAGGGTGTAGATGTCAGTGCGATGATCGATCTGGTCGGCCAGCCCGCGACACTGCTCAGGCGACATGTATTGCGGCGTCCCCATGATGGTCCCGGTCTGCGTCTTGACCGACCCGGAGGAAAGCTCGCCGCGCAGCTTCGCGATACCGAAATCCAAGACCTTGACCCGCATGCGCAAGGGACGCATCGTTTGATCGGGAACCAGGAACAGGTTGTCGGGCTTGAGGTCGCGGTGGACGATGTCGCACGCGTGCGCGGCGGAAAGCGCCGATGCGGTCTGGCACGCGATCTCGATGGCTTCGTGGATGGGCAGGGGACGCTGGCGCTGCAAGCGCTTGGCGAGCGATTCGCCCTGCAGAAGCTCCATCATGAGGTATGGCGCGCGACCGTCGGGCAGGAAGCCCACGTCGATGATGTCGATGATGTTGGGGTGACCAATGGCGGCGGTGGCACGCGCCTCGTTCATGAATCGGGTCACCAGCACCTGGTCCTGCACCAACTGGGGGTGGAGCAGCTTCACCGCAGCCTTCCGTCCGGTGAAGGTGTGGCGCGCAAGGTACACGGTGCCCATGCCGCCTTCGCCGATAACAGAGATGACTTCGTAGTTGTTGAGGCGCAGACCGATCACGATGGGAACTCCCGTGCGGACGCCAATTTGACCGCTTTCTGGCTCACGCGTCAAGGTCCTTCCGTCGCTAGATCCCTGACCTTGTCCGTGGTTGACACGCGCCGACTACCACGCCTATATGTGTGCCCAGGGGGCGGACCATGCACACTCACCATTTCACCAGGACGCCAGAAAACTGGTCGCGGCGCAGCCGGCACGGGCTGCTAGCGGCGACCCTGACCAGTGTATTCCTGCTGGGAATTGCGCCGGCACGTGCGCAGCAGGCGGATCCGCGCGAGAGCCAATCGCGCGGCGAATGTCTCGCGGGCCGCTTTCAGGCCGGAGTGGATCTGCTGGCGCAGATGTTCGTCGAGACCGGAGATGCGAACTACATCTACAACCAGGGCCGGTGCTACGAGCAGAACGGCAGATATGCCGAGGCCATCCCACGTTTCCGTGAGTTCTTGCGCAAGGCCAAGAACCTATCGGCTGACGACAAGGCGGAAGTGAATGGGCACATCGCGGACTGCCAGGCCGAGCTGGACAAGCGCCAGGCGACCGCCCCTGATACGGGGTCGGCGAACAAGCCCGTCGCCAATACGGAGGGTGAGGTTAAGGCGACGGTGAGCGAGCCGCCCGCGGACAGCGGAGGTTCGGGGTTGCGGGTTGCCGGAGTCGTGGCCGCCTCGGTAGGAGTGGCGGCCGTGGTTGCCGGCATTATCTTCAGCATCGAGACCCGGAGCATCGCCAACCAGGCAACGACTGACTGGGCCAACGGCAACGGCACCTACGATCACAGCAAGGAGGATCTGGGCAAGCTGTGCGAGGAGCTGCAGTGGGTAGGCTACGGAGTGGGCGCGCTTGGGCTGGTGGGCGGCGGGGTGCTGTACTACCTCGGGTACCAGGCAGGGCACGCGCCTGCCGCTAGTTCGGTCAGCTTCATGCCTGTGCTCTTGCCGGGCGGAAGCGGAGCTGTATTGCAGGGGAGGTTCTAGATCATGCACCGTCTAAACGCTTTTCTGACTGCGGCGCTGCTGCTAGCCGGTGTCGCTGCCTGCACGTACAACCCCAGTTTTCAAGGCGACTCCGGCGTAGTCTGCAAAGACAACAACGGTTGCCCGTCGGGTTACCATTGTGCGCTCAAGACCGGCGAGAAGACCGGCTTCTGCTGCAACAAGCCCGACAACAACGCATGTTTCGCGCAGGGCCCGTCTCCTGATGCGCCAAGCGCTCCGAAAGATGTTCTGGCCGCCGACGCGCCGGCAGACTTGAATGGCACAGGCGACGGCCCCGCCTACCCCGACGTCAACCCTGCAGACCATGGGGGAACGCAAGTCCCTGACTCCGGTTCACCCGGCTTGGTCGATGCGACCGCTGACAACGGGGGTACGGATGGCTCGGGCAACAGCGACGCACCGGTGGGTACTGGCGACGCACCGGTGGGCGGCGGCGACGCTCCGGTTGCCACCGGAGGCACTGATGCAGGTGACACTGGCGGCGCGGCGGGCGACGGCGGGATCACGGTTGTCGGGGATGCAGGCGCGTCCCTGAGCTTCACTGCCACGCCCACACTGATCTTTGTTGGTGACAGCAGCACGCTCACTTGGAGTGTGACTGGCGCGACGACCCTGTCCATCGCTCCAGGCATTGGTTCGGTCCTGGACAAGACATCCCAGGTGGTCACCCCGACCCAGACCACGACCTACACGCTGACGTTGAACGGATCTGTGTCGGCGCAGGTCACGGTGACGGTGTTGCCAGCATCTTTCGCGGCGACGGACAGCATGACTACTGGCCGAGACCGACCCACGGCGACGTTGTTGCAAGACGGGAAGGTGCTCATCGCCGGCGGATGGGGATCCAGCGGATCGTCAAATATTCTGTCTCCCCTCATCCAGAGCGCAGAGCAATTCGACCCAGCCACTGGACAGTTTGTTGCAACTGGCAGCATGACCGACAAGCGAGGGAGCCACACGGCGACGTTGTTGCAAGACGGGAAAGTGCTCATTGCTGGTGGATACAACGACATCGACAGCGTCAACGATCTCTACCTCACCACCATGACGGCGGAGCTATACGACCCAGCCACCGGGCAGTTCACTGCAACCGGCAGCATGAGCCAGAAGAGAGCACATCACACGGCGACCTTGTTGCAAAATGGGAAGGTGCTCATCGCCGGCGGCGCATATGTCGATGCCAACGTCTCCGGGTACGTAGTGTATCTTGCCAGCGCGGAGCTATACGACCCGGGAACCGGAAAATTCACCGCTATCGGGGGCATGAGCCTGGCAAGGTCAGACCACACGGCGACATTGCTGCAAAACGGAAAGGTGCTGATCGCCGGCGAAACCGCGGAGCTGTTCGACCCAAGCGTCAACAAGTTCACCTCCACCACCGGCAGCATGACTATTTCCAGGTGGTATCACACAGCGACGTTGTTGCCCGATGGAAGGGTGCTCATCGCCGGCGGATACGGCAAGGGGAATGCCTACGCGAGCGCGGAGCTATACGACCCAGCTACCGGCAAATTTGCGGCCACCGGCAGCATGACCGAGGTTCGGGAAAGTCATACGGCGACATTGCTATCCGACGGGAAGGTGCTCATCACCGGCGGAGAAGATGACGCCAACTATCTTACCCTCGCGAGTGCGGAGCTATACGACCCGACCGTCGGCACATTTGTGGGCACCCACAGTATGACGGTGGAAAGGTTGGAGCACACCGCGACACTGTTGCGCAACGGGATGGTGCTCATTGCGGGCGGGGCGACTGACTCCACTAGTGCTTCCGGGACCGCTGACCTGTACGGCGGCACAGGCGGGAGTTGCACCGGCACGATGTGCGCAGGCACGTGCTCTGACCTGACCACGGAAGTGAACAACTGTGGCGCATGCGGCACCAAGTGCTCGGCCATCTCGCCCTCCACGGCTCTGTGTACGGAGAGTAGCTGCCTCGTGACTCTCGCCTCAGGCCAGCAAAACACCTCGGGCATCGCGGTCGACGCCACGAGCGTCTACTGGACAGACACCGGCGCCGGCTCGGTGATGAGGGTGGCCATTGCCGGCGGCAGCCCCACCACTCTCGCTTCAGGCCAGGGTACCCCAGACGTCGTCGCCATCGACGCCACGAGCGTCTACTGGACGAACGAAGGGACATACGCCAATTCCAACAACGACGGCACGGTGGTGAAGGTGGCCAAGGCCGGCGGCAGCCTCACCACTCTCGCCTCAGGGCAAATCGACCCCATAGGCATCGCGGTTGACGGTACGAGCGTCTACTGGACAAACCACGGGTCGAGCGACACCAATGGCACGGTGATGAAGGTGGCCGTCGGGGGCGGCACTCCCACTACTCTCGCCTCGGGACAGACCAACCCCTACAGTATCGCGGTTGACGGCACGAACGTCTATTGGACGAACGAAGGGACGAGCAACAATTCCTACGCAGACGGAACGGTGATGAAGGCGGCCAAAGGCGGCGGCGTCCTTGCCACCGTCGCCTCAGGCCAGAAAGAGCCCCACGGCATCGCCATCGACGCCACGAGCGTCTACTGGACAAACCAAGGCGACGAAACGGTCATGAAGACGGCCATCGGTGGCGGCACTCCCACCACTCTTGCCTCAGTCTCGACCAGTCCCGCGTACCTCGCGGTTGACGCCACGAGTGTCTACTGGACAAACTACACTGATGGCTCGCTGATGAAGGTGCCCACTAGCGGAGGCACCCCAACTATTATCGCCTCAAGTAAGGAAGCCCGCCACGGCATTGCCATCGATGCCACGAGTGTCTACTGGACGACCGAAGATACTGGAATGGTGAGGAAGCTGACGCCGAAGTAGCACGACCGCACCACGCCACCGTTGATGTCCGGTCCCCGTCCAGACCGGGACGGATTTTTCTCCGCCAAACTTTCCCAGGACGTCCTCGTGACGAGTTATCCCTGGAGTGAAGTTTCTTGCAGGCAGGCGGGACAAACTCCGGATGGTACACGGGCGTCGGGTTCTGGGCCAAGTGCAAGACCGATCTCCAGTTTGCTTTCGCCAAGGCGGTGGATGCCGCGCAGGATGCAGATGTGGACTCATCCATCATCCCAAGCCCGTGCAGCTACTCGGCAAACACGTGCAACCAGTACGGGGTCAAGAACGCTGTTATCACCAAGGATTGGACCTACTACAAGCTCTACTTCTCCGAACTGTTGCAGGATCCCAATGGGACGACATTTACCTCTGGGATTGACAAGAGCAAGCTGATGGCATTCCAGATCCACGTGAATCCACTCAGCCCACGCAGCGGTACGGCATCCGCCAACGCATTTGACTGCTACATCGATGACGTCCATTTCTTGAGCGAGGCGGCCCCGACCCACTCCTTCCGCGAACGTCATATGGACAACCACGGGCAACAAGATCATGCGCAACGGGACGGAATACAAGATCCGCGGGCTCGTGCGCCCCTCGATGGAATGGGATTGCGCGGGCTTCGGCATCACTCGTGAAGATATCCAGCGGATGAAAACGTGGCATCCCAATGCGATCCGCCTGGCAGTGATGGACAAGCTTTGGAGCGGAGCATCCACCGGAAACGCGACCTGCAGTGGACCCGCGTATCAACGCGAAGTCAAGCGGGTAATTAATTGGATGCTACAAGCTGGGATAGATGTCATCTTCGACCTTCACTACGTATCGGGCGGAACGTCATTTGACACTTCTGGCGTCCCGACCGGCTGTGAGTGGAAGAAGTTGCGTCGGAAGTGGCGAGAGGGGGGCGCGCGCCGTGGCTCAGCTTCGGCGCCGTTCTGCGACTGCGCTGGGCAGTCAGGCGGAATCGGGTTAGCGGTGCCCGTTGCGTTGCATCGCCCCTGTACTGACAGGACCGGAAGGCCACGCAGCCCACGATGCCCAGGAAGGCACGTCATGTCAAGCCACGGGCACGGCGTCGGCCTCTACTGGGCCAGTCTCTCCAGTTCCTTGCGAATCTGAGGCAGCATTGGGTCGTCAGTTGGTGCGATCCGCAAGTACTCTCGCCACGCGGTGGCTGCCTGCTGCCTATCCTCGCTTGTCTGCAGACCGGCGCGGCCGAGGGCGATAGCCAGGGTCTTGTAGACGAGGGCCGGCGGAGCAGGATCATCCCGTACCAGAGCCTGCAGCATCACCGCCGCAAGACGAAGGTACGGCCGGCGTTCAGGCAGCGCGCCGGCGTAGTTGATGAGCTGGGCCGCCCGGGTTTGGCGTGCGCCCCAGTGGTCCCGGACAACGATTTCTTCCCAGGAGCTCTGTGGTTGCTGCGCGTTCTCGATGCGTGGCAGTGCCGCCTCGCTCTCGCTCAACCATTTGTCCGCATCGACCGGTTCGCCTCGCGGGTACACGCGCTCGCACACGCCCAGAGGCCAAAACTCGTAGGTGGAGGATGCGGAGTTGTCGCCGGCCTTGAGGCCACCGCAAACCACGATGGGGAAGCGACGGATATTGGCGTCGAACAGATCCTTGACGGAAAACCCGCCCGGCCCGAGTCGCTTGCCAGGGATGGCGACCTCGGGATAGAGGGCGGCCAGGCGGCCACGGTCCCACAAGAAGCCGAGCAACTCCTGGTCGACCACTCGGACATCTGGCCGCTGGCGCTCTGCCACCTGCAGGTAGCGGACGGTGTTGGTTATGAGGTCACCCTTGGTGACCAGCAGTGTGTCGCGCGGCACGACCCGCAGCATCTCGTCGGCGTAGTGTCGCACAACCCGACTGTCGTGCCGGTCCATGCGGCGCCAGTGAAGCGCTCCCTGCAATATCATGAGGCCCACGGCCAGCGCTGGCACCACGGCGCGACGGCGAAACGCGCGCGCAAGCGTGGCCAATCCCAGGCCGCAGAAGGCGCACACCAGAATCTCTGGCTGTTGCCAGAAACGGGCAACTATCCCGCGGTGCAAGGAATCGGTCACCGGCAGGTTCGCGAGCGCAGCGAAAGCGAGCACGGTGAGAGCCAGTGCGGCCATGACCGCAGCGCCCAGTTGATTCCATTCAGTCCGCCGTGTCGATGCCACGAAACCAACCGCCGCCAGCCCGGTGCCCCACCAGCCGACTTGGCGAAAAAGGTCGCTGAACCAGGCGGCGACCAGCTCACTACCTGGGACTTGCGAACCCACTCCAGCCACCGCGAGCTGAAAGGTGCCATACTCGCGCCGGAAAACATGGGTCCAAAACCCGGCCCAGGTGTTGGTTGCCCCCCAGGCGACCGCGGCCGGTCGGGAGCCTGCCCAGAGCAGATACAGATAGGGCAGGAGCCCGGCCGCGAACAGAGAAGCCATGAGCGCAATGGCACGCGGCCGACGCAAATCATCTCGGCCGTGCCACAAGGCCCATGCTGCGAGCGGAACAGCGACGAAGACGAAGGTATGGTGGTTCGAAAGCCCCAGGCCGAAGACCAGGGCGGCCGCAAGCGCATACCGGGAATTCTTGCTGTCAGTGTAGAGCACCGCGAGCAAGAGCAGCGACGCCACCATCAAGTTGTTCAGGGCAAAAACCTCGGCGCAGATCGCGTACTCCCAGATCCCCGGCGACAGAGCGAACATCCCAGCCGCAGCCGCCCCCGCCCAGACAGATCGGCTCCAGCGCGCCACGCCCAGACACAGCAGTCCAGCGGCCACGGCGTCGCACATGGCCGACATGAGGCCCAGCCGCCAGGCGAGAGTCCGCAGCGGCAGGTGGATGAACAGCCTGGCAAGAAGCGAGTACAGCGGATATCCGGGCGGGTGGATGACGCCACCTGAGGCGATGGCCGCAACGAGTTCGCCGCTGTCCCCGCCGGCAACCTCAGGGTACATGGTGCAGAGGTAGACCAACAGAGCTGCGACGGCGACGCCGGCAGCGGCGATGAGCTGCGAACATGTGAATCCCGAACCGTGCGGTTCGGGAGGGCCGGAGCGCGAGCCCAGCCGAGTCGTGGACATACACTTCCAATACCACCCAAGCAACAGGAGGGCGAATCGGAGGGATCCCCGCGCAGGGCCGCCTACAGGACCGGCCTACCCAGCCCCCAGCGATTTCAGAATCTTGATGGCCAGAGGCTCTTGGATCTCTTTACCGAGCGCGTGAGACAACTGGCTCCCTGGCAAGACGAGCCTGGTCGACAAATGCCCGCCGCTTGAATATGGACGCCGGTGGGCTGGAGTAAGTCATGTCCTCGGTTGACACGCCGGGGCCGTGGCGCTCAAAATGCCACGATCGATCATGTGTGTTCCTTGCTTTGTCAGGTCGCTGTTAACTGGGCCGCGCAGGCGCCTGCCTGGGCCACTGGCGGCAGGACTGGGCTGTACGTTTCTGCTGGCGCTCATGCCTGCTCGTGCGCAGGCGGCGGACCCGCGCGAGACCAAATCACGCAGCGAGTGCCTGGCGGGTCGTTTTCAGGCAGGCGTGGATCTGTTGGCGCAGATGTTCGCCGAGACGGGGGACGTGAACTACATCTACAACCAGGGCCGGTGCTACGAGCAGAATGGCAAGTTCAGCGAGGCCATTCTGCGTTTCCGTGAATTTCTGCGCAAGGCCAAGAACCTGTCGGCTGAGGAAAAGGCCGAGGTGAACGGTCACATCGCCGAATGCAAGGCCATGAAGGCTGAGCAGGAGAGTCCGGCGTCGCCAGGCGCGGCCGCACCTGTGACGCCACCAGGGCCCGTCGTGTCTCCGCCGCCCGCGTCGCTCGCTACCGAGGCCCAGCCTGCGCCTGTGTCTACTTTTTCCCCGACTCCGGCTGGCGTCGTCGAGACTACGTCGAGGCGGCCCTCCACGGGCAGCCGAGGCGCGTCGCTGCGAACCGCAGGAATCGTGACTGGCTCCATCGGAGCTGCGGCCTTGATCGCCGGGGTGATCTTCAGCGTCGAGACCCACAGCATCTCTGGCAATGTCACCTCCGACGGCGCTCAGGGCAACTTCAGCAGAACCACCTATGACCGCGGCAAGTTGTTCGAGGCGCTGCAATGGGTGGGCTACGGCGTGGGCGCGGCTGCGCTCGCTGGCGGCGCGGTGCTGTACTACCTCGGGTACCGGTCAGCTCGCGCGCCGGCGCCTGATTCCGTCAGTTTGCTGCCCGTGCTGTTGCCAGGTGGAACCGGCGCAGTAGTGCAGGGGAGTTTCTAGCCTATGCAGCATCGGAAGATTCTCCTGGGCGCCTGCGCGCTCCTGCTGACTGCCACCTGCTCGTTTAGTCCCAAGGTCGATCCCAGCCAACTGCATTGCAAGGACGAGAATGGCTGCCCGTCGGGATACTATTGCACGGGCAGCACTGGAGGCAGGCTCGGCTTCTGCTGCAACAAGCCCGACGCAGCCGCGTGTTTCCCGCCTGATGCGGCAGGCGCGCCGACCGATAGCGCGCTCACCGACGCGCCGGCAGATGGCAAGGTTGGCGCCGACGGTAGCGTGGATGCGTTCGCGGATGGGCGGGGTGCAGGCGACGGCGCTGCTGACAAGCCAGAGGATGTTTCCGCACCGGACAGCGGCACGGATGTGGCTGGGGGGGGACTAGATGCCGGCGCTGCTGGGATCAGCGGCAAAAGTGACGCCGAGACACTAGACGCTCCTGCCAGTCAGCCCGATCTTCCCGTCGGTGGCACGGGTGGCGGAGCGACCGGCGGCACGGGCGGCGGCGGCGATGCCAGGACGCCCGACGCTGCTGCCGGCCCGCCCGATGTTCCCATCGGCGGCGCGGGCGGTAATCCGGGAACGGGCGGAATTGCGGGGGCCGGCGCAGGTGGCAGTTCCGGCGTCGGTGGCGCGACCAGCAACGGTGGCACGACAGGCACAGTCGACGCGGGGACTGGTGGCGCGGTGACTGGAGGGACGAGCACTGGTGGCGCAACAACCAGTGCTGGCGGGAACACGACAGCGGGCGGTGCCACTGGCAGCGGTGGCGTTGTCGGATCGGGCGGGGTGGTCTCATCCGGCGGCAGCGACGCGGGGGCGGACGCGCCTGGCGATGGCCCGACCAACCAGAGCGCGGGCTGCGGCACGACGTCTACTATCACGAGCGACCAGTACAACAACGGTACGCCCATCTCAATTACGGTCAACGGCAAGCAGCGCCGGTACATCCTCAACGTGCCGACCAGCTACGACAAAACCATACCGTACAAACTCATCCTCGCCTTCCACTCGCAAAATGGAAACGACATCCAGACGTACAACGAAAAATACTATCGCCTGTTGCCCGTGCCCAACGACACCGCGATCTTCGTGGCTCCCAACGGGACGCGAAGCAGTGGCACTGACGCTGGACCTATTGGCGAGCCCTGTTCGGGGACCGGGTCTGGGGATTCGCAGTGCGGATGGCCCTACGTGGGCGGTGACAACATCGCTTTCGTGGATGCCATCGTGGCCCAGATCGAACAGAACTTCTGTGTCGACACGAATCGCATCTTTGCGACCGGCTGGAGCTTCGGGGCGAGCATGTCCTACGAAGTCGGGTGCGAGAGGCCCCTAGGTGGGACGAGCGCGACATGGGGGGTCCGCGCCATCGCCATCTACTCGGGATCCCAGATGAGCGGCGGCTGCAATCCCAGCACGCCAGTCGCTTACTACGCTTCGCACGGATTTCACGATTCGGTGCTGCCCTACGGTTCTGCGGGCAGTGACGGGGGAGTTAGCACCGGGGGACTGGGGTTGTGTCAGAAGTTTGCCGCGGCCAACGGCTGCACCTGGGCTGTTCCTACAAAAGCGGATGCGGGAGGTCCTCACGTCTGCACACATGAGGCGGACTGCAAGACGGGCTATCCGGTTGAGTTTTGCTCCTTCGATGGTGACCACACCGCATATCCGGATAACGGCCAGAGTGCAACCAGCTGGGGACCTGCAGAAGTCTGGAACTTCTTTAGCCAGTTCTGAGAGCTCGGGTCAGATCTCCCGAAGGTTCGGCTCTTGGTCGTGCGGCCCGCTACAGAAACGCGCGCGCGGTGCCACAGTCGGGCTGCCGGTTGTCTACCTCCGCCGCGGCGGCCGGGGCCAGCACTCCGCCTCCGTGTCCTCTCCTCTCCCCTCTGTGTTCTCAGCCTGTTTCAACCTCTCTTAGCGCCAGCGTCGCCTTTCCCCTCTACCTCCGCCGTGGCGGTCTGGCCGGCTCACACATGATCGTCCGCCCATTGCGTTCTTTGCCCACCAACCCTGCGCACAGCTTCTCGCCGTCGGCGGCATCGACGTTGATGTAGGTATGCGTGTTCATCGTGTCGATGGACGTCGCGGGCACTGATACGCCTGTGCTGGCTAGCAATGCCACGAGTTCGTCGGTCGAAACGCCATCCTTGCGACCCAGGTTGAGATACAAGCGAACCTGACCAGGAGCGGGTGCTTGGTAGCCGGCCGCCGGCGCTGGGCTGGCTGCAGGCGGCGAGCTGGTCGCGGACAACTGTGGTTCAAGCGCCTCGGTCGCCTCGGGCGGCGGGGCAGGGCTTGCGGTGGGGGTGCGGCCGACTTCTTCGCTCCACACCTCCCAGAATTCGCGGCCGTCGCTTGGCGGCGCTGCGGTGGCAACCGTTGTCTGCGCGGGCCTGGCGGCTCGCTCGGCGGGCCGCGGGCTGCGCTCGACTCGCTCGCGATGCTCGCCCCCGGCGCGCGGGCGTTCAGACGGGCCGCGATCGCGTGGGGGCCGGCCGCGATCCGGCCGGGACCGCTCGTGATCCCGGTAGCCGCCATGACTGTGGCGTTCTTCTGTATGTTCGCGCGCGGGCCGGGCCGATTCATCGCCGACCTTTTCGGATGGAGCAGCTTGCTCCCTGCTTTCCTGACGAGGCGGCGCAGTCCGTGCGACAGTTGTCTCTTTCCCGGCTAGTGCACCACGCAGTAAACATCCGATCAGCCGCTCACCGTCACTCGCTCCCATCACCCGCCGAGCCAGCGCGTGCCACTCAGAACCCACGTCATCAGGCAAGAGGCTGCGCAGCCGCAACACGCTCTCGCCCTCATGTTTGGAACGCAGTTCTGCCTCTGACGGCAAGGCTCGCTCCTCGGGCCGGATCTTGTACAGCAACTTGAGATAGTAGAACGACCCAACCTCGGTGGGGCCGATGAGCGACACGGCGTGGCCAGAACGGCCCGCCCGCCCGGTTCGCCCGGTGCGGTGGATGTACGCCTCGGGCGATTCCGGGAAGGTGTAGTTGATCACGCAGGGCAGGTTTTCAATATCGATTCCCCGCGCCGCCACGTCGGTGGCCACCAGGAAGCGAATGTTGCCGGCCCGCATGCGCGCCATCACGTTCTCACGTTCCGACTGCGACAGGTCCGACGAAATAGCCTCGGCATCCAGACCCTGCCGGCGCAGATGTTCGGCCACCCGGCCAGTTTCTTCACGGGTGTTGCAGAAGATCAGCGCGCGTTCGGGATTTTCAAAGGCGAGCACGCGCGAGAGTTCGGCTTCGCGCTGTCCACCCGGGATGGAGTAGTAAATGTGATGGATTTCGTGCACGCCAACGAAGTCAGCCGACAGGGTCACCAGCTCGGGCTCGCGCATATAGCGGCGTGCGAGGCGTTGAATGCCCTCGGGTAGGGTGGCCGAAAAGAGCATGGTCTGGCGCTCCTTGGGCGTCCGTTCCAGGATGGCTTCGATGTCTTCCTGAAAACCCATGGAAAGCATCTCGTCGCACTCGTCGAGCACCGCGCACTTGACCTTGTCCAAATGCAAAGTTCCGCGGCGCAAATGATCAAGTATGCGTCCGGGCGTGCCGCACACAATCTGCCCGCCGGCGCGGAGCTGTTCGATTTGCCGGCCCATGGGCGCCCCGCCATACACCGGAACTATCGACAAACCGGATTGGGCGCTGATCCGCGCGATCTCGGCCGCCACCTGCAGGGCCAACTCGCGCGTGGGCAAAAGCACGATGGCCTGCACCGATTTCTGCTTGGGGTCGACCATCCCGTCGGCAAAGGGAATTCCGAAGGCCGCGGTCTTGCCCGAACCGGTGCGTGACTGCACCATGATG
>PMJO01000068.1 GCA_003158455.1 Myxococcales bacterium | reverse complement strand
GCTTCGGGACGGACACCCCACCCCTCCCGCCCCCGCGCGCTTCGCGCGCGCACGTCGCAACGATGCCTTCCACGCCGACGGCTGGTGAACCTGGGGCAGCTCAAGTCTTTGTGGCACGGAAGGCAATTCCGACCGCAGTGGCTCACGGCACGCATGCGACCCACGCCCCGGACGAACCTTCCCCGGCCGGAGCTGCCCCAGCGCAACACCGGCCCGCCTCCAACCCGTCAGATGCCAGCGCCCCAATCGTGTCTCCACCCACGGCAGGCCCGGTTGCCGATATTGCATCGCTCGCCGCCCAGCTCACGCAGCCCGCAAGCCTGCCGCCATCTTCGCCATCATCGGTGACGCCGTCAGCCCATAGCGCAGGCACCGCATCGACGGAAGTGCCATTGGCGGCAGCTGGCACGCGGTCTCGTCCCGCCAAGCCGACGCCGGCTGGCACGCCCGTTTCCACCCCGACGAGTGCACCGCCCGCTCCGTCCAAAGCAGAACCAAGCGTCTTGGTTGCGCCGGCAAATCAATCCCTAGTTGAGCCGCACGCTGGCGCCAGAGAGGCCAGCACAGAAGAGCCCGCGCGCGCGCAGGACGCCACAGATGGTCCCGGTCCGCAGCCACCGGCGTCTTTGGCAGCCTTCATCGCAGCTTCGAACTTCCCCACTCCTCCCTCCCAAACCGATGATATGGGTCGCCTGCGCCCCGCCGAGATGGCGTCGGGCCCAGAGCATGGGCAGGCGCCACGAAGTGGCAAAGACACTGGAGATCCTGCGGTCCCGGGAGCGCCCCTGCCCACCCCAGCGGCGCACAACCAGCCTGGCCTTCGGGCCGAAGCGCAGGCGACAGCTCCACTGACCCAAACTCAATTGCAGGGGACGCTGCCGGTTCACTCGCCTGCCACCAACGGACCAACCAGCGCGTCGCTCGCCGACCCGCGTGGGGCCACTCACCTGCCGGCGCACGCCGCTTCTCTGGCTGCCCAGGTCGCGCGCGATGATGGGCTAAGCATGACTGTGTTGCCACATGCAGCCCACATGGCCATCGAATCGCCCGACGGGGATCTGGCCCTGCACATGCGCGTACGGCAAGGCAGCGCTGAGATCAGTGTAGGCGGCTCCATGGCGCACCTCTTCGCAACACGCGCACCCGAGGCGCGCGCGGCGCTGGCCAGCGAGGGTCTTGCGTTGGGGCGGTTCGATTCTGGCCAACAAGAGGGCGGACAACAGGGACAGCCAGCACCCGAAACCCCGGAACCTGCGGGCGAGGCGCCCGCGCCGTATCGACCAACCCACGGCGGGCCCCTCCCAGCCCCGGCGGAAGGACGCATCCACGTCACTGCGTGAAGGAGACCACCATGTCCATCGCAACATCGAGCACTACGAGCACCACCACCACCGCTGGCCAGTCGGCCACCAAGCAGCCGGCCAATGCAACGGGCTCCAACGCTCTGGGGAAAAACGAGTTTCTCAAGATCCTGACCGCGCAGCTTGCCCATCAGGACCCCACCGCTCCGATGGACAGCAACGCCTTCGTGGCGCAGTTGGCGCAGTTCTCCGCGTTGGAAGAACAGCAAAACACGAATGACACCCTCACCCAGATGCTCGCCTTGCAATCGACCAACAACCAGACTGGCGCCGTGTCAGTGGCCGTGGCTTCCGTGGGCAAGTACGCGACCTACAACGCGGACCAGATGACCCTCAGCCCGGGCGCAAGCATCAGCGTCAGCGCCACCCTGGCCTCGCCGGCAACCGACGTCGAAATGGAAGTCGACGACGCCAACGGACATCAGGTGCGCCGCCAGTCGTTCGGCCCCATGGCTGGGACCAATACATTGACTTGGGACGGGCACAGCGACTCGGGCATAGCCGAGCCGGCCGGAACCTACACCATCAAGGTCACAGCCACCGACGCCTCCGGTAAACCAGTGTCGGTTACCCAGCAGTCAAGCGGCCTCATCACCGGCGTCACGTTCCAGAACGGCATAACCCAACTCATGATTGGCAACACGCCAGTCTCGCTTAGCGACGTCAATCAAATTCAGGCAAACAGCAACGCGCACTAACAACAGGAAAGGAAGAACACCATGAGTCTTTTGACCGCAATGTATTCCAGTGCCAGTGGCCTCAATTCCACCACAGATGAACTGTCAGTGGTAGGGGACAATATCGCCAACAGCCAAACCGTGGGCTTCAAGGCATCTCGTACCGACTTCGCAGAATCCATGGCCCAACAAATCGTGGGCCAGGGCGCACAAGGTTTGGGCGTGCGCACACTCACCGTGCAGCAGTTGATGAGCCAGGGCGCATTCACCACAACGAATCAGGACACGGACGTAGCCATCGAAGGCAATGGCATGTTCGTGCTCTCGGGCAACTACGGCGGATCCAGCGGCACCTTCTACACCCGCAATGGCGAATTCATCACAGACAAGAACGGCTACCTGGTCAATGAGGAAGGCCTGCGCGTACAAGGTATGCAGGCTGACACGAATGGCAACGTCTCGTCTGGAATCCTCGGCGATTTGCAGGTTGGCAACGCCACCGCGCCAGCCAAGCCGACCGACGGAATAACCATCGAGGGCAATCTGAGCGCCACCGCCACCCCTACGGAGAATGCTGATCCCACAACCGGCTACCTGGGATGGGACCCCACCAATGCCAGTAACACCTCCAATTTCTCGACCAGCATGGAGGTTTACGATTCGCTCGGCAAGCCGGTGCAGCTCAACATCTACTTCTGCATGAACAGCAGCGGGGATTGGACCTATCACGCAGTAACCGACGGCGCGAACCTGACAGGTGGCGTTGCAGGGACGCCGACTGAGGTCGCCACCGGGGAATTGAAGTTCGACACCTCAGGCCACCTCGTGTCCAATGCCACCACATTGAACAGCTTCAATCCGCTCAATGCAACCAACCCGCAGCCCCTGACCTTCAACTTCGGCACAGGTACCGCCGCTGGCGGGACTGGGTTGGATGGGATTACCCAGTACGCGTCCCCGTCGGCTGCGAGTTTCGTCAGCCAGGCGGGGTTCACCTCGGGTAGCCTCAGCGGCCTTTCCATTGGAAGCGACGGCGCAATCACCGGCGTGTTCACCAACGGCCAGAGTCGGGTATTGGGCCAGCTCGTGGTGGGCAATTTCGCAGCCCCTGACCAGCTCTCGCGCGTGGGCGGATCCCTGTATCGGGAGACGAACTCTTCGGGACCTGCCACTTTGGGAGCGCCCGCCACTGCAGATCGGGGCAGCATAAGCGCCGGCACCTTGGAGCAGTCCAACGTGGACCTTTCGCAAGAGTTCATCAATATGATCGCAGCCCAGCGCGAGTTCGAAGCCAATTCCAAGACGCTGACCACCGCCGACCAGCTACTGTCTGATCTGATGATGATTCACCGCTAGTTTTGCTGACTCGGGCCGCGGCGAACGCGCCAGGCCCTTCGGTCTTCGGCGCGCACGCGCCAGTCACTCTGCTCGCAAACCCATTGCAAGAACGCGAAGCCATGATCTACATCACGAGGCTCGATCACAATACCATGGTGGTGAACGCCGAACTCATCGCCACGGTGGAAAGCACGCCCGACACTATGCTCACCTTGATAAACGGCCACCAGTTTCTGGTGCGAGATACCGTGGCGGAAGTGGTGGACCGGGTGCTCGAGTATCGACGCCAAGTCAACGGAGCCATTCGCGTGGTTTCGGCGCCGCCCGACATTGGCCAGCCAGAGAAGACATAGCCCATGGACATCGCAACAGTCATCGGCATCGTGCTCGCAATCGGCGGCATTCTTCTTGGGCAACTGCTCGAAGGAGGGCGCGTCGGATCCATTCTCCAGGGCACGGCTGCGCTTATTGTTTTTGGCGGCACTATTGGCGCGGTGGCAGTGAGTTACCCCATCAAGGACTTCGTGCGCGGGTTGAAGCTGGCGGCGATGGCCTTGCGGGACAAGAAGAACGACCTGGACCAGATCGTGCAACAAATTGTGGAGCTGGCAGGTGTCGCGCGGCGGGATGGCGTACTGGCGCTGGAACAGCGTCTGCCGGGCATCCAGGATGCTTTTCTCAGGCGCGCCGTGGGCTTCATCGTAGACGGCGTGGACGCGGCAGTGACCCGCGACGCGTTGGAGACTGAGATTATGCTCCATTTCGAGGAGAGCACGGTGGGGGCAAAGGTCTTCGAGTCCGCGGGTGGCTATGCGCCGACGATTGGCATTTTGGGTGCGGTGCTGGGCCTAATTCACGTCATGGAAAACCTCAATGATCCGACCAAGCTCGGGGGTGGCATCGCCACCGCCTTCGTGGCCACCGTGTACGGCGTGGGCAGCGCCAACATCCTGTTCCTGCCGATCGCGACCAAGATCAAGCGCAAGCTGTCCCTAGACAAGGAGCGGAGCACGCTGATTGCCGAGGGCGTGCTCTCCATCCAGGCCGGCCTGAATCCGCGCGTGCTCGAGGAAAAGATCCGCGCCTACGCCGGCCGCCGTGCCCCGGCTGCGGGCAAGAAATAGGCCATGGCTAAAAAGCGTGAACATGCGGAGGAGCACGAGAATCACGAGCGCTGGTTGGTCTCCTACGCCGACTTTGTGACCTTGCTCTTCGCCTTCTTCGTGGTCATGTATTCAGTCAGCCGGGTTGACCAGAAGCGCATGATCGACGTGGTCAAGGCCATCAAGTTCGCCATGCACTTCAAGGGCACAGGCGGCGCGGATCAGATACCCATTTTCGAGGGGCCGATCAGCGAGGGCGGTTGCGTGACCAACATGGGCGAAGAGCGACCGAATAATCAGGAAATCGAGGCGGTGGAGGCAGTGCGCCGCCGCATCGAGAAGAGGCTAAAGGGACTCCTGCTCGAACGGCCCGATAGTCCGCCCACCGTGCTCATGCACACGGAGGGACGCCGGCTCATGATTCGTTTGTCAGCGTCTCACTTCTTCGATCCTTCACAGGCCGCGATCAGGCCCGAGATGATTCCCGTGCTGGACGCCATCGCCCTCGAACTGGCTCAGTTCCGCCGGGCCATCCGCATCGAAGGCCATACCGACGACCAAACCGCGGCGCACACACGCTTTCGCGACAACTGGGATCTGTCTGCATCGCGCGCCGCCGCCGTGGCCAGCTATATGCAGGGCGCCCACCACATTGACGGCAAGTTGCTCAGCGCTGTCGGCCAGGGTTCGACGCGTCCCATCGCTGACAACGGTACGGCCCAAGGGCGTGAGGTCAATCGCCGCGTGGAACTGGTGTTGGAGATCAAGGCGCAGGACGCTTTCGACGCCATGGCGCGGTAGCGAGTGCAGCCTTTCGGAGGCCGGAACCGGATCCAGCTACCGGTCTCAGCCCGGGGACCGACAACTCCAACCGGTCATACGAGCACTCTACGCCGCTTCTTTGGACTTCTCTTTCAGGTCGCTCGACAGGCGGGTCAGCGTCTCGTCATCAATGTTCAGGAGCGAGCGCCCGACCATCACCAACGCGTCGTTGTCGTCGGCGCTGACCGGTCCGGCATAGATGCCCTGCTGCTTGGCCACCGCATTGGCGAAGCGCACGGCATTTCCCGTGGACAGCCGGTTGGCCGGGTCATAGTCAGCGCATTCCTCGATCGCCTTCTGGATTTCCTCAGGAAGCTGCCACTTCTTGGCCAGGTCGAGGCCGATGGGCCGGTGACAACGTTGCATCACGTCCATCCAGGTAGAAAAGTCGATCCACAACTTGGGATTGCGCTGCGTGATCTGGCTTTCCGCCTCCAGCAGCATGGTGGCCACCACCGGCTTGCCCACGTCGTGCAGCAGGCCTGCCAGGTAGGCGGTGTCAGCATCTGCCGCGCCGGAAACCACCGCCACCCGCTGCGCCAGTTGCGCCACTGCCCGGGAATGCTCCCACAGGGCTTTCACGGTTGCCGCCACCTTTGGATCGTGCGATTCGAAAAGCCGCCGGGCCGAGAGCTCCAGAAGAGTGTTGCGCAGGTTCTTGCTTCCCAGACGAGAAACGGCTTGGCTGATGCTCTTGCATGGCTCACGCGTAGCCATGGCGACGCTGTTGCACAACTTGAGCATCTGCGCGGCCAGCACGGGATCTCTTTCGATGAGTGAGGCCACTTCTTGCATGTTGAATTCTGGCGTGCGGGTCAACTCGATAGCTTTGAAGGCGACCGCGGGCAGCGTGGGGAGGGTCAGACTGTCCTTTTCAATCCGGTTCTTGACGATCTGTTCGAGCTGTTCAGCGAACTTCATGCAGCCTTCCCGCGCGCCGGATGACTAAGCAGCGGCGCGTGCCTCCTCAACAGATTGGAACAAGCGCAGGGACTTGGCCTCTTCGAATCCCCCGATCACGGCGGCCAACTCGGCCGACCCCACCAGACGCAGGGCGACGCCACAATCGGCGGATACCTTGGACAAGTCGGCCATGAATTGCGCCGCCCGCATGGGCTGGCCCAGTGGCAATTGGCTAGCGTCAAGCACGGCGCTGTCAAAACAACCCTCGGCCAGTTTGCTCATGGCCTCTTTCAGCTTGGCGGAAAGCTTCTGGAAGTAGCCCTCCAGCTTGTCGTCGCGCCCGTGGAACCCGGCTAGCTTGAGACAATTCTCCTGGGCGGAAACCAGTTCCTGGTCTTCCTGGAAACTTCGCTCCAGCAGCGCATCGACGGCCTCGTTGACAAAAGGCTTGAACAAGACATCCTCAAAGCCTTGCGCGCGCATTTCGCCGGTGACGTTGTTGGCGGTACGCAGGGCCATGGCCACCAGCACCGCCTTGGGCTGCAACAGGCGCAGTTGTTTGGTCAATGAGGGCAGGTTGGTGTCGGGCAGGTCGCCGTCGATCAAGATGAGTCCATAGGGATTGGATCGACACAGCGCCAGGGCATCCGCGGCGTTCAGACTCGCATCGAGGTTTCGCTCGGCCGGTATCAACGACCGCACCTTCTTGTGCACGTTCTCCATGTCGTCGATGACCAGCACGCGTTTGGCGGTCGTGGCGACGGGCGTCGCGGCAGCGGCGACGGGCGCACCGCCTGGCGCGGCGTAGTCGGCCGGCAGCTTGAGCGCTTTCAGAACCTTGGCTTTCAGCTCGTCACCCTTGAAGGGCTTGAGCACGAAGTCGGAGATGCCCAGGCGCATGACGGTAGCCACGATGGCCGTCTTGGACTCGGAGGTGAGCATGAGTACGGGCGTCTTGTTCCCGCCCTCGCGCATCTTGGCCAACATGCCCGGGCCGTCGAGGTTAGGCATGGTGACGTCGAGCACCACCAGGTCGTAGGCCGCGCTTTGCAGTTTGGCCAGGCCGTCGTTGCCGTCTTCCGCCTCGCCAATTTCGAAGCCCAAGGGCTGCAGTTGTTTGGCGACGATCATGCGAATGGCGCGACTGTCATCGACCGTGAGAATCCGTGGCATCAAAGATCTCCTGTTCCCGTGGTTTGCATTTCGTTTCCTAGGCGGCAGCCGTAAGCTTGGCGATTGCGTGGCCCTCGTGGGCCCAGAGGGCAAGACCGATTTCCTTCGCCTTGAGCACGAGTCCGGGGTGCAACTCCGCCAGCCTGGCCAGCACAGTGGCGTCGGTCACCACCTGCGGCACGGTCAGGGCTTGGTCCAGCGCCATCTCCGTCTTGAGCAAGCCCGCGGTCATGTTGACCAGCTCGCAAAGCGCATCATTGATCATAGACGGGTCGACCGCGGAGGCCGGGCAGGAGAACATGGCTGCGGTCAGAGCCAGACAGCCTTCTTGGCTTGATGATAGGCCCACGGTCAGAGGCCGCGCGCCATTGACCAGCATGACGGCAGTACGCCAGCACAGCCCGGGATGGGCTTGGTCGGAGATTACAGGGACGAACGAGATGCCCAACATGGTCTGCGTCACGTTGGAAACCAGGACGCCCAGTCTCTCGGATGGTGGAAGCGGCTTCATGTCACTCCTTCTCGGGTGCGGGTCTCCTGCGGTGGTCGGAACACATGGCTCCCTATCAATTGGCGACTGCGAAAAATGCAAAACCGAGACCACAGGCGGCGCACGGTAATTCTGCGCCTGCCGCAGCGCGACCGTCGGTTTCCCGACGGCCAACCATCTGGCCGACCGTCAATTACATGATGGTCGTGGCTAGCCCGTCGCGCTTGCGATGCGGAGGATTGCATCCGGGATCTCCTTCAGTGAGACAATTTGTTCGGCCGCCCCCAGCTCAATGGCGACCTTTGGCATGCCGAACACCACGCAACTGGCTTCGTCTTGGGCGATGGTGTGGGCGCCGGCCTGGCGCATCTCGCCCAGACCTTCGGCCCCGTCGGCACCCATGCCAGTCATGATCACGCCGATGGCATTCTTGCCTGCAGTGCGCGCCACCGAGCGAAACAGCACATCCACCGACGGCCTTTGCCGGTGTACTAGCGGCCCGTCCTTGACACTGACGAAGTAGCGCGCACCCGAACGCCGCAGCAGCAGATGCCTGTCACCGGGCGCCACCAGGGCCACACCGGGCACGACCGAATCGTTTTCCTGTGCCTCTCGTATCTCCACGGCTGACAGGCGGTTGAGGCGATCCGCGAACTGCTTGGTGAACAGGGCCGGCATGTGCTGTGCGATCACTATGCCGGGAGCATCGGCCGGCATGCGGCATAGCACGTGCTCAAGCGCCACGGTCCCGCCGGTTGAGGCGCCTAGCGCGACGATTTGGTTCGTGGTCTTTCCCAGTGAAGTCACGCGGGCGCCCGTCGGATTGCTGCCGGGAGGCTCGCGCTTGCTCACGCGAGCACAGGCGGCCGTCTTGATCTTGGCGATCAGCTCTGCCGCCATGTCACCTACGGTGAACGCCGCGCCCGGCTTGCGCATTACCTCGACCGCGCCGGCCGCCAGGGCCTCCAGGGCCAGCTCGCCCCCTGCCGAGGTCAGCGACGACACGATGATGACGGGCAGGGGGTAGTAGTACATCAGCTTGCGCAGGAAGGTGATGCCATCCATGCGCGGCATCTCCACATCCAGCGTCACCACGTCGGGCTTGAGTTCGACGATCAGGTCGCGCGCCACATAGGGATCGGGCGCGGTGCCCACCACCTGGATATCCGGATCAGCCGCCAGGGATCCCTGCAGGATCTGCCGGACCACCGCCGAATCGTCGACTACAAGCACCTTGATCATGGCAGCGAATCAGCCTCCGTTGCAACGTCGGATAGGCTTGCGTCCACGCGGTGACCGTCCTCGGTCCGCAGGCTCACGCGAGTGCGGGCACGCCCAAAATGCCCGTCGTGCTCGACGCCGGTTTCCGGCGCTACCCGCGGCACGCCGATCTTGCATACCACATCTGCGCCGAACATCTCGACCGCCAGCGTGCCGGCGATCATATTGGCTAGCTCGCCCACGGCATCGCCAGCGCTGGTCTTGGCTTCTTCCGATTCGGGCTCCAGAGCCAGCAGGTTGGCGGCCAGCGTGCGCGCCAGTTCCCCCGGTACACACAGCGCGAGCTCGACCCGCTCGCCGTGTTCCAGCACCAGGCGCGCGCACAGGAGGTCGCCTTCCGCCCAGGGTTTGTCATCGCTCACCTCGGCAAACACGAAAGCCGCACCCTCCAGTAGTTCGATGAGCAGCGAGCCGAGTCGTTCGCGCGTTGGTTTGTCACTCATGGGGGGTCTCTTTCCCAGGGCGCAGAATTTCGCCACAGACTTGCTTGATGGCTTCGGGACGAAACGGCTTGACCAGATAGGCGCGGGCACCCATTTGCTTCATTTCCTGGGCGCGCTTCTCGCCGTGCTCCGAGGAAACGATCACCACCGGTGTGGTGGCCAACATTCCTTCGCGCGCCATGGTCTCCAACAACTCGGCACCAGTCATCACCGGCATGTTGATGTCGGCGAACACGATGTCGACCCAAGTCTTGCGCAAGATGTCCAAGGCTTCCTGGCCATTGCCCGCCTCTAGGACAGAACTTGTTTCTATGCCCGAGATGGACAGGGCCCGGCTGACCATGTGCCGGACCACGGCGGAATCGTCGACGATCAGCACCCGGTAGCTCATAACTTGTCTCCTCGATCACTCGCCTTGGCCAAGCCGGTCAGGCTCTCGATGTCGGCCAGGCTGCCGGCCGCCACCAGCTCGAGGGCCGGCACGGCCAGCTTCAGGCGGTCAAAGGCTTGGGCGTCGAGCGGCCTTCGCAGTTCACCGATGTCGGCGCCAAATCCGAAGGAATGCGCGAGCGCATCCGCCACGTGCACCAAATCGACGCACGAGCGGTCGACGCCCTCGGGGACCTTGCTGGGATCGTGGTGCCAGCGAATCACGGACACCACCGCATCAGGAAGCTTCCAGACGAACGCCACCTCGGCGCCCACTTCGGAGTGGTCCACGCCCAAGATCTCGCGTTCGGCGCCAATCAGGGACACGCCGTCGTGGCGAAGCTTCTCCAAGATGGGCGCAGCATGCAGCGCGAGGAATTCGCCCAGTACCAGTTTGCCAATGTCGTGCATCAGCCCGGCGGTGAACACCAGGGCGGGCGCGTGCGCGCCACCCGCGCGCGCCATGTTCTCTGCCAGACAGGCCACCGCCACGCAGTGTTGCCAGTATCCGTCGGACGACAATTCGTAGCCGGGCAGGCGCGCAGGCAGAAATCCTTGCATGGCCGCCATGCTAGCCACGTCGTACACGCGCTTGAGGCCCAAGATGGTGATGGCCTCACGGGCCGAAGCGATGCGCCGGGTGAGCCCGAAGTAAGCCGAGTTCGCCAAGCGCAGCAGGTTGGCAGTCAGTCCGGGATCAGGCTTGATGACTTTCTCGAATTCGTCGACGCCCGAGCTGCCTTGCGCCAACAACGCCGCCAGGCGAGCGGGCGCCTCGGGAAAGATGGGCAGACGCTTGATGCGAACCGCGACTTCGGCAGCTGAAATCATAGCTCCACCTCTTCGCCCGACGAGGTAATCGTGCAACGTCCGGTGGCCACCGCTAGGCGCACGGTGCGCGACTTGGATCCGCCCACGTCCTCGGCGCTGATGACTACGCCGGTCTTCCAGAACATCTTGCGCAGGATAGTGTAGTTGCGCTGGCCGATGGCAAAACGGCCGCTCTCGTCGTGCATGGTTCCGCCCCCCGCCACCTTCACGATCAGGTTTTTCTTGTCGCAACCGAGAGCGTACAGGCTGTGAAAGAGCAGCGGGATGCCCACGTCAGCGAACATCGCAGGACGCGCCTTGGCCTTGTCGGGCGAGGTCTCTGACAGCGGCAGCATGTAGTGGATCATCCCCGCCGCCACGCGCACCGGATCGTAGGCCATCACTCCGATGCACGAGCCCAGGGCGTAGGTCACCAGCGTAACATCGGGATCCGCCGACACCCTCGAATCCGCGATGTCCACGGTGACCAGTTTCACGCGCCCGCGGCCTTTCTGTCGTCGGGTACGAAGAACACAGAGGGACGCGCCAGCCGAAATCCGGTGTTGATCCCGGTCAGGGTCTCGGTGTGTCCCACAAACAACCAGCCGCCCGGCCGCAGCAGGTCCTGGATGGCCGCCAGCAGGCGCTGGCGCACCGGCAGATCAAAGTAGATGAGAACATTCCGGCAAAACACGATGTCGAGAGGCCCCCGCATGGGGAAGGGTGGCTGCGACAAGTTCAATCGACGGAACAACACGTGCTGCTTGACTTCGTCGCGCACACTGTAGGTTTCATCGGGGCCTTCACATCGTTTGAAGAAGCGCGCCAGCAGTGGCCGTGGGATGGCGGTCAGCTTTTCGGCCGGATAGATGCCTTGCTGCGCCTGCGCCAACACGCGGGTGGAAATGTCGGTGGCCAGCAGCTTGAAGTCGATGTCCAGATCCGGCAGCGCGTCCAGCACGGTCATCACGATTGAGTACGGCTCTTCGCCCGTAGACGAGGCCGCGGACCAGATGCGCAGCCTGCGCTGACCCAGCCGGCGCCACTCATCCAGCAGCGTGCGCAGCAGATCGAAATGATCTGGCTCGCGGAAGAATGACGTGTGGTTGGTGGAAATCACGTCGAGGAATTGCACGAGTTCTTCGCCGGTTCGGTCGGCTTCCAGGTAGTCAAGGTAGCCGCGTTCGTCCTCGATGCCCAAAGCGCGCATGCGTTTGCCCACACGGGCGGTCACCAGGGCTTCCTTGTTCGGCCCCAGCGAGATGCCGGCCTGCTGGTGCGCGTGGGCACAGAAGCGCTGAAAGACCTCACTTTCCATGAATAGTCACAAGGCCGGCGGCAGGAGTGCGGAAAGCGTCTGCCGCCGGCTTTCAACTAGAAGTCGCGAAAGGCAGGATCACCGTCGAGCGGAATGACCGCTTCCGGCTTGACCGTGGCCGAGCGTCCGTTGCCCCCATTGGCTCGCTTGGCCCTGGCCAAGGCCGGGCTGCTGGCCGGGGCATGGGCCGAGGCGCCGCCAGCGCGCGCCAGTTGGAAGCTGCCGACCATGGCGGCCAGCTCTTCGGATTGGCTCGACAGTTCGGCGGCCGCGGAAGACGACTCCTCGGAGTTGGCCGCGTTCTGCTGGGTGACCTTGTTCATGTCCGCCACTGCCCGGTTGATCTGGTCCACCCCGGCTGACTGCTCCTTGGCCGAGGCCGAGATCTCGTTCACGATCCCGCTCACCTTTTCGATGCCGTCCAGGATCTCGCTCAGCTTCCCCGCCATCTCGCGCGAGGTGTTTTCCCCCTCGCCCGCCTGACGGACCGATTCCTTGATCAGCTCTTCGGTCTTCATCGCCGCCTCCTTCGACCGCAAGGCCAGGCTGCGCACCTCTTCTGCCACCACGGCAAAGCCGCGCCCCGCTTCACCAGCGCGCGCCGCCTCGACCGCCGCGTTCAGCGCCAGCAGGTTGGTCTGGAACGCAATCTCGTTTATGTCCTTGATAATCTGTGACGTCCCCTCAGCCGAAGCCTTGATCTTGGTCATGGCCACCGACATGTGCTCGACCGCGCTTGCGCCACCCATGGCTGCGGTCTTCGCGGTCTGGGCCAGCGAGTTGGCTTGAATCGAATTGTCAGAGGTTCGCTTGGACATGGCGCTCATGGATTCGAGTGCGGACGAGGTTTCTTCCAGCGAACTGGCCTGTTGCGAAGCTCCGTCCGCCACGGTCTGGCTGGAGGAAGCGATCTGCCCGGCCGCCGCCGACACCTGATCCACCGCGCCGGCCACCTGACCAAGGGCCTCGTGCAGGGCCTGGGCGGTCTGGTTGACCGATTCCTTGATCTTGGCGTGGTCGCCGCGGTATTCGCCTTTCATGCGAGCGCGCAGGTCGCGCTGCGAGAGATTCTCCAGTACGGCGCTGGCTTCGTGGATTGGCGCGAGAATCGCATCGAGCGTGTGATTCACGCCTTCGACGATCTTGCGGAAGTCACCCTGGTGGCGCGTGGCATCCGCGCGGGTGGAGAGCTGGCCCTCGACCGCGGCGCTTGCCAGGCGGTTGACATCCTCGACAAGGCCACCGATGGCAACGATGCAGGTGTTGAGGTTGTTCTTGAGGGTGTTGAAGTCGCCGTTGTAGCTGTCGCTGATCTTGGGCGGGATGTCGCCCTTGGCAATGCGGTCCACATAGCCGGCGGCCACGTTGAGCGGCGTGACCACAGCGTCAAGCACGCGATTGAAGCCGTTCATCACGCCGGAGAACTCGAAGTGCACCCTGTCGGCGTCGGCGCGCGTGGCGAGCTTCCCGTCCACCGCAGCCGTGACCAGGCGTTCGGCCTCCGCTTGCATTCCCCGGATGGCCCGACCAATGTTGCGGAGAAGCAGCAGGCCCAGCCCGGCTGCGAGGATCACAGCCAACGCCATCAGAATCTGGGTCGTCGCGATGGTCGTGTTGGCCGCGGCGGTGGTTGCCTCGGCCCTCGCCTTGGCGGAGTCGTCCAGGGCTTTGGAAAGGCGCTCGTCGGCTTCGCGCAACGCCAGCCGACCCTTGTCCAGCTCACCTCCGTGCATACTTTCCGACAGCCCGCTGACCTGATTCCTCTTTCCGGCGTCAATCGCAGCCCGAATGTTCTGGGAGAGCGGTCGGAAAATCTGAGCCGTCGCGGCCACGAAGGGACGTAGGTCAGCTTGCTTCACGGCTTCGTCCGTTCGTGCAAGGGCCTCATCGACACCCTTCAGGTCGCTCTCCGCCTTGGTGAGTTGCTGATTCCTTTCCCGTGGGTCGGTTGCGGCGATCCCGTTGCCCAAGCTTGCCCACGTCCGGTAGAACCCGACCACGAATTGGTCAAATGCGACCAGGGCCACCGTGTTCTGCTCGTACAGGATGCGGTTCGACTGCTCAGCCTGGCGCAGGTTGGTAGAACTGTACACCCCCACACCGAGGTTAATGGCCACGACCGCGGCTAGCGCCAGCATGGCTTTGACGCCTATCTTTGTCTTTCCAAACATTGAACGTCTCCTTTTGCTTGTCGGTTGGTTGGAATCGCGCTACGCGGTCACGGCCTGGACCAAGCGCTCTGCTTCGTCGCCGGAGAGCACCCGGCCGATGTCGAGCAGGAAGATCACGCGCTTGTCGACCTTGCCAATGCCCAGGATGAAATCTGCATTCATGCTGTTGGCGCCGAAACTGGGCGGCGGTTCGATCTTGTCCGCGTTGATGGACAACACCTCCTCCACCTGATCGACCAGGACGCCCATGGTGATCTCACCACGCGTGGTGGAGTACTGGACCACGATGATGACGGTCTGATCGGTGGTCTGGCAGGGCTCCATGCCGAACTTCATGCGCAGGTCGATGACCGGGATGACCTTGCCACGCAGATTGATGACCCCGCGGATGAAGGCGTCGGTACACGGCACCCTGGTGATGTCCATGAGGCCGATGATCTCCCGCACCTTGAGGATGGCGAGGCCGTAGTCCTCATTGGCCAGGCGAAACGCCATGTACTTGCCGGCCAGATGGGCATTGGCCTCAACGCCGGAACTGTTGCTCTTTGCAGTCACTGGGGTGTTCATCACGGTCATTCCTCCTCGCATCACAGAGACGTAGCCGCAGGGGTTGGGTCGCTGGCTGACCATTGCCGTCGCTCGACGGTGGTTCCCGCAATCTCTTCCACGTTTATGATCAAGCCGACGCGTCCGTCGGCCAGGATGGCGGCGCCCGATAGGAAACGTGTGGCGCCCAGGCCCTGGCCCAGGCTCTTGATTACCACCTGCTGCTGGGTGACCACCTCGTCGACCAGCAGACCCAGGCGGCGGCCCACACCTTCCAGGATCACTACCAGCGCCTGCGTGGGATCGCTCTTGGCATCGCTGGCGCCGAACAAACGGGCCAAACGCACCAGAGGCAGGATCTGGCCGCGCACGTTGATCATCTCGTGCCGGTCAGCGAAGGTGACCAGCATGTCCTGACTCGGCTGGATCGACTCGATGATGGACAGCGTCGGGATGATGTAGCGGTCCTGGCCGCAGGCCACCAGCATCCCGTCGATGATGGCCAGGGTCAGCGGCAGCAGCAGCTTGAAGGTGGTGCCCTGGCCCGGCGTGGTGCTGATGGACACGCGGCCGCGCAGGGCCTCGACGTTGCGCTTGACCACGTCCATACCCACGCCGCGTCCTGAAACCTCGGTGACCTGTTTCGCGGTGGAAAAGCCCGGCGCGAAGATGAGCATGTGGATGTCCGCCTCGCTCAGGATGTCGTTGGGACCGATCAGGCCCTGACTGCGGGCCTTGGCCAGGATGGCATCGCGGTTCAAGCCGCGGCCGTCGTCAGCCAGTTCGATGACGATGCTGCCCCCCTCGTGATAGGCGGAGAGGCGAATGGTGCCTTCTTCAGGCTTGCCCGCCTCGCGTCGTTCCTCGGGCGGCTCCAGCCCATGATCCACGGCGTTGCGGATCATGTGAACCAGCGGGTCGGCGATGTGCTCAACGATGCTGCGATCCATCTCGGTGGTTTCGCCCGCCAGCACCAGGCGCAGTTGCTTGCCACTCTTGCGACCCAGGTCGCGCGACATGCGCGCCATTTTCTGGAACACTCCCGCCACCGGCAGCATGCGCATGCCCATGCCCACGTCCTGCAAGTCGCGCGTGACCTTGGCCAGCTGGGACAGGTATTTGCGCACGCGCGCCGACGCGGACTTGGCGATCTCGGGCGCGTTGACCACCATGGACTCGACCACCACCAGCTCGCCCACCATGGCCACCAGGCTGTCCACCCGTTCCAGATCGACCTTGACGGTTTCGCGGAGCTTGGTGCCCCCTCCCGTTTCTGGGCCTTGCATGCCGGAGGGTACTGCCGTCATGGTCATGGTCTGGCGCAGGTTCTCGAGCGCCGATGGCATTGCGGCCGGTTCAAGCTGCGGCGCGGGCTCTCGGGCAAAACCCGCCGGCGCAGGCGGCGCGGCCGGTGCTGGCCGCGCGGCTGGCGTGATGACCGGCGTCCCGTCTTCAGTCAGCGCACGCAAACGCTGCAACAGTCCTTCCAGATTCTCGTGCGTCGCGAATTGCACGCCATCCTGCACAGCGACGCGCAGCTCGGCCAGCATCCGGCGCACCATCGCGGTGGCGTCAAATACGACGTCCAACCGTTCGTCCGCCAGCTTCAGCGTGCCCTCGCGACAACGATTGAGCATGGTTTCCGTGGTGTGAGCCAATGTGGTGATTTCGGTCAGTTCCAGGAAGCCCGCTACGCCCTTGACGGTGTGGAAGACCCGAAACAGGCCGTTGACTGCCTCGGCGCTTGCGCCTCCGTGCTCCACATTCATCAGGATTTGGTCTGCGCGCCCAAGTCCCTCTTCGCTCTCACTCAAGAACTCGCCAATCAGACCCACGGTTTCTTCGTCGCGCGTCACCCGCTGCGGCGATGTCGCCGACGACGCAAGATTTGCGCCGGCAGCCGCCGCGGGGATCATAGCCTTCGCTAGCGCCGGCTTGGGCGATTTCGCGGCCGCAGCCGCGCCCACTTGCAAACGTCCTACGGCCTCGGAAAGCGCACTCAGGTCTTCAGCGTCGGTTCCCGCGCCGGATGCCCCGAGCCGCATTTCCAAGGCGAGGCACGCCTCGGCCAGCGCGACCAGTTCCTCCGGCTCACCTCCCGCTTGCACAGCTTCGCGCAGCTTGTTCAAGCAGCGGCGGACAGTGTCGATTGACTCCTGATCGTTCGCGTCAGTCATCACGACCGCTGCCGCAAGTTCTTCTATTATCGAATCCATCAAAAACGCGGGCATCGGAATACCTCGACCCCTGGTTAAATTGTTCTATCGTCAGCCCGCTGACATTTATAAATGGCAATTGTGCGAGACTGCGCCGCAGCAAGGGAATTGCGAGGGCGCAACGCAAGCGTTGCGCCAAATCCCGGGGCCCGCGACAAGCGAATTGAAGAGCGGATCGTTTCGGGAAACCCGGCCGCTGGATGGACCTCCAGCGCCGTTCGAATCAGCTCCGCTGTCGACTGTCGACCCTTTTAGCAAGGGCGACGTCGCCCGCAAGAAACCAGGTCACCGGCCTGATCGATTCCTGGCCTATTTCTAGGGTCACCCGTTGCTGGTGGTCTTGTAGCTGCTGCCGGTGCTACTGGAAAAGAGCGCGGTCAGGTAGTTGCTGGCCGTATTGAGTGTGGCGATTGTCTGTTCCATCGCGGTGAACTCGGAGGTCAGCCTGGTGCGCTCGTTATCCAAATACGTTTGCCAGTAGTTGATCGTGCCGTCTAGAGCGCTGACGTCGCTATTCAACTCCTTGGTCTCACCAACCAATGCCCCACTTACCGAATCAGTCTGTTTTGAGACCAAAGCGTCCACCAAAGCCGTGATGCCTGTCTTGGCCGTGGTAAACAGCTTGTTGGCGCCGCTCGGATCTGCGGCCAGGGCCTCGGCAAAGGTGTTCTGATACGGGAGCTTGTCGGTGGCGATGGTCCCGTCGTCCTGCAGGCTGATGTTCAGGTCGGACAGGGTTTGCACCGCGCCGCTACCGCCGACGCTTTGGGAGAACAAGCTCCGCATGTCGCTTTCGAGGCTGAGCAGATATGATCCGGCCAGGGGGTTGTTGGTGGCTGCTTGTGACGGATCAGGCTGCAGTTGGCTGGCAAGGACCGTGACCACGTCATTGTAGGCGTTGATGAAATTGTTTATGCTCGCCGCAGACGAGCTGGAGTCACTGGCGAAGGTTACAGTCGTGGCTGCATCGGACTGTCCGGTCAGGCTCAAGGTCACGCCAGGAATGGCGCCAGTGATGGTGTTGCTCTGACTTTGGATTGTCATCTTGTCCACTGTCAGAGACGCGTTCTGCGCCGACTGGAGAGTTTGAAAACTCAAGCCCGGATCGGTGCCAACGATCTTCAGTGCGTCACTGGGGTCAGTATCAGTGGTCGCGTATCCCGTGCTCTTGCGACTTACTGACAGGTAGTATTTGCTGCCGTCTGAAACCACCGAGGCGGTCACCTGCGAAACCTGCTTGTTGATAGCCTCGGCAATGGCGGACAAGCTCAGGCCGGTCACAGTGATGGCTGTGCTCGGAACGGTGGCACCGTCAATGCTGAACTGGAGGCTGCCGGTCAGGCCGGCGTCAGTCTGCGCCGACGAGAAGCCGGTCCCACTGCGTAGCTTGGCGGCGAGCGCCATCTTTGTGACCTGAACCGTGCTGATGCCCTCGCTTTGTGCCGAGCCGGACACGGTGAAGTCGGCATAGGTCGAGGTTGCCCGGATGGGTGCCAGGCCCGAGGTGCCGAGTGCGTCGACTGCACTTTGCAGTGCCTGCAACTTGCTGGTGATAGTGGCCACGGTCGAGATCTGGACCTTGTAGGCCGCCTGCTCGGCCTGAGCCTGGGTCATGGCCGCGGAATCGGACGTGATGATGCTGTTAACGATGGAAGTGGTATCAAGCCCGGACGCGAGGCCGCCCGCCTGGAACAGCGGGCCGGTCGTTGAGATGGTGCTGGCCATGAAGAGACTCTCCTTGATCGGATATCGACAGCTCTAGCGCGGCCCTTGAGTGGGATGGCGATAGACCTGTGCCCGCTGCCCAGAGGCAAGACGGTTCAGGTCTTCCACCACGCGTTGCCGCAGACTGGCTTCAGCGTCGAAACAGCGCTGGAGCAGTTCGCGCGCTTTCGCAACAATTGCCGGAGAGGGTTGTGGAGCGGATAGCGCACATAGGGCTTGCAGGCCTGCGAGCACCTGCGCGGCGTCCTTGGCCCTGCCTGCCCGCAAGAGGCGAGCCCCTTCTTCAAGCGTGGTCAGCCACGGATCGAGGGTCGCAGTCATCGGCCGGTGCCTCCGGCCGCCGCGATGGGCGTCGCGGCCTCACTGGCCACCGCCTGGTCGAATGCCTCGACGATGGGAAGGAGCACACGTTCTGCCTCTTCCATGTACCGGGCCGACATGCCACCGATGGCCATGGTCAGGCGGCCCACCACGAAACCGTAGACTGCGTCGAGCTGCTCGCAAAGGCTGGGCGCGATCTCGCGCTTGAGCGTCGCCTGCAGGCCCAGCACGATGGCCGCCGCTCGCTGCGCCGCGTCCCCGCCTGTCCGGTAGTCGCCCGTCGCATACGCGGCCCGCGCGGCACGCATGTGGCGCAGCGCTGTCTCGAACAGGGTCATCATGATTCGCGGCGCCGATGCCGTGCTGACGCTGGCGTTGGTGTATGTGCGGTAGGCATTCATTGCTTTGCTCCGGTTGTCGGTTGACTCGTGCTCCAAACCCTATTCACCTTGCGGATTCATGATGACGGCCCATGTCTTTCTGATCATCGGCGGGAAGGAATCGCATCTATAGAGGAGCGACCGCCCCAGACACCCAGTTCCCCAGGGCGGTCATCCAAGCTCATGTTGCCTTTAGCTTTCCGTCCCTATTGGAACTAGGCGAGCAACTTGAGCGCCAGTTGCTGAACCTGGTTGGCCTGCGCCAACACCGCGATGCCGGCCTGCTCCAGGATCTGTTCCTTGGACATGTTCGAGGTCTCGGTGGCCACGTCCACGTCGCGGATCTGGCTGTTGGCTGCCGACACGTTCTGCGAGGTCGTCGTCAAGCTGGCAGCCGCATAGCCCAACCGGTTTTGCGCCGCACCCAACTGCGCGCGCTGGCTGGAGATCCAGGCGTTCGCAGTGTCGACAGCTTTGATGAGGTTGGTCGCGTCGAGGTCGGTGGCGCCGGCTGTGGTGCCCGCGTCGGTGTTGTATTGGGCGATCGTGGTGGCCAGAGCGCCCATCTCCGCAGACGTGCCGCCGACCAGCCTGGTGTCCAGCAAGCCCACCGAGGTGGTGTTTGCAGCGGTTGCATCAGCACCGGTCTGTAACACGGCGCTGTGGGTAGCGGTTCCCGAGGTGATTGTCTTGCCCGTAAGGCCACCCGTCACGTCGACCGCGTTGAGTCCGGCAGCACCCGCGGTCACCCCCACAGAAACGCCGAGCTTCGAAAACGTGTAGACGGCTGAGCCGTTGACCCCAATAGCAGAGACGGCAGCGTTGTCCGTGATGGTGCCGTTGCTCAGGGTCAGGTTACCGGTGACGCCATCGACTCCGAAGGTGTAGGTCGTTCCCAAGGGATCGGTCGCGTTCCCCATGTCCACGCCTACGACGGCGGATCCGCCGGTACCAGCCGCGCCGCCTGCGAGGGTTGTAGTGCTGGTAAACGCGGTGCCCTCCAGGGCGGTCAGGCTGGTGGCATCCGCCTGAGTCGCCAGAGAGCCGTTGAGCAGGCCGAGGCCGTTGAACGACGTTCGCTGGGAGATGTTGTCAATTTCTGACTTGAGCTGCTGGAGCTCGACGTTGATGTCAGAGCGCTCCTGCGGGCCGGTGGTGTCCGAGGCGGCCTGCACAGCCAGGTTGCGCATACGGATCATCATGGTCTGGACCTGATCCAACGCACCTTCAGCGGTCTGGATCATGGACGCGCCGTCGTTGGCATTGCGCACGGCCTGGTTGAGACCGCCGATTTGCGCCTGCATCTTCTCGCTGATGGCCAAGCCGGCCGCATCGTCGGCCGCGTGGTTGATGCGGAAGCCTGACGACAGGCGCGCCATCGAGTTCTGCAGATTGTTGCTGGTTGAGGTGAGGCTGTTCTGGGCGCTCAAGGCTGCGATGTTTGTTTGGATGGAAAGCATTGTCGGTCTCCTTGTTCGTGTTTGCTGTGGGCTCTGTGCCCGTGTTCGACAAGGGATTCGGCACGAATCCGGGCGGCTGATAAGGGCGAGCCGAGAGAGTGCGGGGAAAGCACCGACGGGGATCGTTCCGGCCACCTCCCCCATAGGCGCTAGGCGGGGCCTGACGGAGAAATCCGGGACTCCTTCTCCTCGGTCTGCCGAGGAGAAGGTTGGGATGAGGAGTCCGGCGCGACATGGCCCCTCACCCCGACCCTTTCCCCGCTTCGCGGGGCGAGGGGGCGGAATGCACGGGCATCCGCTGGCCGGCCGCTTAACGCCTATGCCCCACCTTCCCCCCGCGCGCTTCGCGCGCGCCCGTCGCGACCTCACGCGATCATCGCGGCTCTACTTGTTGAGCAGGTTGACCAGCGACAATTGCAGCGTCTGCGAGGCAGCCGTCAGCGTGGCATTGAGGGCGTATTGGGCCAGGCTGAGTTGCGTGGAGGCGTCCATGACATCCGCGTCCCCGAGCTTGCTGATGACCTTGGTCTCGTCGGTGTTCTGCTGCGTGCAGGTGTTGACAGCAGAGGTGAACAGGTTGACCGATGTTCCCGCTTGCGATTGGGCAGAGGCCACCTGATTGGCGCCTGTTTGTAGGGATGCAATGCTGGCACGAATGGCGTCGCCGTCATTGGCGCGCAAAGCGGTCGACAGATCTGTCAGCGTCTGCAGAATGTCGACGCCCCCTCCCACTCCCTTGGCCATGACGTCTGCGCGAACCGAAGCATCCTCGTACACGCCCGGCGCAACCTCGACCTGGCGCACGCCGGTGTCCCCCTGATAGGTTCCGTCGGCGGCAAAAGGTGGTTGAGTGTCCTGGTATCCGCCAAAGATGTAGCGATTCCCAAAGCGCGCGTTGAGACTGGCCACCACCTGTTTGAGGATGCCGTCGACCTCATTTGCCGCCGCTGCCCGGTCATCCGCGGTGTAGGTGTCGTTGCTCATTTGGGTGGCCAGCGCCTGCACCTGCGCGAGCTCCGTGCTCACACTGGTGAGAGCAGAGTCAGCCGTGTTCAGTTCGTTAGCGGCGCTCTGTGCCCCATTCTGGATGGCGGTGATCTGGGCCTGGTCGAACTTGCGCTGAACCAGCAGACCGGCGGCTTGTGGGTCATCACCAGGCGCCTGCACGCGCAGGCCGCTCGACAACTCGCCCTGGGCTTTGGCAACCCTGGCCAAGGCAGCATTTGCCCGGTCAACGGTTTGCTGGTAGATGGTCGCTTCGGTCACACGCACGGTCTTTCCCTCTCATCTCAACTGTTGGGCACCATGCCGATTAGGGTGTCGAGTAGGCTTCCGGCGACGTTGATGACCTTGGCCATGGCCTCATATGCGTGTTCCTCTTGCGTGAGGCTCACCATCTCATCGTCGAGGGACACGCCCGAAGCAGAGCTGCGCGCGTTCTGCAGACTCTGCAGCGCGCTCCCGCTGAAGCTGGCGGCGTTCTGCGCATCCGAGGTTGCGGTGCCAAAATCAGAGACGATCTTGGCCAGCCCCTGGGTCGCGCTTAGCTGATTGGAAAGGAGCGCGCTCTGGGTGGAGACCATAGCCGCAAGGTTGGTCGCATCGCCCGGACTAGAAGTGGCCGGGCCGGCCGCGGCTAGCAACGCTGGGTTGGCGGCCATAGCCGGGTCGATCGTGATGTTGGCGGCGGCGTTGGTCGACGTGGCGCCGATGCTGAACAGATCGCCTCCCGGGTTGCCATTGAGGTCGGAGCCGGCGCGATTCTGCGCATTGAGTTTCGTGGCAAAGTCGAAGGCCAGGGTATCGAGGTCGGTACTGGCCTGGCCCAGAACTCCGTCCCGGGCTGAGATGAGTCCACCGATTTGACCACCCAGATCGGCTTGCTTGATCACAACCGGGGCGGATCCGTCTGACGGCGTGAACACGATGTCCAAGTGGCCCTTGTTGGTCGCGCTACTTTGCAAGGTAAGGGAGGCGGCCGAGGTGCCGCTGACCAACGTGGTGCCCCCGGGAAGCACCAGGCTGATGTTGCCGTAGGCATCGGGCACCTGCGTGGCCCCGATTAGCTGGGCGGCTTGATCCATGAGATTGTGACGCTGGTCGAGGAGGTCGTTGGGCTGGCCGCCCGACGCTTCAGCCGTCGAGATGCGACGGTTGAGATCCGCCACTTGCGCCAAGATGGAGTTGACCTGTTGAACCGCGCCGGTAACGCTGGCATCGATTCCACTGCGCGCCTGCTCGAGTGCGGCCGAGGTGGTATTGAAAGCAGAGGCCAGCGCGGTGGCAGAGCCCACCACCGACTGCCGCAGACTGGAGTCGCTTGGGTTCTGCGCCATCGCCGTCAGGGAAGAGTAAAAAGCGCTCATGGCGTCGTTCAGGCCACCCGTGGTGCCGTTGTCGAAAACCGACACCGAGGCCAGAGCATCGGACTCGGCGGTCGAGCTGGAGGAGTTGGCGAACGCCGTGGGAAGCTGAGCTTCGACGAATTGATCACGGGTCTGCGTGACATTCAACAGGGATACCCCGCCGCCGATGAAGCCGCGGTTTCCACCCAACTTGCTGGAGGCGGCCTCGACCATATTGGCCTGCTGGCGGGCGTAGCCCGGGGTGTTCGCGTTGGCGGTATTGTTGCTGGTGGTAGCCACCTTGGCCTGGATGGCCGAAAGGGAGTTGGCCGCGTTGTTGAGTAGGCTGACGAGATCCATGGGTCAGGCGACTCGGCAAGAAGTAGAGAGATCGTCCATCGGACAATGCGCGCCCCGCCGATCGTATGCCACGCTTCGGGGAGTCAGTGCCCTCAAGTGGCTGCGCAGGCGACGGAGGGCGCGCTCGCCCAGTTTCTGGTTCAGCGTGTCGGTCTCGCGCAAGGCGCTCGCCAAGGAACGCACCTCCGTCATGATCCCGTCCAGACGCTGCGCGGCCTCGGGCACAGCCAGGCGCAGGTCAACTAGGGTAACCTGCGACAGACCCAGCGTGCGGCCCGCGGCTTCCAGAGCCTCGCCCAGGGCTTGCTCAAGTTGCGCAAGTTGCACATTGAAGGCGCCGCGCTGGCGCGCGCGCTCGAACAGCCCTTGGGTATCGAGCGAGCGCATCAACAACCGCTGGCCCCGCGCCTGCACCAGTTCGGCCTCCAGCGCTGCTCGCAGGCGGTCGAGAATCTGTGTCGCGCGCTCCAGCTCGCCCATGGCTTAGCCTCCCAGCATGGCTTGCAGGCGGGCATCAATCTCCGCCTCATCCACCAGCTGACTGGCCAGCTGGCTCGCGCTGGGCGTGTAGGTTCCTGCGCGGATAGAATTCTCCACCTCTGCCAGGCGGGCGGTGTGCGACATGCCGACCTTCGCCTGAACCGCTCGCACCAACGCCTCTGCCCTCTGGCCCTCGGCGGTGCTCACTCTGTCCGCCGGAAGCCGTGAAATCGCCGCATCGGTTTGTGGTTTGCTTGTCGCGGAGTCAACCCCGCTTACGGACGTTGTGTTCTTGATCATCATGGCCAATCCCCCTTGGCGTGGGGCCTCTTACTGATAGGAAGATCGACACGGTTCTGATGGGTATTAAGGCCAGGTGCTGTGATTGGGTCGTCGCCCGTCTGGGTGTCATCGGTCTGCGCCGCAGGGAGCGACTTCTCGATGAGCCGCGCCAGGCCAATTCCCCCGCCCTTTTCCACCGCGTCAGCCAGCGCATCCACGAACATCTTGGCGTGAATTTGGCCGCCCGCCTCGCCGCTGCCCTTAAAGGCCCCGCTGGCCTCGATGAGCTGGCGCAGCAAACAGGCCTCCACCGCCTGCGCAGCCTGGGTCACATCACGAATGGGGCCCATCACATGACCTCCAGGTCAGCGTCGATGGCGCCGGCTGCCTTCATGGCCTGCAGCACAGCCACCAAATCGCGCGCCGAGACACCGAGCAGGTTGAAAGCCTTGACCAAGTCCTCGACCGAGGTGGTGGCGGGCAGCCCCACCGCTGGCTTCCCTCCCTCCTGGGCATCCAGGGTCGCCATCTTTCCCGACACCGTCTTGCCCTGCGAAAACGGCCCCGGCTGGGAAGCCCAGGGCGTCTGTCGCACTGAAATCGACAAACCACCATGGGCCACGGCCACCGGCCTGATGCGCACGCCTTGGCCAGCCACCACCGTGCCGGTGCGCTCGCTGACCACGATGCGCGCCCTCTGATCGGGGTCGACCTCCAGGGCCTCCAACTGTGCCAGCAGCGCAACCACTTTTCCCTTCCAAGCTTCGGGAATCGTGATCTGCACCAGCGCCGGATCTTTGGCCTTGGCGGCCTCTTCATTGAGCGACTTGTTCACCGCTTCAGCGATGTGCAGGGCGGTGGTGAAGTCAGGCCGGCGCAGCCCCAACACCAGGGGCACCTTCTCCAAGTCAGGCGAAACCGTGCGCTCGACCGTCGCTCCCCCAGGCACGGTGCCCGAAGTCGGGTGGTTCTTCTGCAGGCGCGAGCCCGCTGCCATCACGTCGAACCCTCCCGCCTGCACCGGCCCTTGCGCCACCGCATACACCAATCCATCCGATCCGGTGAGAGGCGTGATGAGCAGAACCCCGCCGGCCAGGGATCGCGCGTCGCCCATTGAGCTGACCGACACGTCGATCCTGGTACCAGGACGAGAGAACGACGGCAGCGCGGCGGTGACCATGACGGCACTCGTGTTGCGAACCCGCACGTCGGTCGGACTGACCCGGATACCCATGCGGCCCAACATGCCACTGATGGACTGCGCGGTGAAGGTGACCTGCGTGCTATCGCCAGTGTTCGCCAGCCCCACCACCAAGCCGTAGCCAAAGAGAGCGTTTTCACGCACGCCCTGCACATCCACCAGATCTTTGATGCGCACCGGGGCGGCAGCCGCGGGCCGGGCGAACAGCGGGAAAAGCAGGGTGAAGAGAAGAGTTCTTGTACGCATGACGATTAGAAAGGCCACAACCAGCCCAGAGCGCGCGACATCCAGCCGGGCTTCTGGTTGTCGGAAAGCACGCCGCGACCGACGAATTCAATCTGCGCCTCGGCGACCATCGAGCTTTGCACACTGTTGTCCTGGTCGATGTCGATCGGCCGCACCACCCCCGAGATGTAGAAGTGGTGCTCCTCCTCGTTGACCAGGATCACCCGATGGCCCTCGACGAAAAGGTTGCCGTTGGAAAGTACCTTGGTGACCACGGCGGTCACTGTGGCGGTCAAGGACTCGGTGCGCCCAGTATCGCCGGTGCTCTGGAAGGCGGACGTCGAAGTACCGCCGATGTTCAGATTGGGATCCAGTTTGGGTATGTGTTTCAGCAGACCCAGGAAGGCATCGATCTTGGCGGCGGCGGTGCTGCTGCGACTTGTGTTGGTGTCGGTTGTGCGCTGGGCATTGGCTTGTTCGGCGATCTTCACCACCACCAGGTCATTGACCCGTAGCGCGCGTGCGTCAGTGAAAAGCAGCGAGGCGGGCCGGCCTTCGTGCCACAGGCTGCCGGGAGAAGCCGCCCCCTCGTCGCCCTTGCCTTCCGAGGGAAGCTTGTACTCCCGTCGTTTGGGCGTGTACTGGCCGATATGAGCCTGGGTGCAGGCCAGTGCCGAAGCAGTGAGAGAAAGGACGCACAAGATCGTAGCGCGACAGGTGCGACTCATGGCACATCCACCAGCAGGCGTCCGTCTTCCCAATGCCCCTCGACGTGGCGGCCCGAGGGCAGCAAGGCGCAGGTTCGGCCAACCCCGCAGGAGACGGCTCGCCCCTGCAGCTCGATAGCCAAAGACCCACTCATCACGATGACCTTAACTGCCTCACCCGATGCCGTGGTTGCCCCCGCGATGTCCGATGCTTGCAGCACGCTGCCGCGGGGCAGATCCCGCGCTGCCAGCGCACCCGGCGGCGGCACGGTGCCAACATGGCCGCTCTTGATCTCGCGATCCTCGACCGCCAGCGCGGACTGCAACTGCTCACCCGCACGCACCGGCCGGGTGGTGTACGCGGTGGGCGCCCACACCTCGAAATGGACCCAGCCCCAGCCCGTGCAGCCCTGTCCGTAGAGCTTCACCGGCACGCGGCCGGATCCGGTGACCGCACCGCTCAGCGCCGCCTGGCGCAGGACGCAGCCCTCGGGCATGTGGGCCGCCCAGCTGAGCGGCACGATGTGGGCCGCGGGCACGGACAGCGCGTGGGAGAGAACCTCGCTCACCTCGGGGGGAAGGTTCGCGGCGCCGGTCGGATGGGACGCGGCCGCCGTCGCAAGGAGGAGAGCGAGGGGGAAATGGGGGGTCATGACATCTCTAGCGAAGTTGGGTCAGCTTCTGCAGCATCTCGTCGGCCGACTCAATGACCTTGGAATTCAGCTCGTAGTTGCGCTGGGTGGTGATCATGTTGATCATTTCCTCGACCGCGGACACGTTCGAGGCTTCCAGGTTGCCTTGCGAGATGCTGCCGGTGCCTTGCTCTCCCGGCTTGACCACGATGGGATCGCCGCTCGATGCGGTCGCGAGAAACAGATTGTTGCCAATGGCTTCCAGTCCACCGGGATTGACGAAGGAGGCGGTCTGGATGGTGCCGATGCTGGCCAAGTCAGTGCGATTGGGAAGATTCGCCTGCACAGTTCCGTCGGCGTTCACGATGATGTTGGTCGCATCAGTGGGAATGGTGATGCCCGGTTCCACCACCTCGCCCAACTGGGTAACCACGCGGCCGGTAGCATCCAAACGAAAACTGCCATCGCGGGTGTAGGCCATGTCGCCGTTGGCGCGCTGGATGCGGAAGAAGCCGGTGCCCGCGATGGCCAAGTCGAGCGGGTTGCTGGTTTGGATCATGTCACCCTGGGAGAATGCGCGCGAGCTGGAAGCGGTGCGGACGCCCAGACCCACCTGCAGGGCGGTTGGCTGGCCGCCCCCCTGCGCGGTGGGCGGGGTGGCGGCGCGAATGGTTTCCGAAAGAAGGTCCTGAAAATCGGCACGCGTCTTCTTGAAGCCGGTAGTGCTCGCGTTGGCCAGATTGTTGGCGATGATGTCCAGCTTGGTCTGCTGGGCATCCATTCCCGTGGCGGCGGTGTATAGCGATCGCAGCATGGACTCCCCCTAGTGGATCTCCTTCATTTGACCAGCCCCACTTGGGTGGCGCGGTCATCCAGTTTTCGATAGGTCTGGATGGCCTGCATTGCCATGTCGAACTGGCGTTGCGCATTGATCATCTGAACCGTGGAATCCAGCGCACTCACGTTGCCCAACTCCAGCTCACCGACGCGCAGGGTACCCCCAGACACGGCGCTCATGCTGGAGCCAACCGAGGGCTGCAGCAGAGTGGGTGCGATTCTGTCCATGGGCCCCTGTGCCTGGTATAGCGCCAGGGTATCGACCACGGTGTTGCGGCCCACGACCACATCGCCGTTGCTCTCGATGCGCGGGTCGCCGTCCGGTGGCACGCTTACTGGATCGCCTGAACGACCCAACACCGGCAAGCCCGAGGCGAGCAACTGGCCGTCGGGGCCAAGTTCGAGGTGACCATTGCGCGTGTATGCAAGCTGGCCGGTAGACAACTTCACCCCGAGATAGCTGTCGCCGTCGGGTATGACGTCGAGTTGGCTATCCGTGGTGCTGGTAGGACCTGGCCGCAGATCCACGCCGGTGGATACCGCGCCAGCCAGGACCTTGTCGGTGGGCCCGGGCGGCAAGAACGCGCGAAAGGCGGGACGGGTGGCCTTGAAGCCCGGCGTTTCGGTGTTAGCCAGGTTGTCGGCTATGGAATCGAGCTGGGCGGCGCGCGCCACCGCAGCAGACATGCCTACATACATTCCATCGGCCACTTTTGCGTACCTCTTGCCCGGAGACGAAGCAAGCCCGATGCCATGGCTCCCTGCTCGCGGGCCTCCGTGCTCGCTGTGCAGAAATCCGCATTTGGGGGATTCAGTTTTGCTCGCTTCGTTCCGATGGAGGAATTGTGAGGCAAAAAACCCGTCTCGACGCCGCAGTCAGGGTGCGGGAAGTCGACGAGGATCGTGCGCGCATGACCCTTGCCGAGGCCCAGCGCCTTGCGTTCGCCACCGCGGTTGCGGTGCGTGAAGCGGCCCAACGCGCGCTCGCCGACGAACGCCGCAGCGGCACCGCTGCCGACTGGACCCTCATCGAATTCGCACACATCCGGGCGCTCCAGGACGCGCGGCGGGCGGAACTCGAACGGCGGGCCGCCGAGCAGAAGCTGGGTGTTTCGCGTGAGCGCTTCGTAGGCGCACGCGCGCGCGCAGAAGCCTTGCGCCGGGTTCTCGAAGCACGCCACAGCGAGATGCAAGTGGCCGAAAGGCTTAGCGAGAACAAGGAAATGGACGAGGTCGCGACCCTGCTGCGGAGCCGCAGGTAGTCTTTCCTGGAGATCGTGGCCGTGGCTGTGGCCGTGGCCGTGGTCGTGGCCGCCCCGGCATTCCCCCCGCGCCAGGAATCTGGCGCAAACCTGGTCTCGGCAACCGGCATCTGACACGGCCATCGCCACGTTGGTGACGTTGTAGATGGGAACCCTGGGAGGGTTCCCATGCCCTCCCGCGACGGGCGCGCGCGAAGCGCGCGTGGGGCAGGGGTGGGGCGTGTGGGCCCTAGCCCCCGAAGGGGGCGCTCTGGCTCCGGCGGGCTAAGCCCGCCTTCGCCTGCGCGGTAGAGGAACCCCAAAGGGTTCGCTTCGCCCTTCGAGGTGAAGCCGGCGGGCTCCCCACGCGGCAAAAGGATCTATACTGGGCCGCGATGAATCACTTCCTTTGCGCCATCGTCGTGGTCGTGTCGGTGGTACCCTTGGCTCTCTCCGCCCGCGCGGCCGGCGACAAGTGGGAGTTTGTGGGCAGCAAGGACGACATCGCCACTTACCGGCGCGAGGTGGCAGGTAGTCCCGTCATTGCCATGAAGGGCGAGGCTATCGTGGAAGCGTCCATCCTGCGCGTGGCCAGCGTACTGGCAGATACCGCGCGCCTGCCAATGTGGATGAACGGGGTATCCGAGGCGAGGCGACTTCGCACCAGCAGCGCTCTTCACTATGTGGAGTACGAGCGCGCCAAGATCCCCTTCCCGTTGACCGACCGTGACTTCGTGATCGAATCGTGGATGGAAGTCGATGCTGCGAAGAAGCAGGTGGTGCTCAAGGCTCATTCGGTGAGCGACCCATCCGCGCCGGAGACCGGCCTGGTGCGCGGCGAGGTGTTGTCCAGCACCTTTACCCTGACCGCGCTGGACCACGGTCAGCGCACGCGCGTGGTAACTGAAGTTCACAGCGATCCCAAGGGCTCCATCCCCAAATGGCTGGTCAACCGGTTCCAGACATCCTGGGCCTACGACACCATCAAAGGTTTGCGCGCCCAGGTGAACAAGGCCGGCATTCAGGACAATCCTGAGGTGAAGGCGCTTCTTCAGAAATCTGGATTGCTCGAATAGGGGATCGGGCGATGGCGGCGGGGCCCGAAGCCGGAGCCGATGGGCCGGGGCCGGAAACGGATCCGGATTTGGATTCGGAGCCGGATCCGGCCCCGCCGCCATCCATCCAATCACTCAACCAACTACGAGTTTTCGAGAGGCGGCTAGTATCGTGCCAGCACGGTCTCCCCGGCGCGGGTGCGATCGCCGGGCCGGCAGAGCACTTGCAGACCGGGGACTTTTCGCAGAAAAACGTCGCACTGTGATCCCATGCGAATCATGCCGACGCGCTGGCCGCATGCAACCGCATTGCCGGAACTTACGTAGCAGTCCACCTGGTGCACGTAGCGATCCGCGATCTGCACCATGGCGACCGACAAATCCCCCTCGATGACGATGGTGTTGCGCGCATTCTCCGCCACCGAAGCCCGCACCTCGTCGGTGATGGGCAGGCGCCACATGAGGTGCATGAGGGCGCGCGCCATCGACCGATTCTCGGGACGAGCTCGGCGCGCGCTCACCTGCGTGACCTTGCCCGCGATGGGCGCTCGGTTCACGTGCACCGACCAAGGGAACATGTAGATGCCAATCAACACGCCGGGCTGGTCGCTCGGACCCACCAAGGGCGCGTCGGTGACCGGAATCTCGGTGCCGTTCTTGACCACCACCGGCATGGTGTGGGGAGCAACCTCGGACACGTAGAGCACTCGGCCGTCAGCGGGCGCGACCACCACCCGGCCGGGCGGAGGATGACGTTCTGGATCGCGGAAGAAGGCGTGAAAGCGCCAGTAGAGGAACGAAAACGGGTCCATCGAGGACTAACCGCGCGCGACTCGCGCCACCGCGCCAATGAGCGCCCGTTTGGTGGCCCGCCCGCTCGCCCGACCCAGCAGCCCAAGCGGACCGCGCATGGCCCACAGCCAGATGAAGAACAGAAACATCGCCACGTAGGTCGCGTAGTCGATGGTCAAGTCCAAGACCGCACGGCCGGGCTGCTGGCGCAGTTTGTCGAGAAACAGGCGCGGGCCGGTCACCTGATCTCCGCCGCAGCAAAGCAGTGCACCATCGCGTGGTCATCCCGCTCCAGCCGCTGTTCGACCGCGTGGTCGTGCGCAAGGCGGCTGGCGTGTTCGGGCAGGAACGGGCGGTGATAGAAAACCCCGCGCGAGCAAAGGCGAGCCCCTGGCCGCGCGGTGCGCACGACCTGCTCGATGGTCTCACCGAATGCCTCGTGCGGAAGATAGGCCGAAATGTCGGAGAGCGAGTATCCGTCGAAGTACTGTGCCGGTGCCGCACGCAGAACGCTGGCCATATCTCCGTTGACCACGTTGATGCGCACGTTCTGAAGCGCACGCTTGATGCGGGCGAAGCCGTCCGCGCGCAAGTACTCGGGCATCACGCGCTCGTCGCCATAGCGGCCGAAGAACACCAGCCAGAGCAGGTGATTGTCGCGCGCCAGGTGATGGTCGAGATAGCGTTCGAGCGAGGCGAAGATCCGTTCGTGCAGCTTGAGCTCAGGCGGAAGGAAACGCCAGAAGCCAGGCTCGTGCGAGAAGAAGCTGAAGAAGCCGCGGTGGCAGATGGTCTTGGCCACCAGGCGCCAGAGCGGGCTCCGCCAGCCGGGCATGAGGCGCCGCTGTTCCTCAAGATCAGTGCAGGAAAAGAGCCGCCGCACCCACCGGGGACGCAGCAGGCGCGCTGCGGTCGCCACGTAGCGTCCAAAGAAACGTTCCAGGCTGCCTTGGTACAGCACGCCGCGCTTGACCAGAAATGGCTTGGCGTCGAAGTAGGCGCGCGCGCCGTCGGACAACGCAGGCCGCAGCGAATCGTAGACGTCGAGTCGTGAAGGAGAGGCCCGCACCCCCATGAAGGACAGGAAGTCCTCGTGATCAAGCGCCCGCAATCCGGCGACCTTGAGCTCGAAGAGATGGGTCTGCGACGGGTTCACGTCGACCGCCCAGACTTCCTCGGCCCCATCCTGCAGAAGGTTCAGCACCCGGCCCCCGCTGGCGCAGATCGAAACCAGGCGCTTCGCCTCATGGGGAATCAGCACCTCGACCTCACTGCCCGAGTCCTCGTTGCACGAGGAGTAGCTGATCCGCTCGCGATAACGCTGCCACGAGATGACCCTTCCCGGCTTCTCGGTTGGTCGAGGTGAAACAGCTCGATAGCCGCCGAGGAACAGCCCCGAGGGGGGCTCAGCTTTCCCAGTGTAGGCTTTGGGCGTACCTTCTGCGCTGGTAGACGTAGCGTCGACTATCAGATGGTCTGTGTCATGCACGCGGTCAGACTAGCGCAATCACGCGTCGTATCCCAGACGAATTAGCCCGCCCACGACGCGCTCCGCCAAGGAGATGCCTATGCGTTACCGATACTTCACCACGACGGCATTGTAGCCACCGGAATAGGCTCCGGTGGCCGTTATCGAATTGCCGAAATCGACTGGGTCGGCGCCGCTGATGTAGCCGGCAGCGTAGATGTTGCCCACGCTGTCCGCGGCCACCGCAGAAAATCCAGAGAGGTTGGCCTCGGCAAAGGCAGTCTGCGCCGATCGGCACGTTCCCGCCGCGTTGTAGGTCGCTAGCAAGATTTCGCTCCCGCTCGACGGCGTCGCCACCGCCATGGAATTGCCGAAGTCGTAGGAACCAGAACCACTCAGTAGGCCTACGGCATAGAGAGTCCCTGCCGGATCCAGGGCGAGCGATGCGACTCGCGACAACCCGGAGGCAGCAACCAGTGTCTGTCCCCATTGTGCCGCACCGCTGGCGTTGTACTTCAAGACAAGGGCGTTGGAACCCACAGCATAGGCTGGGGTGAGGCTCACCAGGGTGCCAAACGCGCTTGCTCCGGGACCGTCGAACCATCCGCCGACAAAGACACTGCCTGTGGCATCGACCGCCACCGCGGTGAGATCTGAGCTGTTGCCACCGCTGCTCGACGTCCGTGCCCACTGGGCTATGCCATCTTCATCGTACCGGACGAGGAGCGCATTCAGGCTCCCTGTCCCGGTCGCGGTGACTGCGTTCCCAAAACCGAAGGCGAGGTTTCCAGTCACATAGCCAGCAACGTAGATATCGCCGACCGCGTTGGCGGCCACGGCGTTGAACGCCGATTCACCGCTCCCACTGACAGTAGTGATCGCCCACTGGGTGGCTCCGGACCCGTTGTATTTGACCAGCAGTGCGTTCTTGCCACTTGAGATAGGTCCGGCGGCGGTTATCCCGGATCCCAGATCGAAGGTACTACTGCCGGAAAGCACACCCGCCGCGTGGATGTCTCCTGATGGATCGATTGTGACGGCACCATACGACGACGTGCCCCTGCTACTGCTCACGGTGCGGGCCCACTGCGCCGCACCATTGGCGTCGTATTTCACCAGGACGAGGTTGTCACCAAAGGCATAGGCTCCACTTGCCACTACTGAGTTGCCAAAGCCAAAGGAGTCTTTCCCTTCGATGCTGCCCACAGCAAATACATTCCCCGACGTGTCGGTGGCCACCGAAGTGAATGCCGATGCTCCCGGCCCGACCGTCACGGTGCGGGCCCACTGGGCGCCTCCACTCGTGTTGAATTTCACCAGCAGCAGGTTGCTGCCCACGTATGGCCCAGCCGCCGTGACTGAGTTGCCGAAATCAAAGGTTCCCGTGCCGCTGATGGCACCGGCCACGTAGATGTTGCCGCTTTCATCCACCACCACGGATGCGAAGGCTGTGGCGGAATTGCTTCCCGAAGGAGTGCGGACCCATTGGGCCGACATGGCCACCGTGACCAGACAGGTGGCCGTCTTGTTTCCATCTTGGCTAGTCACAGTGACTGTAGCGCTGCCTCCGCCGATGGCGGTCACCATGACGGAATGGCCGGTGCCAGAGACCGTGGCCACTTTGGCATTGCTGGTAGACCAAACCAGGTTCTGATTAGTCGCGTTCGAGGGCGCCAAGGTTGCCGTCAGCGCAACGGCCTGGCCAACACCAACCGTGAGCATGGAATTGCTTAGGCTGACCCCGGTCACCGAGACCACCACGGTCACCACACAGGTAGCCGTCTTGCCGCCGTCGACAGTGGTTGCCGTGATTGTGGCAATACCCGCGGTCACCGCACTCACCACGCCGGAGCTGGAGACCGTGGCTACACTGGCATTACTTGTGGACCACGCAATGGCTTGATTGGTGGCGTCTGCGGGCGAAATGGCGGCGCTGAGCCCATCGGTGTCTCCGGCCGCTAGACGATCCGTGGTCTTGTTGAGGGCGATGCTGCTCACTGGCACTGAAGCGGTAGCTGTTTGTGTGCCAGTATCGGGCGGGGAGGTGGTTGTGCTGGAGGCTGTCTTGGTAACGGTACTGGTCAACGAGCCGGTGCCCGAGGATGTGCCAGTGCTCGTGGCGCTGAGCGGGGCGGTGGCAATTTGGGTGGCCGTGCTGCTTTGACTGGTCGTGCTGGTGCGCGAGCCCGTACCTGATGGCGTGCCAGTGACGGTACCCGTCAGCGTGCTTGTGGCGGTAGCGGTCGGTATGGCGGTGAGAGTGCTGGTAGCGGTTGGGGTGCTGGTTCCAGTCGCGGTGGCCGTGGTGGTGGCAGTTTCGGTGTCGGTGGCCTGCGAGATGCTGTTTGTATTGGTGGCGCTGTATGTGGTGGTGGCGGTGGAAGTGACAGTGCCAGAACCAGTGTCTTGGGACGGCCTGGTGCTGCTCGACACGCTGGTGGCAGTTGAGCTTGCCGTGCCCGCGCCTGTACCGCTTTGACCTTCAGTTGCGGTCTGTTGTGCGGTCTGCGAGTCTGTGCTGTTCGACTCGGCTGTCGCGCTGCCCGATGGAGTGTCGATCGTGACGTCCGTGCCAACCTCTGGGCTGGTGTCCATGGACACGTATACGCCTGCGTCTGGTTCTGTGGCATGGTCAACGGGAGCGTCGGTGTCCGCGTCGCCCGATGCGCTGGTTTCCGCGGCCGTGCTCGAGCTCCCATCGGCCGTGCCGCTCGGCTCAGCGCCTGTCTCAACCTCTGACGCATCCATAGATGAGGTGTCTGTCCCATCTTCGTCTCCGCCATCTGACCGGATGGCCGGCTGAGGATCGGTGTTCCCGCGGAACCCGCCGGAACTTGATAGTTCCGAAAGCGGGCCACATGCCGGACCAACCAAAATCGTCAGAGCCAGCAGGCCCTTCGTCGCACAAACCTTTCCCCAGGATGCCATGCCAACCCAAGTATCGACACGGCCAAAGCAGGCGAGAAGTCCCGGTCAACTATGGCCGGGTATAGGTAAACTGATATGCGCCAGCGGCAAGCGGAGAGCCGCCGCCGTCGATCGTCAACACGTTGATGCCGGCACCTGCTGGAATGGGGGTGTTCAACGTTGATAGCCGTCCGCAGCCATCCGTGTCATCGACACACGAGACGAGTTCGGTTCTCGGGACCTGTAGGGCCAGGTACGTGTCAAAGGAAGTGTTTGTGTGGCAGGTCGACGCGGCAAGAGATCCTCCGGCGTAGTCAGGACAGGTCATCCACCAGTAACTGTCTTCGGGTCCCGGTGCCTCGCACACATCAGACATCCTGCCGCGGCCAGATGTGGTTCCACTGATCGAACCCGTCCCAACCGGCAGCGCTGCCACAATTCCCCCTCCCACTGGTGCGTGCTGGAAATGCAGGGTCGCATCACCCGATTCGCCGTTAGCGCCACTCACAACTATATAATAGATGCCCGTCTGAAACACGCCGACGATTTGGGATTGGGTGGTATTGCATGCATCGTCGTTGCAGGTTACCGCTCCGTCCACCTGAGGATCCTGCAAAGGCGCCATGGGGCAGTCGGAACTGAAGCTGAGAATCGTATTCCAGGTCGCGCCAAAGGTATCCGCGTAGACCAGCTCGGGTTGCAGCACCATGAACGACAGAATGACGTCGGCGCCCCCAGTTGCGCACGACAGGTCAAAGTGATGGCTGGCGCCCCTGGTGGTGATCGGCAGGTCGACATGCTCAAGGTCCATCGAGATGACTATGGGTGATGCACATACATCGGGAGCCGGCGCCTCAGCGGGAACATCCAGTCTTGCCGTGTCCATACTCGTGTCCTTCACCATCACCATGTCTCTGGCCGTGTCCATCACCGTGTCGGTAGCCGTGTCCTTCGCCAAGCCTATGACTGTGTCCCTGTCGGCATCCTTTGCAAGCGCCGTGGCCGCATCGCTGGGTCCGGCGCTGTCGTGGATGCCGCCCATGTCACGCAATTCGGCCAAATCCGGCTCGATCTGGCCGCTGTCTCGTCGGTCAGTCGCTACATCCCCGACATCTGCACCCCTTTCCGTACCGGCTGCGTCGCGAAGCCCCGCCGCGTCTTGCATGCCCACATCTCCATTGCGCGCACTATCGATCCGAGTTCCGGCTGCGTCCGGGAACCGTGAATCGGCCGGTTTGTCCGCTTCGCGGGCATCCGTCGCTGCATCATCTACTACCTGGGACTTCCCAGAAGAGCAGGCGCTGGCCAGAAGGACAAGGGTGAGTGTGGGTGCAAGATGCTTAGCAGAGCACATTTGAGCAGGTTCATCGGCAGCGAAGGACAGATCTTTAGGCTGAAGGTTGGGCTTAACAGATCTCGGCGGCGAGTCGAAAGAGCATCTGAAAGCCATTTCAAGGCACGTTGCGGCGGGTGACGAGACGGAAGTCCCCGTCGTGCCATGGTGCCACACAAAAGCGCCGTGGAGTCTTCCGTCTCGAAATCAAGGAGGCACGTCATGTTCGGAAAACGCAGGTTCCTAAATCTCGGATTGTCGCTGCTGCTAGGCGCGGCCTGTTCTGGGCAGAAGGCAAAAGGGGTCGATTTCGATCCAGCGGGTTACCAAGGATTCGACGAGACCCATTTCGACCTCCTGTCCACCAACTGCACCTACGCCAGTGGAACTTTGCAGTTAACCGTAAATGCAGAGACGGCGTACCTCTATTATCGGACCTTGGACGGCCTGGTGGTCTNNGCAGACAAGGTCATCATCGACTACATGTACGGTACCTTTGGCCTTGCCAGCGCTCCGAGCACCCCCCTTATCACGATTGACCTCGCAGCGGGAACTAGCGACGAGGTAGAGATCCGCGGGACTTCGAACGCAGATGCCATCACCCTGGGAACCAACGGCGCAGGTGTGTCGTTCGTCAACTACCAGGTGGTGGGCGCCAAGACGGCGCGCAACCTTCCCGACATCAGCATCAGCAACGTGGAGGCCATCCTTGTAAGCGGCGGAGACGGGAACGACACCATCACCGCCCAGGGCGGCACGGCGCTGGGTGGCAGCACCATCCTTCCGCTTTCCGGGGCCATCGCCCTCACGCTCTACGGAGGTGCTGGCGACGACACCCTGGTCAGCGGCGCCACCTCGTCTGGTGGAGCCTTCAACCTGCTCAGCGGTGGTGTCGGGAACGACTACTTCCCACAGGCCACAGCTCGGGGCGCAGACCAAATCCAGGGCGGCGACGGATATGACACCGTCGACTACAGCAACCGGACCAGTGCGGTGAATGTCACCCTAGGAAAGGGCTCCCTTGCCGTGCCAGCCACCGGCAGCATTACCGTGCTCCCCAAGGCCTCGATGGTCGACAACCAATTCTTCATCCTCAACGACGGAACCAACCATAAGCAGTTCGCCTATGAAGTGACCGCCGACGGACTTGCGCAAGGTTCGATAACCTGCGTTGGCAAGTCGAGTCTGCTCGACAACGACTACTTCACCATCGGCGCCACGAGGTTCGCCTATCAGGTTTCCGCCGCTCCAGTTGCGGCGCAAGGCTCCATCACCCTCGGCGTAGGCCTAACCGACAACGACTACTTCACGTTGAGCGATGGTACAAATAGCGTTACCATCGAATACAACATAACAAATACTGGTTTTACCCTCCAACAGCCTTCGTCCCACATGATCCAGGCAAGTGCTCCCACCGAGACCCTGGCCGACCTTGCTTATGACACCTATAGTTATCTCAGCGGTCTTGCCAGTTCCACCTTGAACATTACCACAGCGGATCCCAACAGCCCGAGCCCGAGCCCGACAATCTCTTTCACCAACAAGACCCCGGGAACGACAGGGAACACCAGCATTACTGTTGGCAGCCATATTACGAAATCGGATATGTCCGGCGGGCTTAACGGCTTCGTACTGAGCGGCCCCAATAGTTCGGCGAATGTCATCGACATCTCCGCCCTCGCCAGCGGATCGGACCTTGCGGCCAATGTGGCCACCACCACCCGTGGCAGGATCACGACGATTCTTGGCAGCAGCCTCACTGTCGCGGGGAGCGGAGCGGCAATCTCGCTGACCAGCAAGGTCGCTGGCAGTAACCCTGTCATTACGAGTGGAGTGCATGACAGCGGCTTCCTGGTGAGCGCTATGACGGGCGGGACGGCCTTCGTTGAAGACAACACCAACACCACCGCCAACGCAATCCTGATCGATATCCGTGGCAGTACCAGCGCAGCTCAGGTGGCTTCGCAGACCTACCAGGCAATCCACAACAACATTGGCCAGGTTGCCATCACCGCGGCGATTCCCACAGCGGACTTCGTTGCGCTGACCAGCACGCTGGTCGGAACGCTCGGCAACGTCGCGATTGTACCGTCAACGCTTCACGCGTTCAGCTTTACCGGCATGTCCGGCGGCACGAACGTGGCGGCCTATGATGATGGCGACATAGCCAACGCCGAAGGCGACGACATCGCTGACGACGTCGAGATTGTTGTCGGCAGCAACAAGGACGACACCATCGATGCCTCTCATAACAGCAACGCCAACGGGCACGTGCTCATGGGCATGGCGGGCAACGACACTTTGATCGGCGGTGGCGGGGTTGACTACCTCTATGGAGGCCCGGGTAACGACACGCTCAAGGGCGGCGCCGGGGCAGACTTCCTTTTCGGCGGCGACGGGAACGACACTCTCCAGGGCGGTATAGGCAATGACACCATCGACGCCGGCGGGGTGAACTGTGTTGTGGCGGTATCGACGACCAAGGTGCCGATCGTTCCGTTCGTCAACGCCGCGGTGTGCACCACGGCCTTTGCCAAGGTGGCCAGCGTGGGCATGGACACCCTCGACTACAGCGATCGCAGCAATCCAGTGAACGTGGATTTGACCGTACTTTCGAGCTGCCACGCGACGCCGACGGCAACATATGTGGGTGAGGTTGGCCTCTCGGAATGCGACAGCATTGTCATGGCGGGCACTGGCGCGTCCGCGGTTTCCAGCGTTCGCAACATCCGCGGCGGCAGCGGCGCCGATACCCTGACTGGCGATGGCCAGGACAACGTGATTTGGGGCGGCAACGGCGCTGACATCATCAGTGGCGGGGCAGGCAACGATACGCTCTACGGTGAAGGCGGCGGCGACACGATTCATGGCGGTGCGGGCAACGATATGATCTGCGGTGGTGCAGGCACGAATCACCTCTACGGTGACGCTGGCGACGATACCCTCGACGCGTCACAGGGCTCAAGTGATGTAGTGGATTGCGGCGACGGCGATGGCGACGTCCTCCTCTCGGGGACCGGCACCTCGTCCTCGTACTGCGAACTCTAGGCTAGATAGAAAGGCCAAGCAAACGCCAGTCGCAGCAATGCGGCTGGCGTTTTGCTTATCCGCGCGGGAACACCAGCGATGCTTCGGTCCGGCTACTGCACGGGCGCGCAGGTCGAGACGCCGGCTCCGACAATAGGGCGGCGGCTGGTGTCGGCGATGGCCGTCGCGATGAGCCTAGGTGTGTCGCGCGAAACCTTGTAGACGGACTTGCCAAGGAAGATCCAGAACGACCCTCCCCAGAACTTTACTGCCCAGGCTCCGCTGCCGATGAGAGACGGGTACGGATAGAATTCCAAGGTCGCTCCCGAGTTGGGATCGAGACGCATGAGCGCAGCCTGGTTTGTGCTGCTTGAGTCTTGCGGGACGAAGCCCCACAGTTGACCGTCGCCGGTGCCGGTGAGTTCCGGGAAGCCGGCGGTGACGGTTCCAACGCGCGTCACGACCAGGTTGGGAAAGGAAACGGTGGCGAGGGTCGATGGGGTGGACGCCACCGCGGGTCCGCCGTCGATATAGAGGGTGTCCTGTCCAGTCAATGGCTCGTAGACGAAGCCCATTCCAAACACGAGGAGGCCTTGCTGGTTGGGTTTGAAGCCGGTCGCTTGGCAAGCGCCGGTAGTCGTATCGACCTTGAACATGTTCCCGTCTTGGTAGGCGACCCAAGCCACAGCATTCTGATCCACCGCCATCGAATTGGGTGTGCTCGAGGTCGGACAGCGGAGGGAGGCAATGTCGGTGAACGCCAGGGTGTTCGGATCGAAGCGAGCAAGTCCGTCAGAATCGTCGAGAGTGTAGATCCACTGACTGGCTTCGACGCACACAGTGTCCACGTAGGCATAGAGTGGCACCTGGCCGGAAGGCTTGCGCGAGTTGCCGGTCTGAAACACCAATGTGCCGGTCTTGCGGTGCGGCGGTGCGCTGTCCGCGGCCGCGAATGTCACGTCTAGCCCGACAGTTGCGCCTGGAGCAACGAAGACGCTCGTCTGCGTCGAACTCAACTTGAAATTCGGGTCGCTATCCGAAGCAATCGCAATACCCGAGACATAGCAAGTGTCACTGCCATCATTGCCAAGCGAGAGCTGGGCGTTTGCCTTGGTGTTGAGCCTGACGTTGCCGAAATCCAGGGCGGCGGGGATCCAGGTGAGGTCGCAGCCAATGTCGATGTCGGCTGACAGCGGAACGGCTACGTTCAACTTGGATGTGTCGCTGGTGGTGAACACGAGGGTGCCAGTCCGGTGATGTGGCGGCGATGGATCTTCGGCGGTGAAGGTGAGGGACAGCGATTGTTGCTCCCCGGGGCCAAGGGTCAGAAGATCAGGGGTTGGATCCAGCTTGAACTCCGGATCGCTACCAGGGCTGATTGCGATGAAGCCGACCTCGCAAGGTCCGGTGCCACTATTCGCCAGTTGGACCGCCCGCGCGGCCGAGGTGTCCAGAGCCACGTGGCCAAAATCGAGCGACCCGGGCGAGACGTCGATCTTGCAGTTCGATAGGATGGTCGCCGTCAGCGGGATGACCGCGTGTTGGGTGCGTACCGAATCCACGTCGAAGGTCAACTCACCGGTGCGGTTGAGTGGGATCGATGCCTTGGCTGGCTGAAACGTGACCGAAAGCACCGCCGTGGCGCCCGAGGGAACCAGCATCGAGGTCGGGGAGGTAACGCTGAACCAAGCATCGCTGGTCGGGCTGGTGCCGATGTTGAGCAAATGGCATTCGCCACCGCCCCGATTGCCAACTCGAACCTCCTGGGTTGCAGCCTCGCCTGGGAGAACCTGGCCGAAATCGAGCGCGACGGGATCGATTGTGATGTCGCAAGAAGGTGGCAAGAGCGGGGTGCGCCCACAGGCAACGACCAGAAGGAGCGGGCAGAGGATCCACAGGCGCTTGGCGAAACTCTTCACCAGCACTACTGATTCGCATCCTCCCGTCGCCGTCGCTGCTGCGACCTTCGACCGCCGCCTCACTCCTCGGTTGAATACGTCAAGTACTCGCCCTTGTTCACGACGCGTCGCCGCGGTCCGGATTTGAATCAGTAGCGCTAGGAATGTCATCCGGCCGCAGCATATCGCAGTCGCCCGGAGAATCCAACGACGCCCCGACGTCGTAGAGAATCTCCGCCCGGGTCGTTTTCTCGCTAAACACGCCAGGGTTGTCTGATGGCCGATCTTGATTGGGTTCCGGCCAAATCTGTAGATGCGCTTGCTCTGATTCTCTGAAGTTAGTGCGAGGTCATCTTGGAAATCATCAACCCGACATGGTTTCACAAGGAACAAGTCCAACCGTGGACATTTTGCCCTCACCGCAAGAGGGAGTGAGCTGCATTTTGTGTCGCGATAGGAAGATCCTGCAAGTTGTTTGACTACATCGGGCTCGACCTGGCCCCTATCTAGTCGTTTGCGGGTGGCAAGGCGTCACCCTTTCCCGAACACCAGATCATCCGCGAGGATTCGGACGCTACGACAGCGTGACTTCCGGCTGGGGCACTGAAGGCAATGCCGGCGGTCGGAAGAGAGGCAATCGCAGCGCCGGCGCTAGTGTCCCAGTCAGTGAGAGCTATGCCAGCGGAGGAAGCGATGGATATTGAAGTCCCCAGATTGCGCGAATTGGCCGTAAGTGATTCCGGGTTTGTTTTCGACCCGATGACCGGACACACCTTCACGGTAAATCCGAGCGGCCTGCTTCTCTTGCGCTGGCTCAAGGACGGTGCCGAGGCGGGAGAGCTATCCGCGCGATTGGCCGAGGAATTCGTAATCGAGCCTGACGAAGATCCTTCGCGTGATGTGCAGGACTTCATGATGCAACTACGTGAATGCGGGGTGGTGAAATGAAGCTCACAGAACGCATCGATGTTACGGTCGGCGTGACCGGCATGAATGCAACCGACAACCCGGCTCCTGGCGTGCCGGTCGCTCGCGCCCTTCGCCACGAGCCGGCTTTTGTCGGGAAAATCATCGGCCTGGGCTACGATGCGCTCGATCCCGGCTTCTACGCCGAGCGACTGCTCGACGGTGGCGCCATGCTGCCCTATCCCTCGGCAGGCCGCGAGGCTTTGCGCGAGCGGTTGCAGTGGGTACGCGCGGAGATGGGAGTCGATGTGCTGGTGCCCACGCTCGATTCCGAGCTACGCGCCCTGGTGGCGCTGACAGCCGACTTGGAACGTATGAACATTCGCACTTTTTTGCCGACGCTTGAATCCATCGAGCGCGCAGGAAAGGTACAGCTTCCGCGCCTAGCCGAAACCGGCGCCATCGCAATTCCTCCCTCGGAGGCCATTCAGAGCGCGGATGCCATTCCTCGCCTGATGGCCAGGTTTGGCCAGACCTTGGTGGTCAAGGGCGTGTACTACGGGGCTGCGGTCACCCACAACGAGCCCGACGCGGTTGCTGCGTTCCACAAGTTTGCCGCGCAATGGGGACTGCCCGTCATCGTGCAGAAGTTCGTGCGTGGCGAGGAGTACAACGTCGCGGCACTCGGTGACGGGCACGGCAACATGGCGGGCGCCGTGGCCATGCGCAAGATGATGATCACTGACAAGGGCAAAGGCTGGTGCGGCGTGGCCATCCAGAATCCCGAGCTTCTCAGTCTTGCCGAGGCGCTCATTGGTGAACTGCGCTGGCGTGGACCGCTTGAGGTGGAGATCCTCAAAGACAGCCACAGCGGCGAATACTACGTTATTGAGATCAACCCGCGTTTCCCCGCGTGGATCTACCTATCCGCAGGCGCAGGGCTCAATCTCCCCTACTACGCGGTTCGCCTGGCGCTGGGATTGCCCTTGCCCTCGACCATGCCCGGCTACCGCGCGGGCACACTCTTCGTGCGCATTTCCGTCGACCAGATCGCGGACCTATCTACCTTCGAGCAGCTGTCGTCGCTCGGCTTGATCCGTCCTACCGCCAGGGTCGCTCTGTGAAACCGAAGTATGAACGCCCGGTCATCGTGCGCCACAGTCTGGCCGGGGTGAACAAGTTCGGGCCCATGCCCGCGGTTCGCCCGATTGTCGCCATTGATGGCGTGCGCATAGCCGATCTGGTCGCGGCCCATGGCTCGCCCCTTTTCGTGTTTTCCGAACGAAGCTTGCGCGAACGGGTCCGTGAGCTGCGCGGGGCGCTCTCCCGCCGCCTTGCCAGTTTTGAATTGGCCTGGTCGTACAAGACCAACTACCTCGGTGCCATTTGCAGGGTCTTCCATCAGGAGGGTTCGCTGGCCGAGGTGGTGTCGGGCATGGAGCTTCAGATGGCACTGGCGGCCGGCGTGGCGGGCGAAAGAATTCTGTTCAACGGGCCCTACAAGAGCGAGTCGGATCTGGCGCTGGCGTTCAAGCGCCAGGTCCACGTTCACATCGACCACCTGGATGAGCTCACGCTGGCCGAAAAGGTGGCCGAGCGGCTGGGCGTCAGGCCCGAGGTGGGCATGCGCGTGAACCTGAGCGAGCTGCCGGTTCCCGTGTGGGACCGTTTCGGCTTCAATCTCGAGAGCGGCCGGGCGCTGGAAGCCGCCCGCCGCATCATGCGCGGCGGTCGTCTCGACTTGCGCACGCTTCACTGCCACATCGGCACCTTCGTGACCAACCCTGACGTCTACCGGATGGTGGCGCGGGCCATGGCCGATTTGGCGCTCACCCTCGAGCGCGAGATCGGTTCCCGCATCGACACCATCGATCTCGGGGGCGGCTTCGCCTCGCACAATACCTTGCAATCGCAGTATCTACCGGGCGATGAATCAACCCCCTCACTGGAGGAATTCGTCGAGGCCTTGGTTTCTGGTTTGGAGGAAGGCCTGCAAGGGGCCGAGCCTCGCCGTCTGATACTGGAAAGCGGGCGCGCCCTGGTGGACGACGCCGGCTATCTCATCTTGACCGTGGTGGGTAACAAGCGCCTGGTCGACAAACGGCGCGCAGTCATTCTGGATGGGGGCGTGAACATCCTGCCCACCGCGTGGTGGTATCGGCATGACCTCCAGCCCGCCCAGGACACCTTCGGTACCCCGGAGCCCACCGTGTTCTTCGGTCCCCTGTGCATGAACATCGATGTGGTGCGCGACCGCATCCTGTTCCCGCCCCTGCATGTGGGTGATCGGATTGTGGTGCGGCATGTGGGGGCCTACAACGTCACGCAATGGATGCAGTTCATCGCCGCGCGTCCCAACGTGGTGCTCGTGTCGCCTAAAGGGGAGCACTCGGTTATTCGAAGGGCCGAGACCCTGGAGGCCCTGCAGTTGCACGAGAGCATTCCTTCGTGGCTGTAGCACGACCGGTCCACTCATTTACCCGTACCTTGCTCCAGGCGCTCTTGCGCCCGTATGCGCAGGTATTGCTTTCGCGCAGCCTTCTGGCAGGCGTGTTCGTCGCGGCCGCAATTGCCGTGCGGCCCGCGCTCTTCTTGCTCACCTTGTTGGCCTTGGCGCTGGCCGCGCTGGTGACCGCACTGTTGGGCCTGGGTCTGGAAACTGTACGTAATGGCGGGGCTGGTTGTATGGCCGTGCTCACTACGCTGGCTCTGCCCGCGTTCGCCCCACCGGGTGGCTCGCCCATCCCGCTTGTCGTACTGGGGACTGTCTTCGCGGTGCTCTTCTTCGCCGCTTTCCAGGCGGTCTGCTCGTCGTTCTCGCTGCCCGCGCACGCCTTGCCCTTTGTGGCGGCAACCTGGATCGTGCACCTGGCCGCGCGCATGATGCCAGCGGGAGAGAGTTTCGCAGACTTTTTCCTGCCCTGTCCCAACCTGCCCGCCTGGACGCAGGCCTCATCCTGGTTGGATCTGCCCGCCATCTTGGTCTTCGGGCACGGCCGACTCACGGGTGTTTTCGTCTTGCTGGCAATTGCGGTTCACAGCCGCATCGCTCTCTTGCTGGCCGCCCTGGGCGCCGTGTCCGCGCTCGGCGTCCAGCATGGGTTCCGGCCGGGGGTGCCGACGTCTACAGTCGACACCATCGCTGGCTTCAACGCCATGCTGGCGGCCATGGCCATCGGGGGCCTGTGGTTCGTGCCCCAGCCGTCCGCCATCGTTCTTTCCGGTGCCGCTGGCGTAATCGCGGCCGTGACCAGCTATGCACTGTGCTCTGTGCTGGCGCCCTTCGCCTTGCCCGTCATCTCCCTGCCCTTCGTGCTGACCGTGCTCTTGCTGCTGGCCACGGCTCGTTTGCGCGAACACGATCGCTGGCCCCGCTCGGCCGTGCCCGCCTCCCATCCTGAGGAGGTCTTGGCCCGTCACCTGACCCACCTGCGCCGGTTTGGCAACCTGCCCTGGTTGCCTTTTCGCCTGCCCTTTCGCGGCGAATGGTTTGTGTCACAGGGGCATGATGGTGCCCACACGCACCGAGGATTGTGGCGCCACGGGCTCGATTTCGAGGGCGCCGGGCCGGACGGGAAACCCTACCGGGGCGCGGGCAATGAGCTGCGCGAATTCATTTGCTACGGCCTGCCCGTAGTCGCCGCAGGCGCGGGCACAGTGGCCTTGGTTGAAGACGGCGTGGTCGACAATCGCATTGGTGAGATCAATGTGCACGACAATTGGGGCAATGGCGTGGTGATTTGTCATGGCGCTGCGCTGTTCTCGGTGTACGCGCACCTGCAGGCCAAGAGCATCAAGGTCAAGGTGGGCGATGTGGTGACCCCGGGCATGGAGATCGGCCGTTGTGGCAATTCGGGCCGTTCGCCCACACCCCATTTGCATTTCCAGGTTCAGCGGGCCAAGCACTTGGGCAGTCCCACCATTGCGTTCGACTTCGGTGACGTCATTGTTCGCCGCGATGGGGTTTCGGAAATGGGCACGCATCTAGTTCCTGGGCAGGGCAGTTCTGTGCGCCCGATCCAGCGCGACGAAAGCCTGGCGCGTCTGTTCAGCTTCCCGCCGGGTACCTCATATGCCTTGCGCGCCGAACCCGGGGGCACCACGGAGATCGCGCGGGTCGAGATCGATCTGCGTGGCGCCCGCTACCTGCAGTCCTCCCGCGGCAAGCTGTACTTTGACACCTACGAAAACGGCTTGGTGCTGACCAGCTATACTGGCGCGCCTGGCTCGCTGCTTCGCTTTCTTCTCCTCGCGGCGGCCCGGGTGCCATTCGATTCTGCCGCCGAGCTCACCTGGACCGATTCTCTTTCCCGCCGCTTGCTCTTGCGCCGCGTGCTTCGCGGCCTGTCCGATCTCCTCTCGGTCGTATTGCCCGACGTTGGCAGAATCGATGTCGTCTACCGGATGAAACGCGAGGCGGGCCGGGTCAACCTCCAGGGCTTCTCTGCGCACTGGACCGCGCAGTCGTCGCTGGACCTCGACGGTGGCGAGCACACCATCGAGGTCATTCACCGCGGGACGAAGACCACCGTGACCATGCGCCAAGCCAAGCGCGAGGGGATGGCATGAGGCGCAGGTTGCTTGCATTGGTGAATTCGCGCTTCTTTCGGAAGACAGGTCATGAAGGAGAGCCAACATGAAGAATTGCAGTAGGCCAATCTCTATTCTCTTGTTTTTGTGTGTGACGCTGCTGGGTGGGCGGGCGGTCGCGGCGGCCGGAGCCCCCGATCTGTATCGCGCCTCCTATCAAGCTGAGGCGCGCGCCGACTATGCGGACGCGCTGGCCAAGGTACGCCAGATCCGCAAGGTTGCTGGCGCGTCTTACTTCCTATCGTTGCGCACGGGCTGGCTTGCCTACCTGGCTGGCGACAACGCGGCCGCCGAGGCGTGCTACCGNNGCGAAGAAGTGGCACGAACTACAGGTTGCGTGCAAACAGGTTCTGAGCCAGGACGGCAAGAATCCCACGGTGCGGGCGCGCCTAGCTGCCGCCCAGTACAATCTGGGCGATCTGACCAATGCGGCGCAGGGATATCGCAAACTCGTCGACGAGTACCCGGCAGAGCTGGACTACCAAACCGGACTTGGCTGGGCCCTGCTTCGCATGGGCAAGGGCCCAGATGCGCGACAGGTCTTCCAAGCCGTGCTAGCGGTCTCGCCTGACAACCTTAGCGCCAAGGATGGCATGGCCGCAAAGTGAGACGGTAGCGCAGGCGAAGAGCTGAGGGTTTGCACACCACGGGAGCGAGCCGCCGGTAGCCAACGCAACCGTGGGCAGTGCATGCCGACAATCCTCCTATGGAGGCAGCGGCATGCGCAAGGCCCGCGACCGGATACACGTATGCCCTCCATGCCGCAAGCCGAGTCGCCTCCAACG